>NZ_JBFTMT010000007.1:0-338649 GCF_056397105.1 Microbacterium sp. 05N427
CGTCAGCGCACCCTATGGCGTGCGCTGACGGGGACGACTCGGTAGTAGAGGGGTCTAGTTCTGTCGGGGGAGCTTCGACAGGATGGCGATGCCGTTCCACAGCGTCCGCAGCCGCGCCACCATGTCGATGGAGCGATCGAGAAGCCATTGCTGCTGCAGGCCGTCGGCGGTGGCGATGACGAGGTCGGCGACGATGCCGGCATCGACATTCGGCCCGAACTCGCCGCTCTCCTGCGCGGCCGCCACCGCCTGCTTCATCGACTGCCGAACCCACTCATAGCGCTCGATGAAGAACTCGTGCGCCGGGTGCTTACCGATGCTCGCCTCTGCGGAGAACTCGACGTACAACTGCACCAGCCCCGGGACCGTCGTGTTGTGCTCGATCACTCCGAGGAAGCCGGCGAAATTCGGCTCGCGGATCCAATGGGCCTCGGTGTCGCGCTCATCACGAGCGCGGAGCACAGCCATGTACAACTCTTCGCGGGAGCCGAAATGATGCATGAGCCCCGCTTGGGTCAGCCCGACCCGTCGAGCGATCTCGACGTTGGGCGCGTTGCGGCATCCCATCTCGGCGACCACATCGAGTGCGACCTCGAGGATCTCCGCTCGCTTGGCGATGCCCTTGGCATATGAGCCGCGAATCATGGGCGCCCTCCGCAACAAACGTCATCCGTGCAGCGGTGCCTTCGACACGGAACTGCCCTGGTCGGAGTCTAGGCGATGCCGCATCCGGAGCTGAAGGCGAGCGGGAGCGACGAGATCCCGACCTGGGTGGGTCGCCGCCCCCGAACACCATCGACCCCGCGCCTACCGGACCTTCTTGATGGGGAAGATCACCGCAGCGCCGATCAACGCCGCCACGCCCAGCACCGAGAACCACAGAGCGTAGTTGTTGCCCGTCGGGTCCCCGACGTAGACGAGGATGCCGCCCACCATCGGGGCGATCGTCTGGGGGAGCGCGTTCGCGATGTTGAAGACGCCCAGGTCCTTCCCGGAGTCATCGGGGTTCGGGAGCACGTCGACGACCAGCGCCAGATCGACTCCGACGTAGATGCCGTAGGCGATGCCCATCAAGGCTTCGAGGACGTAGAACGACGGCACGTCCTTGATGAGGATCAGCGAGACCGTCCCTATCGCGAAGAGGACGGTCGAACTCCACACGAAGATCTTGCGGCGCTGAAGCCTGTCCGAGAGCTTCCCTGCCGCATAGGCGGCCACGACGAGGGTGCCGGTGAAGATCAGCGTGCTGAGCGAGATGACTCCTACGACATCCGCGGGGTTCTTGATGCCGATGTGGTTCTGCAGGTAGAAGAACCGGAAGGCGGTGAAGCCGAAGCTGGCGAAGGTGATGAGGAAGCGCGACCACCATGCCAGCGCATAGTCGGGGTACTGCCGCGGGCTCACCCAGAACGTCTCCCACCAATCCCTGAAGGTCGCAGCCGGAGGCTTGACCGGGAGCACCTTGTCGGGAAGCACGAAGGCGAAGAGCGCCATGGCGACGATCGCGAGTAGCGCCGGGCCGACGAACATGATCACGAGATTGTTCAGGAACCACTGCGCGACGTAGACACCCCCGACGACACCGGCGTTCTGGGCGATGCCCAGCCATGCCGCGACCGATCCGCGCTGAACGCGCGGAACCTGGTCTGCGAGGGTCGCGATGAACGGCGCCAGCGTCATGTTCGCGCCGAGCTGTGCGATAGACCAGCCCACCGTCGCCCACATCAGATCCGGGCCGACCGCCATCACGCCGAGGCCGAGTGTCATGATGAGCGTTCCGCCCACGATCCAGATACGCCGGCGGCCCCAGCGACTCGTCGTGCGATCGGACAAGCGTCCGAAGACGACGTTCGCCGCTGTCGCGAACAGAGCGCCGAATCCGCCGAGAACGGCGGCAGCGCCGGTGGCGCCGTTCTCGGGGATGGCACCGGATGCGACGAGCGACGAGATCTTGATGCCGACACCCACGATCGCCGGTCCCAGCAGGGCGACGAAGAACACGAACTGCGCGATGAACAACCACGCGACATACTTCTTCGGGGCCGGTTCCGTGGGCTCCTTGAACCAGTGATGCTCGTGCGAAACGACGGTGCTCGCTGCCGTCATTCCTGAAGGGGTGCCTGCGGCGGATCCGCTGACTGAACTCATCTCTGCCTCCATTGGCTGAAACGGTGTCCGTCGTGCTCACCGTTGAGCACGAGCCGGGGGCACCGGTGTCGCCTGAAAACCTAGATGACTCAGGTTTTCCGCGCAAGAGTTGTTACAAAGCAGCGGCGCGAGGTCCGTGACCCGCGCCGTTCCGATGAAACGCTCAGCGAGCAACCAATATTCTGGTTGTTCACTGAGGTGCGGCGCTGGGGAGTGCTGCGCACGCTGGAGGCGCGAGAGGGGTCATCGTTCTGGTTCGGGACCAGGACGATGAACTCTTCTCCATGTCTGCGTTTCAGCCGCTGCGTAGGCGGCCACTGGTAGCGTCGCGTGACGGCCGGCGAGGGGAGACACGTGACGGACGATCACACCCTCGGACTGACGCTGAGCGGCGGCGGCGCGTACGGCGCCGCACAGGCCGGAGTGCTGCAGGTGCTCGCCGAGCGCGGTATTCGCCCCGGCATCGTGGCTGGAACGAGCGCCGGCGCGCTCCTCGGAGCCGCCTACGCGGCGGGCTTCGGAGCCGACGCGATCGAGCGTGCGGTACGCGGCTTCCGCTGGGGCGCGATCGCCCGCTGGTCTCTGCGCCCGCGTTGGGGTCTGCTCGACACACACGCGGTGACCGACGCGATCCGTCGCATCCTCGGTCACGACCCCCTCATCGAAGACCTGCCCCGGCGCTTCGGCGCCTACGCGACGGACCTGCGCACGCGCCGCGGCGTGATCCTCGACCGCGGACCGCTCAGCACGGCCCTCCGCGCCACGGTCGCAGTCCCCGGCGTGCTGCCGCCCGTCCGCCGCGACGGCGCCCTGCTCGCCGACGGAGGCATGGTCGACAACGTCCCGGACTCGGTGACGCGCGCGCTCGGCGCGGAGCGCACCATCGTCGTCCGGCTGCACGCCAAGTGGGAGAACGTGCGGATGATGCGCACCGTCACCGCCACGGCCGACCTCGTCGCCGACCCGACCGTGATCCTCATCCAGCCGGAGATGGAGCGCATGGCGCAATGGGTCATGAAGGACGTTCCGCGGCTCATCGCGGAGGGGCGTCGGGCGGCCGAGGAAGCACTGGACGCCGCGGATCGCGATGGCCGTCTGATGTCCGTGGCCTAGGCATCGTCCGGCACGCCGTTCGGCAGCTCATGAGGGTGCTTTCGAGGTGGATGCACAGGCGTCACATGCCCCCCTACGCATATGCATGCGCGTAGCTTGGGAACCAGCGATCGGCGTCCGCCCTTGGCTCCAGCTCCGGCCTCGGCCGGACCCAGGGAAGGCGCTCATCGATGTCATCCGTACACACCGAAATTCCCTCGCGTTTGGGCCCCATTCGTCAGACCTACGCGCGCCAGGAGGACTTCCCGCACGTCGCCCGCGCGTTCGTCGAGGTGTCTCGAGTCGTGCGTGAGACAGGCTTGATGCAGCGCACCCCGAGGTTCTACATCCTTGTCGCCTCGGCGGTCGCCCTCGCGTTCGGTGGAGCGATCACAGGATTCGTCCTGCTGGGGGACAGCTGGTTCCAGCTGCTCATCGCCGCGGCCTTCGGGATCCTCTTCACGCAGGTCGCCTTCCTCGCACATGAGGCCGCGCACCGGCAGATCCTCTCCTCCGGGCCGGCGAACGACCGTCTCGCGCGTATCCTGGCGGCGGGTGTCGTCGGGATCAGCTACTCGTGGTGGGACTCGAAGCACAGCCGCCACCACGCGAACCCCAACCGCGTCGGGAAGGATCCCGACATCGAAGTCGACACCATCTCGTTCCTGGAAGAGGATGCGGCGCAGTCGCGGGGCCTGATCCGGATGATCACCCGCCGGCAGGGCTGGTTCTTCTTCCCGCTGCTGACCCTCGAGGGCATGAACCTGCACTACCTCGGCATCAAGCATCTCGTCGGCCGTGCGCCCGTGAAGGGCCGTTGGACGGAGATCGGCCTGCTCGTCGCGCGCTTCACGATCGTCCTGACGCCGATCTTCCTGGTGCTCCCGCTCGGCAAGGCCGCCGCGTTCCTGGGCGTCATGCTCGCGGTCTTCGGCGTCTACATGGGTGCGTCGTTCGCCCCGAACCACAAGGGCATGGCCGTGATCGCGCCCGACGCGCGTCTCGACTTCTTCTCCAAGCAGGTCTACACGTCGCGCAACATCCGCGGCGGATGGTGGGCCACCTGGCTCATGGGCGGTCTGAATTACCAGGTCGAGCACCACCTCTTCCCGAACATGTCCCGGATGCACCTTTCCCGTGCCAGCGAGATCGTGCGCGAGTTCTGCGCCACGCACGACATCGCCTACACGGAGACGTCCCTGTGGCAGTCCTACGCGATCGTCATCGACTACCTCAACCGGGTGGGCCTCGCTGCGCGGGATCCGTTCGACTGCCCCATGGTCGGGCAGTACCGGCGCGCCTGATCCGATAGCGTCCACCGCGTCGTCCTCGGCGACCGGACAGGCGCCAGAGCTTCCGACGCTTGTCTAGAACGACTCAGGCGAGATCTGCGAAGAGCGCCATGGTCTCTGCGCCCATCTCGACCTGGGTCAGGATCACGCGGAACGAGCCGTCGAGGTCGACATACAGATCGGTGCCCAGTCCTCCGGACCAGCCGAAACGGCCTCGGTGCGGCCCTTCCGTCTGCACGGCGACGCCGTACCCCCAGCCCATGCCATCCCAGAAGCCGGGGAAGAAGCTGTCGGGCGTCTTGACCTGCGGAGGAACCCGGTCGGTACGCATCTGATCGAGCAGGGCGGGTTCGACGATGAGCCGATCGCCCGCATGGCCGCGGGATGCCAGCATCCGGGCGAACGTCGCATAGTCCGATGCCGTCGAGACCAGCTCGGCGTGACTCAGGTCGAACGGCGCCGGGGCCACGGAGAAGCCCGCTCCTGAGGGTTCGATCTCGACGAGAGCGCCGGCGCCGTCGTGGCGGTGGGCAGCGGGGAGGCGATGCGCGTCCTGTCGGGGGACCGAGTGCCCCGTGTCGGTCATGCCGAGCGGGTCGAAGATCTCCTCGGCGAGGAGTTCGGACAGGGGACGGTCCGCGATGCGGGCGAGGAGGATCCCGAGGATCCCGAAGGAGTGGTGGTACCGCCATCCTGTGCCGGGCTGGAACATCAGCGGCAGCTCGGCGAGGGCGTCGAGCCAGTCCTGGGCGCCGAGCGCCACCGGATCCTGGCTCGCCTGAGTGCGGTTCTGCACCATCGCATCCTGCAGCGGGCCAGGGGCGGTCGTCATCCCGTATCCCGAGGTGTTCGTGAGCAGATGCCGGACCGTGATCGGTGATTCCGCGGGCACGACGTCGTCGAGCGCCGACTGCGGGGTGCGCAGGACGCGGCGATCGGCGAGTTCAGACATCCACTGCTGCACCGGCGCGTCCAGGTCGAGCCGTCCGTCCTGCACCAGGCGGAGCGCAGCGACAGCGAGCACGGGCTTCGTCATCGACTGGATGCGCACGATGGCGTCGGGCGCGAGGTCGCCGGAGGAGAGGATCTCGAGCCCTCCTGCGGCATCGCCGGCCGCGACCACGATCCCTGGCGCGGTGCCGTTCGCCACGTGCCTGTCGAGGATCTCCTGCAGCTCCGTCGTCATCGTCCGGCTCCTTCACATCCGCAGGCGTCGCGGTACGGGGTGTGGTCCCGGCCCACTCTAGGCGCGCGGTCCGCGCGATCGCGCTCTCGGAAGCACGACCAGCCTCTGCGACCGGTTGTCAAGCCCCATGGCTCTCCGCGGGATCCTGCCTAGTGTCGCACCGTACGGCATCCAGCTACCGAACGGAGATACTCCTCATGGGCATCGGAACCGGCATCGTCCTCTTCGTCATCGGCGCGATCCTCGAATTCGCGCTCAACGTTCAGGTCTCGTGGATCGACCTGCACCTCGTCGGCTACATCCTCATGATCGCCGGGGCGGTCGTCTTCCTGCTGAGCCTGATCCTGCTGCTCGTGCGGCGCGGCCGTCGTGCCGCACCGACGAGCGACGAGGATCTGCTCTGACGTCCGCTGACCTCAGCGGCGCTGTTCGCGGTAGTAGGCGAGCAGCGCCCGGGTGGAGGGATCCTGCGCGGCGATCGCATCCTGATCGCCCTCGATCGCGGGCGCGATCTGCAGGGCAAGCTGCTTGYCGAGCTCGACGCCCCACTGGTCGAACGAATTGATCCCCCAGATCACGCCCTGCGTGAAGGTGATGTGCTCGTACAGGGCGATCAGCTGGCCGAGCACCGCCGGCGTCAGCGCGGGAGCGAAGATCGAGGTCGTCGGGCGGTTGCCCGCGAAGGTCCTCGCCGCCACGAGCGCGCCGGTCGTGCCCTCGGCCTCGACCTCGGCCGCGGTCTTCCCGAACGCGAGCGCCTTGGTCTGCGCGAGGAAGTTCGCGAGGAACAGGCCGTGCACGTCGCGGCCGTCATCGGCGAGCGGATAGGCGGGGTTCGCGAGGGCGATGAAGTCCGCCGGGATCAGCCGCGTGCCCTGGTGGATGAGCTGGTAGAACGCGTGCTGGCCGTTCGTGCCGGGCTCGCCCCAGAAGACCTCGCCGGTGTCGGTCGTCACCGGCGATCCGTCCCAGCGCACCGACTTGCCGTTCGACTCCATCGTGAGCTGCTGCAGGTAGGCGGGGAACCGGCTCAGCTGCTGGGCGTAGGGGAGTACCGCGTGCGACTGCGCCCCGAGGAAGTTCGTGTACCAGACGTTGAGCAGGCCCATGAGCACCGGGACGTTGCGCTCCAGGGGCGTGGTGCGCACGTGCTCGTCGACCGCGTGGAATCCGGCGAGAAGCTCCCGGAACGCACCCGGGCCGAACACGATCGCCAGAGACAGCCCGATCGCGCTGTCGACCGAGTACCGGCCGCCGACCCAGTCCCAGAACCCGAAGGCGTTGGCCGGGTCGATCCCGAACGCGGCCACCTTGTCGAGCGCGGTGGAGACTGCGACGAAGTGGTGGGCGACCGCGTCGCTGCGAGCCGCGTCGGTCGCGACGTCGACACCGGCGGCGGCGAGGTGCTCCCACAGCCAGTCGCGGGCGAGCCGCGCATTGGTCAGCGTCTCGAGCGTGGTGAAGGTCTTCGACGCGACGACGAACAGCGTGGTCTCCGGATCCAGATCCGCGGTCTTCTGCGCGATATCGGTCGGATCGATGTTGGAGACGAAACGGGCCTGGATGCCTGCATCCGCGTAGGGCTTGAGCGCCTCGTAGACCATGACCGGGCCGAGGTCGGATCCACCGATCCCGATGTTCACCACGTGAGTGACCTTCTTGCCGGTCACGCCCCGCCAGTCGCCGGAGCGAACGCGGTCGGCGAAGGCGCTCATCGCGTCGAGCACCGCGTGCACGTCGTGGTCCACATCCTGGCCGTCCACCACCAGTGCGGGGGAGGAACCCGCCGGCCGGCGGAGCGCCGTGTGCAGCACAGCGCGGTCCTCCGTGGTGTTGATGTGCTCGCCGGCCAGCATCGCGGCGAATCGCTCGGCGACGCCGGTCTGCTCGGCAAGGCGCACCAGAGCGCTCCGGATCTCGGCGGTCACGAGGTTCTTGGACAGATCGATGCGGAGATCGGCGAGATCGAACGTCAGGCTCTCCACACGCTCGGCATCGGCGGCGAACCAGCCGCGCAGATCGGGCGAGAATGACTCCCGCAGCGCGGCGAGATCGGTCCAGGCGGGCGTCGTGGTGGCGTCGATCGGCGAGGTCATGAGACAACGCTAGCGCGGGATGACCGCCGTGGGCCGACGATGTTCTGCCGACCGGATTCGTATCCGGGGACGAGGTGCGCACGGCACCCCGCCCCGGCCGGAGTCAGGCTTGTCCGCTGCGGTCCGGCAGCTCCTGCAGTGTCCAGCGGTTGCCATCGGGATCGGTGAACGTGACGAAGCGGCCCCAGGCCTGGTCGTCGACATCGGTGGCCTCTGCGCCGACACTGCGCAGGTGCGCGAGGGCTTCGTCTGCGTCGGGCACGACCACCTGGATCGTGTTCTGGCGACCCGGCTCGAGGTCGATGCCGAGATTGGTGCCGAACGCGATCGAGCACGCGGATCCGGGAGGGGTCATCTGCACGAACCGCAGCCCCTCGAAAGGCGTCTGGTCGTGGTCGGCGTGGAAGCCGATCCGCTCGTAGAACTCCTTCGCCCGATCGACATCCGTGACCGGCACGAAGATGAGCTCGATCTTCCAGTCCATGCTGCACGCTCCTCCTGGCGGTGGATCCGCCGTCGGTCCCGACGCTACGCCGGGCCGCGGACATTCCGGGCGTCAGTCCTCCTCCCGTCCCTCCCGCTGCGACGCCCCCTCTGAACATCCGCGCTCCTCCTGAGTGACGCAACTGCGGGGAGGCGCGGATGCTGCGAGGGGGCGTCGCCGCAACGGGAGACGCAACAGGGGGACGCAGCGGGTCAGTCGTCGTCGCGCAGGGCCTCGGTCGCCTGACGGTGCGGGAGCACGGCGTGCATGCCGGTGAAGCCCTCGCGCTCCTCGGCGGCGGCGGTGATGCGGCGCCGTGCGGCGAACCAGCCGACGATGAGCGCCGGGATGATGGCGACGAGCGAGAGCAGCACCCAGCGACCGGTCTCCGTGAATCCCATGGTGACGAGGACGAAGACCAGGAACGCGAGGGTGAGGTACCCGGTGTAGGGGGCGCCGAACATCCGGAACGACGAGCGCTGCAGCACCCCCTTCTTGGTCAGGGCGTGCAGCCGCAGCTGGCACAGCACGATCGTCGCCCAGCCGCCGATGATGCCGAGCGCCGAGACCTCGAGCACGATCTCGAACGCCTGCGACGGGACGACGGCATTGAGGACGACTCCCGCGAGCGTGATGACCGAGGTGAGCAGGATCCCGCCGTACGGCACGCCATTGCGGCTCATCCGGGCGGTGAAGCGCGGCGCAGAGCCGTTCACCGACATCGAACGCAGGATGCGTCCTGTCGAGTACAGGCCGGCGTTCAGGCTGGAGAGCGCTGCCGTGAGCACGACGAAGTTCATCACGGAGCCGGCCACGGCGCCGGTCTCCGCGCCGCCGAGGTGCGAGAAGAACGTGACGAACGGCGATTCGCCCGCCTTGTACGCGTTGAAGGGCAGCAGCAGAGAGAGCAGCAGGATCGAGCCGACGTAGAAGATCGCGATCCGGATCACGACCGTGTTGATCGCACGCGGCATGATCTTGGCGGGCTCCTCGGTCTCTCCGGCCGCCGTGCCGACGAGCTCGATCGACGCGTAGGCGAACACCACGCCCGAGATCGCGATGAGCGGTGCGAACAGACCCATCGGGAACACGCCGCCGTGGTCGGCGATGATCGAGAAACCGGTCGGACCGATGTCCGTCGATCCCTGCATGATCAGGATCACCGTTCCGACGATGAGGAACGCGACGAGCGCGACGACCTTGATCATCGCGAACCAGAACTCCATCTCGCCGAACACCTTGACGCTGACGAGATTGAGCGTGAGGACAACGAGCAGCGCGATGAGTGCGATCAGCCACTGCGGCACGGCCTGCAGCGGCGGCCAGTAGTGCGCCCAGAACTTCACATACAGGGCCGCTGCGGTCACGTCGACGATCGAGGTCATCGCCCAGTTCAGGAAGTACAGCCAGCCGCTCACGAAGGCGACCTTCTCGCCGTAGAACTCACGGGCGTACGAGACGAAGGATCCCGAGGACGGGCGATGCAGCACGAGCTCGCCGAGTGCGCGCAGGATCAGGAACGCGAAGAACCCGCACAGCGCGTAGACGATGATCAGCGCGGGGCCGCTCGATGCCAGGCGTCCGCCCGCCCCCATGAACAGACCGGTGCCGATCGCGCCGCCGATCGCGATCATCTGGATCTGCCGGGGCTTCAAGGCCTTGTGATAGCCGGCCTCCTCGCTCGAGAAGTCCTCGACTGCCATCAGCCGATCGCCCGTGAGCTCGCGCTCGTTCTCCAGGGCGTCCTCGGGGTCCACGGCGCGGCCGGGGTTCTGATCGCTCATCCGCGATGCCTTTCCTCTGGGCCGCCCCGGGACGACAGCCGATCATCGGTGCATCGGAGATCTTCCCTCGGATCCGGTATGCAGGGCAACGAACGAAACGGTGGGGGAGACAATGAGCCATGACCGAAACCAACCTCGTCGGTGACACCATGCTTTCGCGCGCGGAGGGGCTCGAGGCGGGGAGAGCGGCTCGCGACCGCGTGCCCCGCACCGCGCTGGCGACGATCACGACGACGGGTCGTGACCCGCTCGGCATCCTGGACCGGCAGAACAGCACGCGCGTGCAGGATCTCGTCCCGTTGCGCACCGAGCGCATGGCCGTCGACCTGTTCGCGTTCTACCGCGGAACCGCCGCGATCATGGCCGCGGACTTCGCGCGGGAGCCGCACACGGGAATCCTGGTGCCGTCCTGCGGCGACGCCCACATCGGCAACTTCGGCTTCTTCGCCTCGCCCCAGCGCACGCTGATGTTCGACCTGAACGACTTCGACGAAGCCGCGTGGGCGCCGTGGGAGTGGGACCTCAAGCGGCTCGTGGCCAGCGTGGTCATCGGCGCCAGGGAAGGCCGCGGGCAGGCGCTCGCCGATGACGCGGCGCGGCAGTGCGTCCTCGCCTACGCCCGGGCGCTGCGTGCCGCGGCATCCGCGGATCCGCTGCAGCGGTATTTCGCGCACTTCGACGCGACCGCGGCACGGGACGGGCTCGACGTCGACTCGCAGCGCACTCTGCAGAAGGCGATCGCAGCCGCCGAGAAGCGGACCGGGGCGCGGGCGGCGCGCAGACTCACCGTCCGCGGTGACGACGGCCACCTGCGGTTCATTGAGCAGCCGCCCGTCATGACGCACGCCGACCCCGAGATTCGCGAGGTCAGCGACGTCGCCTTCGCGCGGTACGCGGCCTCCGCGAACATCGACATCCAGCTGCTGCTGCGCCAGTACCGGGTGCGCGATGTGGCGCGCCGCGTGGTCGGCGTGGGCAGCGTCGGCACGCGCTGCTTCCTCGCTGTCCTCGGCACTCCGGACGCCGAGCCCCTGCTCCTGCAGGTGAAGCAGGCGGGACGCAGCGTGCTCGCGGAGTACGGCGGGATCGAACAGCCGGCCGACGTCCAGGAGCGGATCCGCGAGGGCGGTGAGGGTGCGAGAGTCGTGGGCGTGCAGCGGATCCTGCAGGCGTTCTCCGACCCGTTCCTCGGTCACATCAAGGGATCGCGCGAGGACTACTACGTCCGGCAGTTCCACGACATGAAGGGCTCGATCGACACGGACGAGATCGAGGACGAGGGGTACCGCGAGTATGCGGTCGCGTGCGCGATCACGCTCGCCCGAGCGCATGCCCAGGCGCCCGCGGCCGCCCAGATCGCAGGCTACGCGGGCAAGGGCGTGCAGCTCGCCGATATCCTGGTGAGCTGGGCCAATGCCTATGCCGATCTGGCCGAGCAGGACTACCGGTCGTTCGCGGCACGGGCGAAGGAGCAGGGTGCGGCGAACGCCGCTCCGCGTACAGCGCAGCAGACTGCGCAGAAGGAGAGCAGGGCATGAAGCAGATCCGATTCGGATCCGGATCCGCTCCGGCGGTCGTCGCAGGAATGATGCGCATCGACGGCCGCACGGACGCGCAGATCCGCGAGCTGTACGACACCGCCCGCTCGAACGGGATCGACTTCTTCGACCACGCCGACATCTACGGCGGGGCGATGCACGTCTGCGAGGACCGCTTCGGCGCCGCGCTCGGCCTGTCCGCCGCGGAGCGCGACGAGATCACACTGCAGACCAAGTGCGGCATCGTGCCCTCGGAGGGGATGTTCGACTTCTCCTACGAGCACATCATGGGACAGGTCGAGGGCTCGCTCACAGCGCTGCGCACCGACCGCATCGACGTGCTGCTGCTGCATCGCCCCGACGCCCTCGTGGAGCCGGAGGAGGTCGCGCGCGCCTTCGACGAGCTGCACGCCTCAGGCAAGGTGCGCTCCTTCGGCGTCTCCAACCACACCCCGCGTCAGATCGATCTGCTGAAGACCGCGGTGACGCAGCCGCTCGTCGCGAATCAGCTGCAGCTGTCCATCACGCACGCCCCGATCATCGCGCAGCCGCTCGCGGCGAACATGGCCGGCCTCGATCAGAGCATCGTCCGTGACGGTGGCGGGATCGTGGAGTACTGCCGCATCGCGGGCATCACGATCCAGGCCTGGTCGCCCTACCAGGCGGGCTTCTTCACGGGCGTCTTCCTGGACAACCCGGCCTATCCGGAGCTCAACGCGGCGATCGACAGGATCGCGGCGGCGCACGGCGTCACCCCGACCGGAATCGCCACCGCCTGGATCACGCGGCATCCCGCGGGCATGCAGGTGGTGCTCGGCACGACGACGCCGTCCCGCGTGCAGGAGGCGGCCGAGGGCGCCGACGTCGAGCTCAGCCGCGCGGAGTGGTACGAGCTGTTCCGCGCCGCCGGACACACCCTGCCGTAGGGGTGGCCGGGGCGCGTCCGTGATCTCCTAGGCTGTCGGCATGGGCCTGGTGTTCTCGATCCTCGTGCTGGTGCTGATGATCGGCGCGCTCATCGACATCATCACGCGACGCGACGACCAGGTGAAGCACCTGCCCAAGGTGTTCTGGATCATCCTCGTGATCATCGTCCCGCTCGCCGGATCCCTGATCTGGTTCCTGGTCGGACGCGAGTACGACGGGGAGGGGATCCGGCTGCCGCGGCCCCGGGAGCGCCGTTCCGGGCCGCCGGCGCCCACGCCGCCGTCGCAGCCCGCCGACACACGCAGCACCGAGCAGCAGATCGCCGACCTGGATCGGGAGATCGAGGAGTGGCGGCTGCGCGCCGAGATCGAGAAGCGCAAGAAGCAGGGCGAGACGGGGACCGAATGAGCGCCGCACCTGTTCGTCCCCGCGCCGTGATCGGCGGCGGCAGCGGCTACCTCGGCACGGCACTGCGCGACGCGCTGCGTCGGGACGGCTACGACGTGCGCACGATCGGGCGCGGCGGCGACGCGGATGCGCGCTGGGACGACGAAGCCGGGATCCTGCGCCTCGTCGACGGCGCCGAGCTCGTGATCGGCCTGGCCGGCCGGCGCATCGACTGCCGCTACACCGACCGCAACCGCGATGAGATCCTGCGCTCGCGTGTGCGCACCACCACGGCTCTGCACCGCGCGATCGCGACAGCGGCGCACCCGCCCGCGGTCTGGATGAACGGCAGCTCCGCGACCGCCTATCGGTACTCGCTCGACACGCCGCGCACGGAGGCGGATCCGCTCGAGGAGAGGGGCTTCTCGCCCGACGTGACACGGGAGTGGGAGACCGCGCTGTTCGCCGGCGAGATGCCGGCCACCCGCAGGATCGCCCTGCGCACGTCGCTCGTGCTCGGACGCGGCGCCCCGGTCATGACGATGCTGCTGCGCCTGGCGCGGCTGGGGCTGGGCGGGCCGCAGTACGACGGCTGGTGGTTCCCGCACCGGCGGTATCGGGGGATCGGCTCGCATCCGACCGAGCCCCCGCGGCCGGACTACGAGCACTCGCGCGGACGGCAGCGGCTGAGCTGGATGCACGAGCAGGACTTCGTCCAGGCGGTGCGGTTCCTCCGCGATCACGACGACATCGAGGGACCGGTGAACATGGCCTCGCCGAACGCCGTGACGAACATCGAGCTCATGCGCACTCTGCGCCGGGCCGTGCGGGCGCCGTTCGGACTGCCCGCGCCCCGCTTCGTGCTGGAGCCGGGGATGGCCGTGCTGCGCACCGAGTCCGAGCTCATCCTGAAGAGCCGGTGGGTGCTGCCGCAGGTGCTGGACGACGCCGGCTACGTGTTCCGGTTCCCGGAGCTGGACGGCGCGGTGCGTCAGATCCGCGGGCGCTGAGTTCCGTTCCGTTCGGTGCCGCTACTGATCGCTCCCGTCGCGATGCATGCCGTTAAGCGGCCGTCAGAGCGGCTCTTTTCGCGACGGGAACGGACCAGGGACTCGCGACGGGGCAGCATCGACGGTGAAGGACGCGCGGACGGCCTCGTCGAGGTCGGGATGCGTGAAGGCGTATCCCGCGTCGAGCAGCCTTTCCGGCGCGACCCAGCGGCTCTTCAGGATCAGCTCCGTCTCGGTGCGGATCCCGATGGCGCCGAGTTCGAGCATCCAGCGCGGCTGCGGCAGTCCGAACGGCACCCCGAGAGCGCGCCGGATCGTCGCCATGAGGGTGCGGTTGTCGTTCGCCCCCGGTGCGACGGCGTTCACGGGCCCCTCCAGCTCGGGGTGCTGTTCCAGGAAGGCGATGATCCCCGCCACGTCGTCGAGGTGCACCCAGCTGAAGCGCTGCCGGCCGCCGCGGGCACGGAAGTCGTGGCCGGTCCCTGCGTCGCGACGGGCACGCCCGACGGGCCAGCGCCCGTCGTACTGGGTGCCGCCGAGCCCGCAGCGCGCGAGCGTGCGCAGCGTGCCCAGTACGCCGCCGTCGCCCAGCACGATCGCGGTGCGCAGCGCCACCCGGCGCGTCGCGGGCAGGTCGCCCGCGAACAGCTCACGCTCCCACGCCTTCGCGACCTCGACCGAGAATCCGGTGCCGAGTTCCCCTGTCGACTCCGTCTGCGGGCGGTCCTCTGCGTGCCGGTAGATCGTCGCTGTCGAGGAGTTCACCCAGAGCGAGGGCGGCGTCATTGCGCGTTCGACGGCCGTGTGCAGGGCCGCCGTCGTGTGCTCGCGGGAGCGGAAGATCTCGGCACGGTTGGAGGGCGTGTAGCGGCAGTTCACGCTCTTGCCGGCGAGCCCGACGACGAGGCTCGCGCCGTCGACGGCCGCATCGATCCCGGCCTGGTCATCCCACGTCAGATCGGCATCGTGGCGCGAGATCGTGACGACCTCTCGGCCTGCGGCACGCCAGCGCCGGGCGAGGTCCTGGCCGATGAATCCCGTGGATCCGCCCAGCACCACCCTGCCGCGAGCGGCCTCGTAGGCGTCCTCGTTCATGCTTCCTCCTCGACCTCGTAGCGGAACGTTCCGGCGTACTCGTGGATGCGACCGAGCAGCGGCACGTCCACGGTCAGGGCGACCCGCTGCAGGCCGAGGTCGTCGTCGGCGCTCTCGACCAGTCGGATCCGGGGAGCGATGCACCGCGGGAACCGGATCCGCCATGTCCCCAGTCGCACGCCCACGCGGGTGCTGCGCAGTTCGAGTGCACCGTGGTCAGTCGTCACCTCGAAGACCGCGGCGAGTACCCCGGGGCGCCCCAGCCCGTCGACGACGCGGCCGTGCGGCAGAAGGCGCACGCGATCGCGCATGGTCCAGTCCTCGCCGGGGAGGTGCAGCGTGCGCTCGCTGGATCTGCCGTCACGATCGCGGTTGCGCACCGTGAACCGGACGTCCTCCGCCCAGCCGGCATAGACCGCGCCGTGGCGCTGCAGGAGGCGCGACACAGGGCCGAGCAGCAGGCGGGCCACGGGATTCGCGCACCCGAGCCGGGTGAACACGCCCTCCCCGACGCCGGCTGATCCTGGGGGTAGGGCCCGGAAGTACGACTGGAGCGCGGGATGCAGCGCGGCGAAGCGGTCGCCCAGCGCGTCGGCGTACGGTGATCCGTCGGTCATGTCTCCACTTTATCGAACATGTTCAATTTAGTCGAGCGGCTTGCTTCGGCGTTCAGGTCGCAGGATCCGCTCTTCCGAGGGCGTGCGAAGGGCGGATCCTGCGACCTGAACGGGGGAAGTGCGACCTGGGGCGGGGCGGGGGAATCAGGCCGTGACGGGGGTGCGGGGCGTTGCGTGCGCCACATAGGCGTCGACGTTCGCCGAGGAGAGGATGTGGCGGGCCACCATGATCGCCGCACCGAGCACGGCCGCCTTCTCGCCGGTGCGCGTCTGCACGATCGCGAGGTGCTGCGTGGCGAGGGGGATGGAGCGGCGGTAGACGACCTCGCGGACGCCCGCGAGGAGGTGCTCCCCGGCGCGCGCGATGCTGCCGCCGAGCACGATCACCGACGGATTGAGCAGGTTCACGAACGTCGCGAGGACCTCGCCGACGTCACGGCCGGCCTGCCGGGTGGCCTCGATCGCGGCGGGGTTGCCGGCTCGGACGAGTTCGACCACGTCCGAGGATGTGACGGCGTCGAGGCCCTGCGCCCTCAACGCCGTGGCGATCGCGGTGCCGCTCGCGAGCTCCTCGAGATCCCGGTCCTCACCGGGGGCGTGCGAGGACTCGGGGGAGTAGGGCACCTTGACGTGCCCCATGTCGCCGGCCGAGCCCTGGGCACCGCGCTGCAGCCGCCCGCCCGCGATGATCCCGGCGCCGATGCCCGTCGCGACCTTCACGAACACGAGGTCTTCGACGTCGGGGAAGCTCGTGGCCTGCTCGCCGAGGGCGAGGACGTTGACGTCGTTGTCGACGAGCACGGGCACGTCGAAGGTGCGCTGCACGTAACCTGGCACGTCGAACCGGTCCCAGCCCGGCATGATCGGCGGGTTGTACGGGCGGCCGGTGGAGTGCTCGACGGGGCCGGGTACGCCGATGCCGATGCCGACGAGGGGGATGTCGCTCAGGCCCTCTGCTTCGAGCAGCGCGCGACCATCGGTGAGCACGCCGTCGAGCACAGCCGCGGGGCCGTCGGCGATGCGCAGCGATCGTGTCGTGCTGTCCAGGATCCGTCCGCCGAGGTCGGAGATCGCGACCGTCGCGTGCGAGGCGCCGAGGTCGGCCGCCAGCACCAGGCCCACCCGGGGATTGAACGCCACCCGCGACGGCGGGCGGCCGCCGGTGGACAGCCCCTCGCCGGCGGGCACCACGAGGCCCGAGGCGAGCAGGGCGTCGACGCGCGCCGAGACCGTCGAGCGGGCGAGGCCGGTGAGGTGTGCGAGGTCGGCCTTGGTGCGCGCCTGGCCGTCCAGGAGCAACTGCAGCATGTCGCCCGTACCAGGCGAGGCGCCGCCGTTCAGCCGGTCGGGGTCGCTCATAGGGTCAGTAAACCACACGACAATTGCGGACCTGACGAACGACATCTGTCGAACACGAAAAGACTTTTGACTAATGCTTGACAAAAGGGTGTCGATCCGTGTCAGAATCATCCACATGACAACGGAGGTCACTCAGACCGGCATCGGGACGATTCGATCCGGCTTCCTCGGCGGAGGATTCATGGCGCAGGCGCACACCCGGGCGGCGCGTGCCGCGGGTGCGGTCCTCGCCGATATCGCGAGTTCTTCACCGGAGCGTGCGGTGGTGGCTGCGGCCGAGTTGGGTGTGCAGCGTGCGGGCACGATCGATGAGCTGCTGGCGGGTGGGAGCGAGGTCGTGCATGTCTGCACGCCGAACTCGACGCACGCGCCGTTGGCGCTTCGGGTGATCGAGGCGGGCAAGCACGTGATCTGCGAGAAGCCGCTGGCGACGTCGCTGATCGATGCGAGGGCGCTCGCGTCCGCCGCCCGCGAGCACGGTGTCGTCGCCGCGGTGCCCTTCGTGTACCGCTACCACCCGATGGTGCGCGAGGCGCGTGCTCGTGTGCTCGCGGGGGAGATCGGCGCGCTGCTCACGGTGGACTGCGGCTACCTGCAGGACTGGATGCTCCTGCCGACCGATGACGACTGGCGGGCGACCTCCGACGAGGGCGGGCCCTCCCGGGCGTTCGCCGATATCGGATCCCATCTGTGCGACCTCCTCGAGTTCGTCGCCGGCGAGCGCATCGTGCGCCTCACCTCCCGCACCCGGCGCGCGTTCGCCGAGCGCGGCGGGCATCCGGTGCAGAACGAGGACGCGGTCGCGATCCTCGTCGAGACCGCGTCGGGGGCGATCGGCACCCTGCTCGTCTCGCAGATGKCGGCAGGCCGCAAGAACGCCCTCACACTCGAGCTGCACGGCACCCGGGAGAGCATCCGCTTCGACCAGGAGCGCCCCGAGGAGCTCTGGATCGGCGGCAGGGACGGCAACCGACAGCTGTTCCGCGATCCGCAGAACGCGCATCCCGGCGTGGCCCGGTTCTCGCGGCTCCCCGTCGGGCACGCGCAGGGCTACCAGGACGCGTTCAACGGCTTCGTCGCCGACGTCTACGCCGCGATCGCCGGAGAGCAGCCGGACGGCCTGCCGACCTTCGACGACGGCGTGCGCGCCGCCCAGCTGACCGAGGCCGTGCTCCTCGCCGCCCGCGAAGAGCGTTGGGTGGATGTCCCGCCCGAGAGGCCCTGACCCCCATCGCTTGCCGCACGAGCTCCTGAACCGAAGAAGAGGGAAGAGCAATGTCAGACGAATACGATCTCGTCATCGTCGGATCCGGTCCGAACGGCGCGATCATCGCCCGCCGGGTGCACGAGCAGAACCCCGAGGCATCGATCCTCGTGGTCGAGGCGGGTTCTCGGATCACCGGTACCGACGGCGAGCACCTCGTCGAGGTCGACGAGAACGCGATGAACGCCTCCTACGAGGATCTGATGCGCCGGGCGCGGCAGATCGAGTACGTCCGCGGCGCCGCTTCGATGAACGACCTCGACGGCGACGGCTGGACGGCCGACTCCACCGGCATCTTCCCCGCGGCGTTCCTCGGCCACAATTTCGCCGAGTTCCCCGGCGCCTCCGTCGCCTGGAACATCGGCGGCATGGGCGTGCACTGGACCGCGGCCACCCCGTGGCCGTACGCCGAGGAGATCCCCGCCTTCCTGCCGCGCGAGCAGTGGGACGAGGACCTCGAGAGCGCGCGCGGCCTGCTGCGCACGTACGTCGGACCGCTCGTGGACAACCCCTTCACCGAGCCGATGTTCGCCGCGCTCCGTGACGCCGTGCCGAGCCCGGATCCCGAGCGGGAGTTCGGGTACATGCCCATGGCGGGCATCCCGCACCGGGACCGCCCGTTCGCCCGGACCGGGCCCCGCGACATCGCCCCGTACCTGTTCGACGGCAGCGAGCCGAACGTGGCGCTCCACACAGGGCTGCTGGTCACACGGATCGAGCACGACGGCACCCGGGTGACCGGGCTCGTCGGCCGAGACCTGGCGACCGGGGACGAGGAGTCCTTGCGCGGACGGGTCGTGCTCATCGCCGGGGATGCGCTGCGCACGCCCCAGCTGCTCTGGGCCTCGGGGATCAGGCCGGAGGCGCTCGGCGTGCGGCTCAACGAGCACGCGTCGATCGACGGCGACGTCGTGATCGACGCGGCCCGCCTCGGCCTCACCGATGCGGACATCCCGGTGCCGCCGGCCGGCGAGCCGTTCATCGGCTCGTACTGGAGCCCGTCGATCGGCGCTGCGCGTCCCGCGCACGGTCAGCTCATGGAGCGCGAGTTCGAGGGGCAGCACGTGCTGGGCGTCGGCTGGTACTGCGCCACCGAGATCCGCCCGGAGAACCGGATCGAGTTCTCGGACGACCGCACCGACGCGCTCGGCCTGCCTCACATGACCGTGCGGTTCTCGTACTCCGACGCCGACCTGGCGGAGATCCGCCGGACCATGGACGTGCAGCGCGCGGCGGCGAACGCGATCGGTGTGTTCCCCGCACAGGACTCCGAGATCCTCCCCGCCGGTGCTTCGCTGCATTACACCGGCACCGTGCGCATGGGCCCCGTCGACGACGGGACCTCCGTGGTCGACACGGACGGACGCGTCTGGGGCTTCGACAACCTCTACCTCGCAGGGAACGGTGTTATCCCGACCGCCCTCACCTGCAACGCCACCCTCACGGGCGCCACGATCTCGGTGCGCATCGCGCGCGCCGTCTCCGCGGCGCTCTGACCCTCACCCCGCCACAACCCGACACCCACCCGTACAGAGGAGAATGCGATGAACCTCACCACCCGACGGTCGCGTCGAGCAATGCTGCTCGGCACCGCCGTCCTCACTGCCGGCGCGCTGCTGTTGACCGGCTGCGGTCGCAGCGGCGACACCGGATCCACCAGCAGCAGCGGCGGCGGCGCCGCGATCGACGACAAGCCCGCGAAAGGCACGGTCCAGCTCTGGGCGGAGGGCGCCGATGGCGACAAGCTGCCCGACATGATCGCCGAGTTCAAGAAGGCCAATCCCGATGTCGACATCAAGCTGACCAAGGTCCCGGCGGACCAGTTCGCCTCCAAGATGACGGCAGCGATCACCGCCGGCACGGTGCCCGACCTGCTCTTCTCGTTCACCGAGGACCAGCCGGCCCTGCTGAACACCGGCGGCTTCGAGGCCGTGCCCGACGGGCTGGCGAAGAAGGATGACTTCTTCCCTGCGATCTGGAACAACTCGATCGTGAAGGACGTGCAATACGGCGTGCCCTGGTACACGTACGCGAACATGCTCATCTACCGCAGCGACCTCGCGCAGAAGGCGGGCGTCACCGCCGCCCCGAAGAACTGGGACGAGCAGAAGGCGTTCGGCGAGAAGCTCAAGGCCGCCGGATCCGAATTCCCGTTCGCCCTCGCCGTCAATTACGACAAGTACAGCGCGGGACAGCTGCAGGTCATGGCCGTGCAGAACGGCGGTGCGTTCCTCAACAAGGACCACACGAAGTGGACTCTGAACGACCCGAAGAACGTCGAGGCGCTCGACTACTGGGCCGGCCTCATCAAGAGCGGCCTGTCGTCGCCGGACGGCCCGCAGTTCCTGGACACCGTGCCGTGGTCCTCGCAGGGCAAGAACGCGGCGATCGTGGACGGCGGGCCGTGGTTCAAGGCCTGGTTCACCGACGCCAACGGCGCCGACTGGTCCAAGGACCACCTCGCCTTCGCGCAGAACCCGACGGGCCCGAACGGCGGCAAGGGCGCGACGACGGGCGGCGGCAGCTGGCTCGTACCGAAGGATGCGAAGAACAAGGACGCATCGTGGAAGTTCGTGCGCTGGATGTCCGCATCCGCTCAGCAGGTGAAGTGGTACCAGATCTTCGGCAACATGCCGGCGCTGAAGGCCGCCTGGGATGACCCGGCGATGAAGGGCGACACGATGCTGGAGACCGTACGCTCCGCGCTCGACGACGGTGTGGCACAGCCGAACGTCCCGACCTGGTCGCAGGTCGGAGACGTGATCGGCAAGCAGATGGAGCGCGTCGTGCGCGGCGGTGTCTCCGCCAAGGACGCGCTCGACGCCGCCCAGCAGCAGGCGGAGTCGATCGGGCTGGGCGGGAAGTAGTCGCCCATGTCCACCGCCACGCGTGCACTGGTCACCCCGGGGGCGTCTCAGCGACGCCCCCGGGGCACCACCCGGGCCGTCTCCGCGCATGAGGGATCCCGCGCGGAGGCGGCGACCGGATGGATCTTCCTGATCCCGTTCCTGCTCATCTTCCTCGTCTTCACCGCCGTGCCCACGGTGCTGGCGGTCGGCACGAGCCTCACGGACATGACGGCGCGGGACATCCGCGATCCGTTCAACGTGAACTTCACCGGGTTCGAGGCCTACGCCAAGGTCCTGGGGTCGCCGGCCTTCCAGGGCGCGTTCCTGAACACCGTGATGTTCGTGGTGCTGTGCGTGCCGCTCAGCATGGGGCTCGGGTTCGCGCTCGCGCTCATGCTGAACAACGGCATCCGGCGGCTGCGCACGTTCTTCCGTGCTGCCGTGTACGTGCCGGTGATCACGAACATCGTGGCCGCCGCCGTGATCTGGCAGTACGCCTTCTCAATCTCCGGTCCGGTCAACAGCGCCTTCTCGAATCTGGGCGTCCCGGTCGTGAACTGGCTGGGCAAGCCGGAGTGGGCGATCGCGACCGTCGTCATGATGGGGGTCTGGCGCAACGCCGGAACCTGCATGATCCTGTTCCTCGCCGGTCTCCAGGCCGTACCAGAGGAGATCTACGAGGCCGCCGCGACAGACGGAGCCTCGACGATGCGCCGGCTCTGGTCGATCACGCTGCCCCTACTGAGGCCTACGACCCTCCTCGTCACCGTCCTGATGACGGTGTCGTTCCTGAACATCTTCGAGGAGCCGTTCCTGCTGACGAAGGGCGGCCCGCTCGGATCCACTCGGCCGATGGCGCTGTGGGTCTACGAGCAGTTCGGGTTCGGCAATATCGCATCGTCGATGGCGGGATCCGTGATCCTGCTGATCCTCGTCGGCATCGTCGCCTTCATCCAGTTCCGAGTGCTGAGGCCGAAGCATTGAACAAGACAACTCCGATCCGCTCCACGCTGACCTACGTGGCCCTCGCGGTGATCACGATCCTGATGCTGCTGCCGTTCGTCTGGGTGTTCTTCGGATCCTTCAAGACGCAGGCCGAGTTCTTCTCCGATCCTGGGGCGTGGTTCCCGAAGTCGTTCCAGGTGCAGAACTACGTCGGGCTGTTCACGGACGGAGGTTTCGGCGGCTACATGCTGAACAGCATCGTCGTCTCCGCGATCGTGGTGGTCTGCAACGTGCTGTTCAGCTCGATGGCCGGTTATGCGCTGGCGAAGCTGCGCTTCCGCGGTCGTGCCGTGATCTTCCCGCTCGTGATCGCGTCCATGATCGTTCCTTACGTCGCGCTGTTCGTGCCGCAGTTCGTCATCGTCGTGCAGATGGGCCTCGTGAACACGCTCATGGCGATCGCCCTGCCGCTGCTGGTGATGCCGCTCAGCGTGTTCATCATGCGCCAGTTCGCGCACGGGGTGCCGTTCGAGCTGCTCGAAGCGGCACGACTGGACGGCGCAGGGGAGCCGCGGATCTTCTTCCGGATCTTCCTGCCGCTGACCGGTCCGGGACTTGCGACCGTCGCGATCCTGTCGTTCCTGTCCTCGTGGAACAACTTCCTCTGGCCGCTCGTCGTCGCGCAGTCCCAGGACGTCTACACCGCCCCCGTCGGGCTCGCGGTCGCATCGCAGGCATCCAACACGATCGCCTTCGGCGTGCTGCTCGCCGGTGCGATGGTGGTCCTGCTGCCGATCCTCATCCTGTTCCTCTTCCTGCAGAAGTACTTCATCCAGGGCGTCGCCGCCACCGGTCTGAAGTAGCCGCACCTCTCGAAAGGCATCGACATGGCATCCCTCTCCACGCTGACGTTCTCGCTCAACGCGATCCAGTGGATCAACGTGCTGTCCGACCCCTCCGATCCGGACAGCCCTGGGCTGTGGCGGTTCGCGGACCCGGCCTTCGTGGCCGAGTATCCCGAGGTACTCGCGCAGATCCGCGACGCGGGTTTCGACACGACCATGATGGAGGTGCTCGACACCCAGACGTTGCAGAGCTATGCGCGCATGATCGCCGACGCCGGGCTGCGGGTCTCGCCGGGCTACGCACAGGTGCCCGTGGGCTCCGCGCACGGCGGACGTCTGGAGAAGGGGACGTTCGAGCGCGCGCACTGGTTCGATGGCGTGCGCCGCAAGGCCGAGGAGTCCAACTACATGGGACTCTCCCGGATCTTCCTCGCCGCCGAGGTCGACTACACCGCCGCCCGCTGGGAGCACCCCGCCGTCGGATACGACTTCGATCAGGACCGCCTCGACGAGCAGCTGGATCTGCTCGACGAGGCCGTCGACGTGCTCAACGCCGAGGGCGTGCGTCCCGGCCTGCACAACCATGTCGGGACCTTGGTCGAGACCGAGCAGGAGTACGAGTACGTCCTGGAGAACATCGACGCGTCGCGGCTCGGCGCCGCGTTCGACATCGGTCACCTGGAATGGGCCGGGATCGACTCCCGGGCCGTGCTGGAGAAGTGGGGCGGCCGGGTACAGGATCTGCACATCAAGGACATCGATCTCGGTGTCGCCCGACGCACCCGTGAGGAGGGCCTGAGCTACGAGAAGGCCACCAACCTCGGCCTGTATCGCGAGCCGGGCCTGGGCGATCTCGATCTCGTCGGGATCCTCGGCGCCCTTCCTGACTCCTTCGGCGGCACCGTGCTGATCGAGGTGGATCGTGCCAGCATGGATCCTGTGGAGAGCGCGGTCTACACCGCGGGCTGGCTGGCCGACGCGACCACGTCCTGAGGAGACGCTCATGAGCACGCATCCCGTCACGCTGTTCACCGGTCAGTGGGCGGACCTGCCGTTCGAGGAGGTGGCGCGGCTCGCCGCTTCGTGGGGGTATGACGGGCTGGAGATCGCCGCGTCCGGTGATCATCTCGACCTGAAGCGCGCCGACGAGGACGACGCCTACGTCGCGTCGCGGCTCGAGATCCTGGACCGTCACGGCCTGAAGGCCTTCGCGATCTCGAACCATCTCGCCGGCCAGGCGGTCTGCGATGCGCCCATCGACTTCCGCCACCAGGCGATCCTGCGCGACTACGTGTGGGGCGACGGCGACGCCGAGGGCGTGCGGCAGCGTGCAGCGGAGGACATGGAGCGGGCGGCGCGCGTGGCCCGCAAGCTCGGCATCGACACGGTCGTCGGTTTCACGGGCTCGTCGATCTGGCCGTACGTGGCGATGTTCCCGCCGGTCGGCGAGGAGGTGATCGCCGCGGGATTCGAGGACTTCGCGAACCGCTGGAACCCGATCTTGGACGTGTTCGACGGGGAAGGGGTGCGGTTCGCGCACGAGGTGCACCCCTCGGAGATCGCCTACGACTACTGGAGCTCAGTCCGGGCTCTCGAGGCGATCGAGCATCGGGAGGCGTTCGGGTTCAACTGGGATCCGTCGCACATGATGTGGCAGAACATCGACCCGGTGGGCTTCATCTGGGACTTCCAGGACCGGATCTATCACGTCGACTGCAAGGACACCCGGATGCGCCCGCAGAACGGCCGCGCTGGTGTGCTCGGCTCGCACCTGCCCTGGGGCGACCCGCGCCGCGGTTGGGACTTCGTCTCGACCGGGCACGGCGACGTGCCGTGGGAGGACTCGTTCCGCGCGCTGGACGCGATCGGCTACACCGGACCGATCTCCATCGAGTGGGAGGACGCGGGCATGGACCGCGTGCATGGCGCGGCCCAGGCCGTGCAGTACGTGCGCTCGTTGCTCTGGCCGAAGCCCACGGCGTCCTTCGACGCCGCCTTCCGCAACCAATGAGTCCGCGACCTGTGCGGAGGGCCGCTCAGCTCTCGCGCAGGCGCACGAGGCGCTCGTGGCCCGATTCCTCGAGCTCGGCGATGTCGGCCCGCGACTTCAGGAAGGCGTTGAAGGAGCGGTAGCCGAGCGCCTTCTCGCTGAAGGACGGGTCCATTCTGCGGATCTGCGTCTTCACCGCCGAGCTGTGCAGCCACTCGTCGCCGTCGCTCTTGTCGTGCCCGAGCCGCAGCGCGCGCACGAGCGTCGCGGTCGCCTGCTCCTGATCGGACGTGCTGGGCTCGTCCTTCTCGACGGTCGCGCGGGACTGCTTGCGCGCCCCCTGGGTCTGCTTCGCCGCGGTCTTCTTCGGTGCGACCTCGGCCGGGGGCTCCGGCGCGGCAGCGCGCTCGACTCCGGGCAGCGAGTCGTACGCCTCGAACTCGTCGCACGCGGCGGCGAGCGACTTCGCCGTGGAGCCTGCGACGCCCACGCCGATCACGTAGCGGCCGAGGCGCTTGCAGCGCTGGGCGAGCGGTACGTAGTCGCTGTCGCCGGCGACGATGACCACGTGCGTGAGGTCGGGCAGGCGGAACATGTCCTCCACGGCGTCGACCGCGAGCCGGATGTCGGCGCCGTTCTTCGCATACGCCGCCGCGGGGAAGAGCTGTACGAGATCCACGGCCCGTGCCACCAGCTGGGAGCGGTACTCGGCGTTGACCGGGGAGGACCAGTCGGCATACGCCCGCGTGAGCACAAGAGTGCCGAACGAGGACGCGTAGTCGATGATCGCCCCCACGTCGATCGTCGCGGCCTTGAGCCGCTCCGCGACCTCGGCGTCCGCCGGGTTGTCCTGGATCCGCTGACGATCCTTGCTGTATGCGTTGCGTCCGTGCACGCGGTCGTACCAGGAGATGACGATGTTGTCGAAGTCCAGATAGACGGCGACACGGGTGTCCTGCGGCTCAGCCATGGGTTCTCCTCCGGGAGTAGATCAGTCGGTCTCGTTCGGGTAGCGGACGCCGATCTGCCCGCGGATCTCATCGAGCAGGCCCATGATCGCGACCGACTCCGCCACCGGGAGCAGGTCGCTGTCCAGGGATCCGTCGGCGACGTAGCGCTCGGCCGCGATCGCCTCGTACTGCATCCCGCGTCCTTCGCCCTCGGCGGGCCCCGCGGAGAACTCCTCCAGCACGACGCCGTCGGGATCGATCACGCGCAGGACGGAGGGCGACCACCACCAGCGCTCGATCTCCACGCGCGCCTTCGTACCGAGCACGACAGCGGTGTTCGGCCCCGCGCTGCGCGAGGAGGAGAGCGTGGTCGAGATCGCTCCGCCGTCGTGCGTCATGACGGTCGCGACCTCGGCATCGGCGCCCGTCTCGATGAGGCGGGCGACCGCCTTGACCTCGGTCGGAACGCCCAGCACGCCGACGACGAAGGAGATGGGGTAGATCGCCAGATCCAGCAGCGCGCCGCCGCCCAGCTCGAGGGCGTTCAGACGGTGGCCGGGATCCGTCGGCAGCGTCTGCGTGTGGTCCGCCGAGACGGTACGGATCTCGCCCAGGGTGCCGGCCGCGATGATCTCGCGCAGCCGCGTCATGTGCGGCAGGTACCGGGTCCACATCGCCTCCATGACGAGCAGGCCCTTCTCGCGGCCGAGGTCGGCGAGGTCCTGCGCCTCGGCGCGGTTGAGCGTGAAAGCCTTCTCGACGAGCACGTGCTTGCCGTGCTCGAGCGCGAGACGCGCGTCGGCGCGGTGCATCGGGTGCGGGGTGGCGACGTAGACGATGTCGACCTCGGGGTCCGCCACGAGCGCCTCGTACGAGCCGTGCGCCCGGGCGATGTCGTAGCGCGCGGCGAACGCGTCGGCCGATTCCTGCGACCGGGATCCGACGGCGACGAGGTCGAGACCCGCGGTGCGCAGGTCGGCGGCGAAGGCGGCGGCGATGCCGCCCGTGGCGAGGATGCCCCAGCGAAGTCCGGTCATGGCTCCAGCGTACGGGCTTCCGATTCCGCGGCCGTACAGCGCTGCCTCGGCCCCCTTCACCCTGGGTCGTCCCCGCCAGCGGAGGTCATGGGGTGCGCTGGCGGGGACGACCTCGGGTGGGGGAGTTGAGAGGATGGGGACATGGCCGATCTCATCACTGCTGCCGAGCTTCGCACCCTCCTCGAAGAAGGGGCGGATCCGCGGATCCTCGACGTGCGCTACCGCCTCGGCTTCACGGACGGGCACGAGAACTACCTCGGCGGGCACCTCCCCGGCGCCGTCTTCGCCGACCTGGAGGCGGAGCTCGCCGGACACGGCGTCCCCTCGGACGGGCGCCACCCGCTGCCCTCCGACGAGGATCTCGAGCAGGCCGCCCGGCGATGGGGGATCCGCCAGGGGCAGCGCGTCGTGGTCTACGACGACTCCCGCTCGCTGCCGGCGTCCCGCGCGTGGTGGGCGCTGCGTCGTGCGGGCCTGGCCGATGTGCGCGTCCTGGACGGCGGGCTCGGCGCCTGGCGCGAGGCCGGGGGAGCCGTCGAACCTGGCGAGGTCGTGCCGCCGCTCGGCGATGTCGCGCTGGGTCGTCCCGGAACCGCGGACGTGCTCGACGCCGATGAGGTGGCCGAGTGGACCGGGGTGCTGCTGGATGCGCGTGCACCGGAGCGGTTCCGCGGTGAGACCGAGCCGATCGACCCCGTCGCCGGCCACATCCCCGGCGCGCGCAACCTGCCGATCATGGAGCTGCTCACCGCCGACGGACGCTTCCGCAGCCCCATCGAGATCGTGGCGGCGTTCGAGGCCGTCGGCGCCGGCGAGGAGGTGCCGATCGCGGCCTACTGCGGATCGGGGGTGACCGCGGCGCAGCTCGCGCTCGCCGGCTCGCTCATCGGCCGCGAGGTGACCGTGTACCCCGGATCCTGGAGCGCCTGGTCGAACACCCCGGGACGCCCGATCGAGGTCGGACCCGTGCCGCGGGAGGCGGATCCGCTGGAGGACTGACGCGGCAGGGCCCGATCCGTTCAGAGCCGGGCGTTGCGACCGAGCCTGCGGTCAGAGCGCCTCGATGACCTCGCGGAGCACGTCGGGGTCGTACCAGGCGATCTCACCGTCTGCGAGGGCGTGATAGCGCTCGTGGCCCTTGCCGAGGATCACCACGGTGTCCTCGGGCCGTGCCATCCGCACGGCTGCGGCCATGGCCTCGCGGCGGTCGGCGATCTCGGTGATCTCGACCGTGCTCGAGCGCGCGCCGTCGATGAGCGAGGCGCGGATCTCGGCGGGGTCGTCGTCGTAGGGGTTGTCGTCGGTGATGACCAGCACGTCGGCGAACATCGCGGCGAAGCGGCCCATCATGCGGCGCTTGGCCGCATCGCGGTGACCGTTCGCGCCGAGCACCGCGATGAGGCGGCCCTCGGGCGTCGTGGTCCGGATCGCACGCAGTGCAGCGTTGATGGCTTCTGGCTTGTGCGCGGAGTCGACGATCGCGGCGAACGGCTGCCCGAAGTCGAACCGCTGCAGGCGTCCCTCGACGCTCGGCAGCGCCGCGATGCCGGGGGCGAGGTCTGCCAGGTCGCGCCCGGACTCGCTGAGCGCGGCGACGGCGGCGAGGATGTTGTTCACGTTGAACGCGCCGGTCAGCTGCGTCGTGAACCGCACGCGCTCGCCGTCGGGGGAGCGGACCGTGAACGAGGATCCGTGCGCGCGCAACTCGACGTCCTCCGCGCGCCAGTCGGCGGAGTCGGATCCGCTCGCCGACGTCGTGCGCACGGGCACCGTCGCCTGGGCGGCGAGGACGCGGCCCCAGTGCGAGTCGATGTCGACGATGCCGATCTTCGCGTGCTCGGGGGTGAGCAGCAGCGCCTTGGCGGCGAAGTAGTCGGCCTGGGTCGGGTGGTAGTCGCGGTGATCGTGACCGAGGTTCAGGAAGATGCCGGCGTCGAAAGCGAAGCCGTCCACGCGGCCCAGGGTGAGCGCGTGACTGGACGCCTCGACGGCGACCGTGCCGAGTTTCTGCTCGCGCATGACCGCGAAGAGCGCCTGCAGCTCGGGGGCCTCCGGCGTGGTCAGCACGGGCGGGAAGAAGTCGTCGCCCACGGTCGTGCCGATGGATCCGATCGTGCCGGACTGCTGCATGCCCGCGGCGGCCGCGACGTAGAACGCGGTCGTGGTCTTGCCCTGTGTGCCGGTGATGCCGATCGAGGTCATCGACGCGACCGGATCGCGGTAGAGGAACGCGGAGGCGGGGCCTGCGGCGAGGCGTGGATCCTCGACGATGACCGTCGGCACGTCCGAGGGCACGAGGGCCGCGCCTTCGGCGTCGGTCAGCACAGCGGTCGCGCCGGCCGCGACCGCCTCCGCCGCGAACCGTGCGCCGTGCGCGTTCGCCCCGCGGATCCCGAGGAACAGGTCGCCGGAGCGGACGTGGTCGGTGCCGAGTGCGACGCCGGTGAACGCGACGTCGGCGCGGTCGGGGGCCGCGACGTCGAGACGCACCGCGAGGTCGCCGAGCGTGGCGCGGAAGGTCTCGGCGGGACGGGAATCCAGGCGCGGGGCGGGGTAGTTCGACACGGAGGGCATGACCGTCCGAGTCTACCGGGAGCCCTTCGTCTCGTCGGTTCCTGAGCGAGCTTCGTCTCGTCGGTTCCTGAGCGAGCGTCGTCTCGTCGGCTCCTGAGCGAGCGTCGTCTCGTCGGTTCCTGAGCGAGCGCAGCGAGACGAAGGACGCCCCTCACTCGGATCGAGCTCACTGCTCGCGCATGAACTCCTCGGCCGCGCGCACCTGCTCATCGCTCGGGCGGATGCCGGTGTACAGCACGAATTGCTCGAGCGCCTGCAGGGTCGCCACCGCGGAGCCCGTGATCACGGTCTTGCCCGCGGCGCGCGCCGCGCGCACGAGGGGCGTCTCGGCGGGGAGGGCTACGACATCGAAGACGACGGCGGCGGCCTCGATCGCGGCGGGCGGGAAGGACAGCGCCTCGGCCTCGGCGCCCCCGGCCATGCCGATCGGAGTCACGTTCACGAGCACGTCCGCGGTGCGGCCGGCGACATCCGCGGCCCAGCCGAAGCCGTACAGCTCGACGAGCGCGCGTCCGGCCTCCTCATTGCGCGCCACGACGGTGACGTCCGCGAAGCCCGCATCGCGGAACGCGGCTGCGGTGGCCTTGGCCATGCCGCCGGATCCGCGCAGCAGCACCGACGACGCCGGATCCAGCGCGTTCCGCGCGATGAGCTGCGCGATCGCCGAATAGTCGGTGTTGTAGGCGCTGAGCACCCCGTCATCGTTCACGATCGTGTTGACCGAGTCGATCGCGGCGGCCGAGGGATCCATCCGGTCGACGAGCGCGATCACATCCTCCTTGTACGGCATCGAGATCGCGCAGCCGCGGATTCCGAGGCCTCGGACTCCGGCGATCGCCTGGGCGAGGTCGGTCGGGGCGAAGGCCTTGTAGATCCAGTTCAGTCCGAGCGCCTCATAGAGGTGGTTGTGGAATCGGGTGCCGTTGTTACTCGGTCGAGCGGAGAGCGAGATGCACAGCGTCATGTCTTTGTTCAGGATCGGCACGGGATCAGATTACCGAGCGCGCGCGTCTCGAACTCAGTCGATTCCGGGGGCGCGCGAGGGAACCTGTGGCCCAGGCGCCCAGATCGACTGAGTTCGAGACGCGTGAGAGGTCAGACGGCGACGAACTCCGGCGCCGCGGCGGTCTCCGCTGTCTCCGCGCTCGCGAGGGTCAGCGCCTGTTCGAGGTCGGCGAGGATGTCAGCGGGATCTTCGATGCCGATCGACAGGCGTACGGTCGTCGCGCCGATGCCGGCGGCGGCGCGCTGTGCGGCGTTCAGGTGCGAATGCGTCATCGATGCGGGGTGCGAGACGAGCGATCGGGCGTCGCCGATGTTCGCTACGAGGCGCACGACTTTGAGGCCGTCCACGAACCGCTCCACGCGCTCCTGATCCAGAGCCTCGTCGCCCGTGGAGACCAGGTCGATCGAGAACACCGAGGGGATCCCGCGGGGGAGGTAACGCGCGGCGAGGTCGTGCCACGGATTGCCGGCGAGGCCGGGATGGTGCACGGCGGCGACCGCCGGGTGCACCGCGAGAGTTTCGGCGATCGCCTGGGCCGACGCGCTCTGGCGGGAGACGCGCAGGTCGAGCGTCTCGATGCCCTGCAGGATCTGGTGCGCGTTGAACGGCGAGAGCGAGGGTCCGAGGTCATGCACGTACTTGGCCTTCACGAGCGCCGCGAACGCGAAGCCCTGGCCGAACCGCTCCCAGAGCGATTGCGGGCCGAATCGGTCGTGCGCCGCGGTGAACTGCGGCCAGCGTGCGGGATCGGCGCCGAAGTCGAAGGATCCGAGGTCGACCGCGACGCCGCCGAGCGACGTGCCGTGGCCGCTCAGGAACTTGGTGGCGGAGTGCACGACGAAATCGGCGCCGTGCTCCCCGGGGCGGATCAGGTACGGGGTGCCGACCGTACTGTCGATCACGAGAGGGACGCCGGCGGCGTGCGCGATGTCGGCGACTGTGCGGATGTCGAGCACCTGGGCGAGCGGGTTCGCGACGGACTCCGCGAAGAACAGCCGGGTGCGCTCGTTCGCCGCGGCGCGCCAGGACTCCGGGTTGTCCTGGTCGACGAACGTCACCGTGATGCCGAAGTCGTCGAGGGTGTCCTGCAGCAGGTCGACCGTGCCGCCGTAGAGCCGGTCCGCGGCGACGACGTGGCCGCCGCGGCCTGCGAGCGCGAGGATCGTGACGGCGACCGCGGCCTGCCCGCTGGCGACGGCGGCCGCGGAGACGCCGCCCTCGAGCGCGGTCACGCGCTCCTCGAGGAGCTGCTGCGTGGGGCTGGCGTTGCGGCTGTAGATGTTGCCCGCGCGGCGCAGTGCGAACAGATCGCGCGCCTCGGCCAGGGATCCGAACTCGTAGGCGGCGGACTGGTACAGCGGGGGCACCGCCGTGTTCTGCGGCGTTCCCGCGACGTACGCCGCCTGCACCTGCTTCGTCGCGAAACGGGTGTCGGGGGCGGAGGCGGCGGGAACGGTCACGGACCCATCCTCGGGCGCGCGGGCCTGATCCGCAGGGATGTTTCCGTCTGTTGCGGATCCGGTGGGATCAGGGGCGCAGCACGATCTTGCCGCGCGCGGCGTGCGTCTCGATGAGGCGGTGCGCCTCGGCGGCGTCGGCGAGCGGCAGCTCGGGGCCGAACTCGATCGAGAAGCGGCCCTCGGCGATGAGCCCGAGCGCCACCGGCACGGCCTCGGCGCGCCAGGCGAGCTCCTGCGCCGTGAGGGGGACCGGGCTGCCGCCGCTGAACGCACGGATGCCGAACGATGCCGCGTCCGGTCCGCGCACGATCGTGGCGATCCGGTCGCGGTCGGCGACGAGGGCCAGCGAGGCCGCGATGGCCTCGTCCGTGCCGRCGCCGTCGAGGGCCACGGTGACCTCACGATCGCCTGCGGCGTCGCGGATCCGCTGCTCCAAGCCCTCGCCGTAGACGACGGGGATCGCGCCCAGCTCGCGCAGGCGCGCCTGCGACGACGCTCCGCCGGTGGCGATGACATCGGCGCCCCATGCCACGGCGAACTGGATCGCGGCCTGGCCGGACGCTCCGGATCCGGCGTGCAGGAGCAGCAGGTCGCCGTCCCTGACGCCGAGCGAGCGCAGCGACTGGTAGGCGGTGCCGGCGGGGATCCCGAGCGCCGCGCCCTGGGCGGCATCGACCTCGTCCGGCATCACCGAGGCGTGTGCGGCCGGCACCGCGAGCGCTGTCGCATAGGTGCCGCGGGTGTCGCGGATGGCGACGCGATCGCCGATCCGCAGGTCATCGACACCGGAGCCGAGGGCGGTCACGACGCCCGCACCGTCGAAGCCTTGGTGCCGGGGCTCCACGATCGGGGGCAGCGGGCGCAAGCCGCTGCGCTGCTTGGCATCGATCGGGTTGACCCCGGCCGCCTCGATGCGCACGACGACTTCCCCGGCCGCGGGGATCGGATCCGGCACCTCCACGAGGGTGAGGACCTCGGGTCCGCCGGTCTCGGTCTGCACGATCGCCTGAGCCATGGCTCCAGGCTACGTCGGGTCCGGGGCGCCTGGGGCGGGTGAGTGCGGGTGCGGGAGGACCGTGTCCCGGTTTTGGCTTTGGACCCGGTGTTTCGGAGCCGAAAGTGGGACATGGTGGCACCGAAAGTGGGACACGGAGGTGCCGAAAGTGGGACACGGGGTGCCGAGCAGCAGCAGAGCCAGAGGCCCCGCCGGGCTCACTTCTCGGCGAGGGCCTTCATGATGCGCTGCGGGGAGACCGGCTGGGCGGTGCCCAGGCGCTGGGCGAACAGGCTCACGCGGTACTCCTCGAGCAGCCAGCGCACCTCGACGAGCCGGGGCGCGGATCCGAGGGGCAGCGGGATCGTGCCTCCGGCATCGGCGTAGGCCCGGGACATGCGCTCGTACTCGCTCTGCCTGGCGCGGTCCTTGCCCGGAGCGTCCGCGAGGGTGCGCAGCCGATCCAGGATGCCGTCCAGGTAGCGCGGGAACTGGGTCAGGCGCTCGGCGCCTGCGCTCGAGATGAAGCCGTTCGGCAGCAGGCCCGCGAGCTGGCCGCGGATGTCGCCCAGCGGCCCGAGCAGCGCGAGCGAGTTCTGAGCCTTCATTCCGCGCTCGACCTCGCGGGCCTTCGTGAGGATCTTGGCGGCGAGCGACACGAGCGCGAACAGCTCGTCCACGACGATCGCGGAGACGCCGTCCCGCACGCGGGCGAACTCCGCCTCGGTGCGCACGATCCCCACGGTCGCAGAGCTCGTCGAGGGGCCGGTCAACCGGTCGATCGCCGCTCGCGCCACCGCCGCGCGCGCATCTTCGATGAGAGCGGCGACATTCGGGTAGGGGGAGGCGGCGAGCGCGAGCTTCTCCTGGCTCGTCAGGTGCTGCTGCACATAGGACGCGGGCGAGGGGATCCCGAGGAGCACCAGCCGCAGCACGCCGTCGCGGCTCGCGGCGAGCGCCGCGTCGGCGGTCGCCTCTACCCGCAGGGCGACGGACTTGCCCTGGTCGACGAGGGCGGGATAGCCGCGCACCACGCCGCCGGCCACCCGGGTGTCGAGCACCTCCGGAAGCTCGCCGAGGTCCCAGGTCGTGATGCCGTCGCGCTCGGCCGGGGCAGAGGGGGAGGCCGCCGCGACGGCCGCGGCACCGCGCCCGCGCCCTGGGCGGGCAGGTTCCGGGCCGCGCTCGATCGAGCGGGCCACGCTCGCGCGGGACCGGTCGGCGAGCTCCTGCTGCAGCACGGTCAGATCCCGCCCCGCCCCGACCACGCGCCCGCGCTCGTCGACCGCACGGAAGTTCATCCGCAGGTGCGCGGACACGCGCTCCATGTCGAAGTCCGCCGCGGACATCGGCTGATTCGCGAGCGGCTGGATGAGCCGCGCGAGAGCCTCGCGCAGGCTCCGCGAGGGAAGGCCCTGATGCGACTCCGGCCCCTCGAGGGCCAGCTCGGCGCCGAAGGTCTCCGCCCAATCCGCAGCGGGGACCACGTGCCGGCGGATCGCCTTCGGCAGTGCCCGCAGCAGCGCGGTCACGAGCTCTGCGCGCAGACCAGGAACCTGCCAGTCGAATCCGGTGTCCCGCACCTGCTGCAGCAGAGCGAGCGGGATGACGACGCTCACGCCGTCGTCCGCGGCTCCCGGCTCGAAGCGGTAGGCGAGTCCGAGCACCTGATCCGCCTGCGTCCAGCGCGTGGGGAAGTCCTGCTGATCGGCGCGGTCGGCATCGTCGACCAGGTCGACCTCGCGCATCACGAGCAGCTTCGGGGTCGCCGTGAGAGCCTCGCGCCACCACGCCTCGAACGAGCGCACGTCGAATACGTCGTTCGGGATCCGCTCGTCGTAGAACCGGAACACGGCCTCGTCGCCGACGAGGATGTCGCGGCGGCGCTCGCGCTCCTCGAGCTTCTCCAGACGGCGGCGCAGCTCGGCGTTGCTGCGCCAGAACGCGGAGACGCGCTTGTCGATGCGGCTCGGATCCCACTCGCCCTCGACGAGGGCGTGCCGCAGGAAGAGCTCGCGCGCGGCGGGCCGATCGATGCGGGCGAACTGCACGCGCCGGCGCGCCACGATCTCCACGCCGAACAACGTCACCTTCTCGAACGCGACGGCGGCCCCGGACTCCTTGGACCAGTGCGGCTCGGAGATCTGCCGCTTGGCGAGATCTCCGGCGAGCGCCTCCGCCCAGGCCGGGTCGATCGCGGCGGCCGTGCGCGCGAACGTGCGGGAGGTCTCCACGATCTCCGCCGCCATGACGGCGCGCGGCGCCCCGGTCCCTGAGGCCTTCGAAGGGCGCAGCGCGGAGCCGGGGAAGAGCGAGAACCGGATCCCGCGGGCGCCGCGGTACTCGGTGATGCGGCGCTTCGGATCCTTCTGTCCGCCCTTCGTCGGTGGACCCTTGGTCAGATTGCGCTCGTCGAGGATCCCGATCTGGCTGAGGAGTCCCGCGAGCAGGGCGCGGTGCACCGCGTCCGGATCGGCGGTCTCCGTCGAGGCGTCGCGGCCCGTCTTCACGAGCGTCCGCAGCTGGCGGTGCACATCGAACCACTCGCGCACCCGCACGTAGTTCAGGTGCTCCGAGCGGCAGAGCCGGCGGAACGCACTGGATCCGAGCTGCTTCTGCTGCTCCCGCAGGTGGTTCCACAGATTCAGGATCGAAAGGAAGTCGCTGGTCGGATCCGCGAACCGCGCGTGCATCCGCTCCGCCTCGTCGCGCACTCCCTGCGGCGCATCGGCCGAGGGGCGCTCGCGCACGTCCTGGATCGACAGGCCCGCCACGATCGCGAGAACCGGCCCGATGACTCCGGCCCCCGAGCCGGTCCCTGAGTTTGTCCCGGCCCCCGAGCCGGTCCCTGAGCCCGTCGAAGGGCGGCTCGCCTCGACGAGCATGCGGGCGAACCGCGGGTCGATCGGCATGCGCGCGATGTCGCGCCCGATCCGCGTGAGTCGCGGGGGTTCGGTACCGCCCCCCGCCGCAGGGCGGGCGGTGTGGACCGCGCCGAGTTCCACCAGCAGCTCGATCGCCGAGCGCACGTCGCGCGAACCCGGGGGAGTGAGGAACGGGAACTCCGCGATGTCGCCGAAGCCCAGGCTCAGCATCTGCAGCACGACCGACGCGAGCGAAGTGCGCAGGATCTCGGGCTCGGTGTACTCCGGCCGCTTCTCGAAGTCGTCCTCGCCGTAGAGGCGGATCGCGATGCCGGCGCTCGTGCGGCCGGCGCGCCCGGAGCGCTGATTCGCGGACGCCTGCGAGACCGCTTCGATCGGCAGCTGCTGCACCTTCGAGCGGTTGCTGTAGCGCGAGATGCGGGCCGTGCCCGTGTCGACCACGTACTTGATACCCGGCACGGTGAGGCTCGTCTCGGCGACGTTCGTCGCGAGGATCACCCGGCGCCGCAGCCCCGCCACGGTCGAGGGCTCGAACACCCGGTGCTGCTCGGCGGCCGAGAGGCGTCCGTACAGCGGCAGCACCTCGACCGGTGCCGTCTGCGAGCGGTAGGCGCCGCGGATCGCGTCGGCGGCATCCCGGATCTCGGCCTCGCCCGGCAGGAACACCAGCACGTCGCCGCGCTCCTCCCGGTCGAGCTCCCGCAGCGCCGTGACGATCGCGGAGACCTCGTCCTCAGGGTCGGTGTCGGCGCCACGGCGTGCCGAACTCAGTCGATTCGGGCCTTTCGGGGCGATGGAGGCCGGATTCGCACCCTCCGACTGAGTTCGAGACGGATCGACGAGGGGCCGGTATCGAATTTCGACGGGATAGGTGCGCCCTGACACCTCGATCACGGGCGCGGGATCACYGTCCGCGTCCGCGAAGTGCTTCGCGAAGCTGTGCGGGTCGATCGTCGCCGARGTGATGACCACCTTGAGGTCGGGGCGCTCGGGGAGGATCCGGTGCAGGTACCCGAGGAGGAAGTCGACGTTGAGGGAGCGCTCGTGCGCCTCGTCGATGATGATGGCGTCGTAGCGGCGCAGCAGCCGGTCGCGATGGATCTCGTTGAGCAGGATGCCGTCGGTCATGAGCGCGATCCGGGTCTCGTCCGACACCTGGTCGGTGAAGCGCACCTTGTAGCCGACGAGTCCGCCGAGGGGCACGCGCAGCTCCTCGGCCACGCGCTCGGCGATCGTGCGGGCCGCGAGCCGACGCGGCTGGGTGTGCGCGATGCGCTCCAGGCCGAGCTCGAGCAGGATCTTCGGAAGCTGCGTGGTCTTGCCGGATCCGGTCGCGCCGGCGACGACGACCACCTGATGGTCGCGGATCGCCGCGGCGATCTCGTCGCGCGCGGCACTGACCGGGAGTTCCGGCGGGTAGGAGATCACGGGCGCAGACATAGCCCTCCAGCCTATCGCGGCGGAGGAGCCCGCAGCGAGGCTTCACCACGTCCTGACGAGCCGCGATACTGAGGGCATCATGAGCACACCCGTCATCCTCGACTGCGATCCCGGCCACGACGACGTCTTCGCGATCTGGCTCGCCGCCGCGAACCCCGCGATCGACCTGCGTGCCCTCACCACCGTGGGCGGCAACGGACTGCTGGAGTTCACCACGCGCAACGCCCGCATCGCCTGCACGGTCGCGGGGATCGAGGGCGTGCCGATCGCCGCAGGCGCGGCAGGGCCGATCCATGGCCGGCTGCATCCTGCGGAGCAGATCCACGGCGCCAACGCGCTCGGCGGCCCGGAACTTCCGGATCCGACCGTCCCGGAGGATCCTCGTCACGCGCTGACCCTCATGAGGGCGGTGCTCGAGGAGTCCGCAGAGCCGGTGACGATCGTCGCCACGGGGCCGCTCACCAACGTCGGCCTGCTGGTCCGCGATCATGCCGACCTGCTGCCGCGCATCGCCCGCGTAGTCTGGATGGGCGGGTCGACCGGTCGCGGCAACGCGACCCCCTACGCGGAGCTCAACGCCTGGACCGACCCCGAGGCGATCGCCCTCGTGCTGGACAGCGGGGTGGACTTCACGATGGTCGGGCTGAACATCTCGCACCAGGCGCTGATCACACGCGAGGTGCGGGAGCGGATCCGCCGCATCGGCACGCGCACGGCGGTGTTCGGGGCGGAACTGCTCGAGTTCTTCTGCGCCACCTACGAGGTCGCAGAGCACATGCCGGACGGTCCGCTGCACGATCCGATCACGGTCGCGATGCTCATCGATCCGTCTGTGGCCACGACCGTGCGCGCGCGGCTCGACGTCGAGACGGAGGGCGTCTTCACGCGCGGTGCCACGAGCGTGGACCTCCTCGGCGTTCTCGGCACCGCGCCCAACGCGACGATCGCGATCGATCTCGACGTCGACCGGTTCTGGGCGCTCATCGAAGAGGCGGTCGGCACCCTCGCCTGAGAAGCGCCGGCCGCCTCACGGGTCAGCCGACCGACCCGCGGACTAGCCGGCCGACCCGCGGGTCAGACGCCCGCGGATCAGAAGTGCGTACCGCCGTCGATGCGCACCTCGGTGCCGGTGATGAAGGCGCCGTCGGCGCTCGCGAGCATCGCGACCACGCCGGCCACGGACTCGGGGCCGGCGAAGCCCTGGCCGATGGCCGGGGCGAGCTTCATGAACAGGCTCATGTCGGCGTCCTCCGGAAGACCGGGCCCCCGGCTCTGCCCGCTCTGGCCGGATCCGTCGGTCATCCCCGAGGAGATCGACCCCGGCTGCACGGCGGTGAAGCGGATGCCCTGCTTGGCGTACTCCGCCGCCAGCGCGTGGGTCATCGACTGCACGCCGCCCTTGCTCGCCGCGTAGGCGGCCATGTACGGGTGCGCGAACATCGCGGAGGTGGAGCTGAAGTTCACCACGGCGGCGTCGCTGCCCGCGAGCAGCGCGGGGATCGCCTCGCGGATCATCAGGAAGGTGCCGACGAGGTTCACCTGGATGACCTGCTGGAACTGGTCGAGCGTGGTCTCGGCAGTGTGCGAGGAACGAAGGATGCCCGCGGCGTTCACGAGCACGTCCAGGCCGCCGAGGGCCTCGACCGCGGCGGCGACGCCCGCCTTCACGGAGGCCTCGTCGCCGATGTTGACCTCGATCGCGGTGAGGCGATCGGCGGCGTCTCCCGCCTTCGCGACGGTGTCCGCGAGACCGGCGGCACTCACGTCCGCCGCCACGACGTGCCCGCCTTCGGCGAGCATGCGCAGCACGGTGGCCTGACCGATGCCGGATCCGCCGCCGGTGACCAGAGCGCGGCGACCTTCATAGCGGTTCATGTCGAATCCTTCTTCCTGTGGAGTCCTGTTGTGCCGAAGTGGCACAACGTGTCATATTGACACACAACACCATGAAACGGAAGATATTCCCGTACTCTCGGATCATGCAGAACCGCACCGGACTCATGTCGCGCCGCAAGGCGGCGACCGCCGGCGAGATCGCGACGGAGGCGGCACGTCTGTTCTCCGAGCGCGGCGTCGCCCAGGTGACGGCGGCCGAGATCGCTGAAGCCTCCGGGGTCTCGCTGCGCACGTTCTACCGCTACTTCCCGACGAAGGAGGATGCGGTCGCCCCGGTGCTCGAGATCGGCGCGGCGCGCTGGCAGGCCGCGCTCGGGGAGGCCGAGGAGGAGCCCGCAATCGCGATCCCCGCCGTGCTCGCCGCGCAGCTCACCCCGGAGACGCCCGAGGACACCGAGGGCCTCGCCCGGATGCGCCCGCTGCTGCGCGCGCTCGCCGAGGACCGGGAGCTCAGGGCGGTGTGGCACCGGGTGAACCACGAATCCGAGGAGCGCCTCGTCGCACTCATCTCCGAACGCGGCGAGCGCGACCGGCTCGCTGCGCGCGTGCTCGCGGCGGCGGCGACCGAGGCGATCCGGATCGGGCTGGAGGAGTGGTCACAGTCGACGGCAGGGGTGCGCGGAAGCGGATCCCCGGCGGCGCTCGCCGCCCGCGCGTATGCGGCGCTTGCGCCGAGGCGCTGAGCGCTTGTCCCGCACGGATCAGCACGAAGGCTCCGGCCCGCGGTCCCGTGCGGGAACCTAGGCTGGAGCCATGACGATCCCCGGAATCCTCCTCAACGACGGCCACACGATCCCTCAGCTCGGCTACGGAGTCTTCAAGGTCGACCCGGCCGACACCGAGCGCACGGTCAGTGAAGCCCTCGAGATCGGGTACCGCCACATCGACACGGCGGCGATCTACGGCAACGAGGCGGGCGTCGGAGCGGCGATCGCGAAGAGTGGCATCCCGCGCGACGAGCTGTTCGTGACCACCAAGCTCTGGAACGACCGTCACGATGGCGACGCCCCCGATGCGGCGATCGCGGAGAGCCTGGAGAAGCTCGGCCTCGACCACGTCGACCTGTACCTCGTGCACTGGCCGACCCCCGCCAAGGACAACTACGTGCACGCCTGGGAGAAGGTCGTCGAGATCCGCGACCGGGGTCTCGCCCGTTCGGCCGGCGTCTCGAACTTCCTCGTGCCGCACCTGGAGCGCGTCGTCGCCGAGACCGGCGTCACCCCCGCGGTCGACCAGATCGAGCTGCACCCGGCCTACCAGCAGCGCGACGTCGGCTCCTGGGCGCGCGACCACGACGTGAAGATCGAGGCCTGGGGTCCGCTCGGTCAGGGCAAGTACGACCTGTTCGGGATTCCGGCCATCGCGGACGCCGCAGCAGCGCACGGCAAGAGCCCCGCGCAGGTCGTGCTGCGCTGGCACCTGCAGAAGGGCAACATCGTCTTCCCGAAGTCGGTGCGCGCCGAGCGCCTGCGGGAGAACCTCGACGTGTTCGACTTCGCCCTGAGCGACGTCGAGTTCGCCGCGATCTCGGCCCTCGATCCGGGAGACGGCTCCGGTCGCGTGGCCTCGCACCCGGACGAGGTCAACTGAACGGCAGCCCCCTGTCGCGCCGAGCGGACGAAGGAGCCAGAATATCGGGATGAGCCCTTCGGATCCGGCACCCGCACGCGGAGTGCTGCGGCTGTGGCCGTGGTGGACCTCGCTCATCGCTGCGGCCATCGTCGTCCTGGCCTTCGGCGTGATGCGCCGCTTCGACTTCATCGGCATCAACGGATTCAGCACGATGAACTACGGCTGGCTCGCGTTCTCGTTGGTCGGTGGCGCGGTCCTGGCCTGGCGTCTCGCTCGCGCCCCCGGGCCCTGGTGGGGGATCGCGCTGCGCGCGCTCATCGCCCCGGCCATCGCCTTCGCGCTCTGCTTCCTGCTCGTGACGCTGATGGGCCTCATCTTCCTGCCGCAGCAGTCGATCGCGACCACGCTGACCACGGACGCGCCCGGCCGCGCGATCTGGATCGGGCTCGGCGTGCTCGTGCTCAGCGCGCTGTGCGAGATCGCCCGGGCTGCGATCAGGGCGATCCGCGGCCGTGCCGGGACGTCCGACAGGCCGCGCTGACCGGTCCCGCCCGGCGTAGCGTGAAGCCATGAGCAATCGCCTCGCCGGCACCGGCAGCCCCTACCTGCGCGCGCACGCCGACAACCCCGTGGACTGGTATCCCTGGGGCGAGGAGGCGTTCGCCGAGGCGCGCCGCAGGGACGTGCCGGTGATGATCTCGATCGGGTACTCCACCTGCCACTGGTGCCACGTCATGGCGCGGGAGTCGTTCCAGGATCCGGTCACGGCCGAGGGGCTGAACCGCGGTTTCGTGTCGATCAAGGTCGACCGGGAGGAGCATCCCGAGGTCGACGCCGCGTACCTGGCGGCGGCCTCGGCGTTCACACGCGATCTGGGCTGGCCGCTCACCGTCTTCGCGACGCCGTCCGGGCGGGCCTTCCATGCCGGCACGTACTTCCCGCCCGTGGCGCGAGGGCAGATGCCGGCGTTCGGCACCGTGCTCGCCGCTGTCCGCGAGGCGTGGACCGACCGTCGCACAGAGGTCGAGGATCTCGCCGGCGCGGTGGCCGACGCCCTGGAGTCCTCGGACGCGGCGGATCCCTCCCCTCTGCCCGATGAGGCCGCGCTCGCCGCGGCCGCGGACGAGGTCGTCGGCCGGGAGGACCGACGGTACGGCGGCTTCGGCACCGCGCCGAAGTTCCCCGTCGCCACGACCCTGCGATTCCTGCAGGCGGAAGGGCGCACCGACGTCGTGGCGCGGGCACTCGACGCGATGGCCGCATCCGAGCTGCGCGACGAGGACGGCGGCTTCTTCCGATACGCCACGCAGCAGGACTGGTCCGTGCCGCACTACGAGCGCATGCTCATCGACAACGCGCAGCTGCTCGACGTGGCGATCGATGCGGAGCGCGCTGATGTGGCGCGCGGCATCGCGCAGTTCCTGATCACCGTGCTGCAGCGCCCCGATGGCGGATTCGGCGCCGCGCAGGACTCCGAGTCCGTGATCGACGGGCAGCGCAGCGAGGGCGGCTACTACCGCCGCGCGGTGGCCGCACGGGCAGGCCTGCAGCCGCCGGCCGTCGACGGCAAGGTCATCACGGGCTGGAACGGGCTCGCGATCGGTGCCCTCGCGCGCGCCGGCGCGGTGCTCGGCGAGCAGGCCTGGATCGACGCCGCGGTCCGCGCCGCGGAGACCGTGCTGGTCGTGAACCGCGATGCGGCGGGGCGCCTCGTGCGCACCTCGCTCGACGGCTCGGCCTCGGCGGCCGTCGCCACGGACGCCGACCTCGGCCTTCTCGCGGACGGGCTGTTCGCCCTCGCCCTGGCGACGGGGGAGGCACGCTGGGCGACGCGCGCACTCGAGGTGCTCGAGGCCGATGCGGCCGCCGACCCAGTGCTCGCCGCATACGCGATTCCCGCGGCCGCCGACGGCGGTGACGGAGACCTTCCGTCCGGTGCATCCGCACGGGCGGCCGCAGAACTCACCGCGTGGCGGCTCGGGGCGGGGGAGGWGCATCGCGAGCGCGCCGCCGCCCTCGTCGCGGCGCGCGCGGCTCAGGCGCTGCGCCACCCGTTCGGATCCGGTGCGCTGCTGCGCGCCGCGGCGGCGCTCGCCCGCCCGCCGCGGCAGATCGTCGCCGTGACCTCCGAACCGCGCGGGCCGCTCGCGATCGCCGCCCGCGCCGCCGACGCCGATCTGATCGCGGTGCTGAGCCCGGAGCAGGTGCGGGCTTTCGCCGAGGCCGGCTTCACGCTCTTCCAGGAGCGCGACGGCGTCGACGGCGTCGTGCACGACTGCCGGGGCTTCGTCTGTCTGCTGCCGGTGTCGGATCCCGCGCTCATCCCGATCGCGCGCTGACCACCGGATCCGGGACTGCTGTACATTCTGACCAGGCAGATTGGGCGGATGTCCGGCAGGCTGTGCGACATGCGCAGTTGTCGCTGAACCGTTTGTCCAGCGAACTGGGCCGTGGATACAGTGGCCGGATCCCCGGCGACGTCGCCGCTTCGGCCCTGCCGCACGACGCGCCGTCTCCACCCGGCCCGAACGAACCGCAGCAAGGACGCCTCGACGATGACCCTCCCTGTCACCCCGCCCCCGGCCACTCCGCCGACCAATGCGCGCCTGGATGCCGTGCCGGCCTACAGGCAGGGGCGCTCGGCTCCGGACGGCGCGTCGAAGCTCTCCTCGAACGAGTCCCCGCACCCGCCGCTGCCGTCCGTGGTCTCGGCGGTCGCCGACCGGCTCGGATCCATCCACCGCTACCCGCAGATGGCGGCGCCCGAGATCATCGGCCGCCTCGCCGAGCGCTACGGCGTCGACCCCGCGCTCGTCACCGTCGGCGCAGGATCCGTCGAGCTCGCCTCGCAGCTCATCCACGCGATGGCGGGAGAGGGCGACGAGGTCATGTTCGCCTGGCGCTCCTTCGAGGCCTATCCGTCCCTCGTGCGCATCGCCGGCGCGACCCCGGTGATGGTGCCGCTCGACGCCGAGCACCGGCACGACCTCGATGCGATGCTCGCCGCCGTCACCGAGCGCACCCGCCTGATCTTCGTGTGCAACCCGAACAACCCCACCGGCACGGTCGTGGGGCCGGAGGAGCTCGAGCGCTTCGTGGCCGCGGTGCCGCGCGACGTGCTCGTCGTGATCGACGAGGCCTACGTGCACTTCGACGGCTCGCCCTACTTCGCCGAGGCGCAGGGGGCGACCGACCCGGAGCGCGGCGCGGGCCTGGAGTTGTTCCGCCGCTACCCGCACGTGGCCGTGCTGCACACGTTCTCCAAGGCCTACGGACTCGCGGGCCTGCGGATCGGCTACGCCATCGCGCCCGCCGAGATCGCCGCGGCCCAGCGCAAGGTCGCCGTGCCCTTCGGCGTCACCGACCTGGCCCAGGCCGCCGCGGTCGCATCCCTCGATGCGCAGGACGAGCTCGCCGCGCGCATCGCCGAGGTCACGGTGCAGCGCGACCGCCTGCGCGACGTGCTCATCGCCGCGGGCTGGCCCGCCGTGCCCTCCGAGGCGAACTTCGTCTGGGTTCCGGCGGGGGAGCGCTCGGTCGAGCTCGACGGGCTTCTGCACGACGGCGCCGTCGTCGCACGGACCTTCCCCGGCGAGGGCGTGCGGATCTCCGCCGGATCCGCCGAGGACATCGACCGCGTCGCGGCGGCCCTCGACGCCGGCGCGACCCCGAGCTCCGCTCATCCCACCGCTGCCGTTCGCGAGGAGGCGACCGCATGACCATCGAAGTTCCCCTGACCACGACCACCACGAAGGGCCTGCAGCCCGGGCTCACCCGCCGGCAGATCTCCATGATGGGGCTCGGCGGTGCGATCGGCGCCGGCCTGTTCGTCGGCTCCGGTCAGGCGATCGGCATCGCAGGACCTGCCGTGATCGTGTCCTACCTCGTGGCCGGCACCATCGTCGTGCTCGTCATGGCGATGCTCGCCGAGATGGTCGCCGCCAACCCGTCCTCCGGTGCATTCAGCTCCTATGCGCAGAAGGCCATGGGCCGCAGCGTCGGCAGCGCGGTCGGCTGGCTGTACTGGATCCAGCTCGTCGTCGTGATCGCCGCCGAGGCCACGGGAGCCGCCGGCATCGTCGCGCACCGTTTCCCTGGACTTCCCGAATGGGCATGGGTGCTGCTGTTCGTGCTCGCCCTCACCGTCGTGAACCTGCTGGGCGTGCGCAACTACGGCCGGTTCGAGTTCTGGTTCGCCGCGATCAAGGTCGCCGCGATCATCGCGTTCCTCGTCGTCGGCGTGCTCGCGATCGTCGGCCTGATCCCGGGCCACGCGGCCACCGGGGTGGGCAACCTCGTCGACCAGGGCGGCTTCGCCCCGACCGGCATCGCGGGCATCGCGGGAGCGCTGCTGATCGTCGTCTTCGCATTCGGCGGCACCGAGGTCGTCGCGATCGCGGCGGCCGAGTCGGACGACCCGTCGCGCAACATCAGCCGGATCGTTCGTCAGGTGATGGTGCGGATCCTGGTGTTCTACGTCGGATCCATCTTCGTGATCGTCGCGGTGCTGCCGTGGAACTCCGAGTCGGTGCTGGCCGGGCCCTTCTCCGCGGTGCTGGACACGCTCAAGATCCCCGGTGTGGGGCTCGTGATGGACCTCATCGTCATCGTGGCGCTGCTGTCGGCCATGAACGCGAACATCTACGGCGCCTCGCGCATGGCGTTCTCGCTCGGCGAGCGCGGTCTCGCCCCGCTCGCGCTCACCCGCACGAGCGCCGCCGGAGTGCCCCGCGTCGCCGTGCTGAGCTCTGTCGCCTTCGGGTTCGTGACGGTGATCCTGAACTGGATGTTCCCGAACCAGGTGCTGCCTGCGCTGCTGAACGTGGTCGGATCCACCCTGCTGATCATGTGGACGGCCACCGCGCTCGCGCAGTTCATCCTGCGTCGGCGCGCCGACGCCGACGGCACGCCGCTGCCGATGCGCATGTGGGGCTTCCCGTGGCTCTCGATCGTCACGCTCGTGCTGCTGGCCGCCGTGATCGTGCTCACGATGTTCGATGCCGGGGCGCGCACGCAGCTCCTGCTCACGATCGGGCTCACCGCGCTGCTGCTCGTGCTGGCGCGCCTCACCCGCGGCCTGGCTCGTCCCGGAGTTCTCAAGGACTCCGCCGACGAGGTGTTCCGGAGCTGACGATGCGCATCGATGCCCTCGACGCGGCCCTGATCCGGCTGCTCACGGACGCACCGCAGCTGCCCGTGCTGGAATGCGCACGGCGACTGGGCGTGGCCCGCGGCACCGTCACCAGCCGTCTCGCGCGGCTGCACGAGAACGGTGTGATCGAGGGCATCGTGCCGCGCATCGACCCGCGAGGGTTCGGATACGCGCTCACCGCGTTCTGCCAGGTGGAGATCGACCAGAAGGTCGGGCACGACGAGGTCGCGGAGGCGCTGGCGTCGGCGATCCCCGAGGTCGTGGACATGTACACGGTCACCGGGGCGAGCGACATGCAACTGCGCCTCGTCGCGCACAGCGCCGAACAGCTGCAGGAGGTTCTCGACCGGATCGCGCTGGTGCCCGGCGTGGCGCGCACGGCGAGCTCGATCGCGATGCGCACGCACCTCAACGGACGGGTGCTGCCGCTCGTGGAGCACGCGGCCCGGGGCTGAGCCCTGCGTCGGCCTACTACTCGTCGTTCCCGGTCCAGCCCTTGCGCCGGAACCACCACCACATGATCGCGCCCGAGATCACCATGGATCCGATGCCGAGCAGGAAGAACGACCACGGGCCGGACAGCACGTGCGCGATCGACCAGTCGAAGTTCATGCCGAAGAAGCCCGTGAGGAAGCTCAGCGGCAGGAAGATCGACGCGATGATGGCGAGCTGCTTCGACGTCTCGCCCTGCCGGTTCGCGACCGTGGAGAGATAGAGGTCGGTGCATCCGGACACCATCTCGTGATAGCCGTCGATCTCGTCCGTGATCCGGATCAGGTGGTCGTAGATGTCGCGGAAGTAGTCGTGGCTGTCGGCCTCCAGCCCCGCCAGATCCGTGATGACCTCGGCCTGCCGGGCGAACAGATCGCGCATCGGGACGACAGCCCTGCGCAGCTTCAGCAGCAGGCGCTTGAGGCCGAAGGTCTGCTGCAGCGCCTTGCTTCCGCCGCCGGCGACGATCGCGTCCTCGAGACTGTTGATCTCTTCGTCGAGATCGCTGAGGATCGGGAAGTAGCTGTCCACGATCACGTCGATGATCTTGTAGACGTAGTAACGCTCGGTCTTGGGCGCCGTGGAGTTCTGCAGCAGCGTGCGCACCTGGCGCAGGTCCTGGAAGCGCTCTCCGTGCACCGTGACGATGAACTCGCCGCTGAGGTGGCAGTGCACCTCCTCCAGCGGGTGGTCGTTCTCGTCCTCGGGGTGCCGCTCGACGGCGGCCTGCAGCACGAGGAGCGCCCCCTCGCCGTAGACGTCGAGCTTGGGGCGCTGCCCCATGCGCTGGGTGTCCTCGATCGAGAGCGGATGCCAGCCGAGCAGGGTGCCGAGCCGCTGGATCTCCTCCGCGGTCGGGGAGACCAGATCGAGCCAGAAGAACTCGCCCTGCCCTCGCAGCTGCGCGATCAGGGATTCGTCGATGGAGTCGAGGATGCGCATGTCAGATCCAGGTGATCATCCAGTTGTGCGCCTGCCAGAACCACCACGGCACGGGCAGGCCGATCCAGAGCGGGTAGAAGAACGCGCTCAGCAGGACGATCAGCACCAGGATGACCGCCACGGTGCGCTGCCCGGACTGCCGCCGGTGCCGCGGATCGCTTCGCCGCCCTGCGATGTCGCGCAGCGCGAGCGCGAGCGCGAGGATCAGGAACGGCGCCATCACCACCGTGTAGAACTGGAAGATCGTGCGCTCGGGGAACGCCAGCCAGGGCAGGTATGTCGCTGCGAGTCCCACCAGGGGGATCGCGTAGCTCCACGGCATGGGCGAGCGCAGCACCAGTCCGCGCACGAAGCGCACGAGCAGGTAGACCGCGGCCGCGACGCCCAGGTACCAGATCAGCGGGTTCGGGATCGAGGTGATCGTGCCGATGCAGTGGTCCGTGCCGAAGCAGGGCTTGTCCTGCCCGCCGACCCAGAACGCGGTGGGACGGATCAGCAGCGGCCATTGCCACGCCGGGCTGGCATAGGGGTGCGACGACGTCAGCCCGACGTGGAACGCCAGGATGTCCGAGTGGTATTTGAACCACGACGTGAGGACGTTGTCCGTGATGTTGCGGTCGTAGCCGCCCGTGGTGAGGAACCAGCCGCTCCAGGAGGCGACGTACACGGCCGCGGCGACCGGCACGAGCAGGACGAAGCTCGCGAGGCCCTGCCGGAGGACGGCGTCGGTGGGCCACAGCGCGACCCCCGCGCGGCGGCGGGCGAGCGCGTCGGTCACGACGAGGTAGATCCCGGCCGCGGCGAGCACGTATGCGCCGGACCATTTCACCGAGGTCGCGGCGCCCAGGGCGACGCCCGCGGCGAGCACCCACGGGCGGCGCCAGAACACGCGGCCCCAGAGCGTCGGGTCATCACCGCGCTCGTGGGATGCGCGGTCCTCGAGCCGCGACATCGTCTGCCGCCGGTCGTACACAAGGAACAGGATCCCGAGCACGATGAAGAAGGTGAGGATTCCGTCCAGCAGTCCGATCCGGCTCAGGACGATGCCGAGCCCGTCGACGGCCATGAGCAGGCCGGCGATGCTCGCGACCGTGATCGAGCGGGTGAGCGCCTTGGCGAGCAGGTAGACGACGAGCACGGTGAGCGTGCCGATGATCGCGGTCGAGATGCGCCAGCCGAAGCTGGATCCCGGGCCGAACCCGGCGATGCCGAGGGCGATCAGCCACTTGCCGAGGGGAGGGTGCACCACGAACGCCGCGGTGTCCTCGAGCGCGCTCGTATCGCCCTTCGCGAACATCTCGTTCGCGCCGGTACGCCAGGATCCCTCGTATCCCTGCACCCACAGCGACCAGGCGTCCTTGACGTAGTACGTCTCGTCGAACACGATCGTGTGCGGATGCCCGAGTCCCGCGATGCGCAGCACCGCGGCGAGGAGGGTGATGAGGGTCGGCGCGAGCCAGGACACGAGCCGGAGCCGGGCCGGATCCCCGAGCCAGGCGTCCCGCAGTCGCTCCCAGGCGGTGGGGCGGCCGTCGATGCGAGCGTCGAGGCCGGGCAGCAGAGGCGCGGTCACCCGCTCAGCCTATGCTGGGGCGGGTGATCATCCTCGCGGCCACTCCGATCGGAAATCTGGGCGACGCATCCCGCCGCCTCATCGAGGTGCTGGAGAACGCCACGGTCATCGCCGCGGAGGACACCCGCACCACGCAGCGGCTGCTGCAGGGGCTCGGCGTCGTGAACCGCCCCCGGCTCATCGCGCTGCACGACCACAACGAGAAGGCCAAGGCCGCAGAGCTCGCGGAGGCGGCCGAGACCGAGGACCTCGTCGTGCTGAGCGATGCCGGCATGCCCACCGTGAGCGATCCAGGATACGGACTGGTGGCCGCGGCCGCGGAGCGCGGCGTCACCGTGACCGTCATCCCGGGCCCGAGCGCGGTTGTCACGGCGCTCGCCGTGTCGGGGCTGCCCACCGACCGCTTCACGTTCGAGGGATTCCTGCCGCGCAAGCCGGGGGAGCGCCGCTCGGCGTTGACCGCGCTCGCCGGCGAGCCCCGCACGATGGTGTTCTTCGAGTCCCCGTCGCGCCTCGCCGCGACCCTGGGCGACATGGCGGCAGCCTTCGGCGCTTCCCGCCGGGTGGCGGTGTGCCGCGAGCTCACGAAGCTCTACGAGGAGGTGCGCCGTGGCGGCGCCGCCGAGCTCGCCGCATGGGCGGAGCAGGGCGTGAAGGGCGAGATCGTGGTCGTCGTTTCGGGCGCCGAGCCGCGTGCGGTCTCCCCGGAGGACGCTCTCGCCCAGGTGCAGGCGCTCGTCGCGTCGGGCGTGCGCCTCAAGGACGCATGCGCGGAGGTCGCCGCGGCCACGGGCCTCGGCTCGCGCGACCTGTACCAGGCCGCGCTCGCCGCGAGGTGAGGGGCTAGCGCTTTCGCGGTAGGGGCGCGCACGCGCCGAGTGCACGGGTTGTTGTCGAGCGCACGGGATGTTGGCGCGAAGTTCGGGTGCACTGGGCAGGATCCGGTGTGCTCGAGGTGTGCCGGGCGAGCGCACGGGGTGTTGTCGAGTGCACGGGGTGTTGGCGTGATCGCGGCGTGGGGCCGGGTGCAGGCCGGGCGAGTGTGCGGGGTGTTGTCGAGTGCACGGGGCGTTGGCGGGGAGGTCTCGTGCAGTCGGCAGGATCCGGTGTGCTCGAGGTGTGCCAGGTCCGGAGCGAGCCGATTCGGGCACTGCGGAGTGGCGAGGGCGTCATCGGCGGCGGTGCTCGGGCAGGATGCTCGACGTGGATGACGACGAGGTGGCGGCCGCATACGACGCGCGCGCGGCGGAGTACATCGCGTTGATCGGCAGCATCGATCAGATGGAGCGCGCCGATCTCGCAACGATCGGCCAGTGGCGGGACGAGACGCCTGGCACACTGCTCGACGCCGGGTGCGGCCCCGGGCTGTGGACGGCGTTCCTCGCGAACCCGACCCCGACCGCGAACCCTGACCCCACCCCGAACCCTGACCCCACCCCGAACCCGGACCCCACTCCGAACCCGGATCCGGAGCCCCGCCTCGAGGTCGTCGGTGTCGACATCTCGGCGGAGTTCCTCGCCGCCGCTCGCGAGCGGCATCCGGCGCTCCGGTTCGAGTCCGCGACGATGCGCGAGCTGCCGTTCCCGGACGGATCCTTCGGCGGAGTGCTCGCCTGGTACTCGCTCATCCACGTGCCGCCGGCCGAGCTGCCGGAGGTCCTCGCCGAGCTCGCACGGGTGCTCGCCAGGGGCGGCCGGATCCTGATCGGGTTCTTCGACGGCGAGCCACGGGAGCGGTTCGCGCACGCGGTCGCCCCTGCGTACTACTGGTCGGCCGGGGCTCTGACCCCGTTGCTCGAGAACGCGGGTCTTCGCGTGATCCGCTCGGAGCGCCGCGGGCGCGAACCCGGTGCGGCCGGCAGCGTCCGCCCCCACGGCGCGCTCGTGGCCGAGCGCCGCTGACGCGCACCCGTCGTCATCGTCCGAACCGGGCCCCKCATCCCGCCTAGAATCGAACGCATGCCCGCAGGCGAGTCCTTCTACATCACCACGCCGATCTACTACCCGTCGGACGTGCCCCACATCGGGCACGGCTACACCAGCGTCGCCGTGGACACCCTCGCGCGCTGGCACCGCCAGTCGGGTGACGACACCTGGATGCTCACCGGCACCGACGAGCACGGCCAGAAGATGCTGCGTGCGGCGGCGGCGAACGGCGTGACCCCGCAGGAGTGGGTGGACAAGCTCGTCAGCGAGAGCTGGTTCCCGCTGCTGACGACCCTCGACGTCGCCAACGACGACTTCATCCGCACCACGCAGGAGCGGCACGAGACCAACGTCCAGGTGTTCTTCCAGAAGCTCTACGACGCGGGATACATCTACGCCGGCGAGTACGAGGCGCTCTACTGCGTGGGCTGCGAGGAGTTCAAGCCCGAGTCCGAGATCGTCGACGGCACGGGCCCCTTCGAAGGCCTCAAGGTCTGCGCGATCCACTCCAAGCCGCTCGAGCTGCTGCAGGAGAAGAACTACTTCTTCAAGCTCAGCGAGTTCCAGGACCGCCTGCTCGAGCTGTACGCGACCGAGCCCGACTTCGTGCGCCCGGATTCGGCGCGCAACGAGGTCGTCTCTTTCGTCTCGCAGGGTCTCAAGGACCTCTCCATCTCGCGGTCCACATTCGACTGGGGCATCCCGCTGCCGTGGGACACCTCGCACGTCATCTACGTGTGGGTCGACGCGCTGCTGAACTACGTCACCGCGGTCGGGTACGGATCCGACGAGACCGCGTTCGAACGCCGCTGGCCCGCGTACCACGTCGTGGGCAAGGACATCCTGCGCTTCCACGCCGTCATCTGGCCGGCCATGCTCATGGCTGCGGGCCTCGAGGTCCCGAAGGGCGTGTTCGCGCACGGCTGGCTGCTCGTGGGCGGCGAGAAGATGTCGAAGTCGAAGCTCACCGGCATCGCGCCGACCGAGATCACCGACGTCTTCGGCTCCGACGCGTACCGGTTCTACTTCCTGTCCGCGATCGCCTTCGGGCAGGACGGATCCTTCTCCTGGGAGGACCTGTCGGCCCGCTACCAGGCCGAACTCGCGAACGGCTTCGGCAACCTCGCCTCGCGCACGATCGCGATGATCGAGCGCTACTTCGACGGCGTCGTGCCGGCGGCGGGCGAGTACACCGAGCAGGATCTCGCGATCCAGCAGCTCGTCGCGAAGGCCGCGGCCGATGCCGACTCCGCCGTCGAGCGGTTCCGCATCGACGAGGCGATCGCCGACGTGTGGACGATCGTCGACGCGCTCAACGGCTACATCACCGATAACGAGCCGTGGGCGCTGGCCAAGGACGAAGAGCAGCGCGCGCGCCTCGGCACCGTGCTGTACACCTGTGCGGAGGGCCTGCGTGCGCTCGCCGTGCTGCTGTCGCCCGTGATGCCGCAGTCGACCGCGAAGCTCTGGGGCGCGCTCGGGGCGGAGGGCGGCCTCGGCGCGCTCACCGCTCAGCCGCTGCGCGACGCCGGACGCTGGGGCCAGCTGCCCGCGGGCACCGTCGTGCAGGCGCTCGCACCGCTGTTCCCGCGCATCGAGGCCACGGCCTGACCGCATGACCGCCCTTCGTCTCGGGCGCCTCCGGCGTCCTCGCTCAGGAACCAGGGAGCACGATGCCTGATTCCTCTGCGGACACCTACGTGCGCGAGCGTGCGACGGAGGGGCGCAAGGACCTGCGTTACCCCACGGCGCCCAAGCCGCTCGCGGTGCCGGTGTACGACAACCACTGCCACCTCGAGATCACCGATGGCCCTTCGACAGACTCGGGGACCCTCGGGCTGTCGCTCGAGGAGCAGCTGGACCGGGCCCAGGCGGTCGGGATCCTCGGCGTCGTGCAGGCCTCCGGCGATATCGAGTCGTCACGCTGGGCGGTCGACGCGGCGGAGTCGGATCCGCGCGTGCTCGCCGCCSTCGCGATCCACCCGAACGATGCTCCGACGTACGCCGAGGCGGGACGCCTGGATGACGCGATCGCGGTGATCGATGAGCTCGCCGCGCGCCCGCGCACCAGGGCGATCGGCGAGACCGGGCTGGACTACTTCCGCACGGAGGAGCCGGGGCGCGCCGCCCAGCATGCGTCCTTCGAAGCGCACATCGCGCTCGCGAAGAAGCACGGGATCGCGATGCAGATCCATGACCGTGACGCCCACGACGACGTGCTGGAGACGCTGCGCCGCGTCGGCGCTCCTGATCGCGCCGTGTTCCACTGCTTCTCGGGCGACGAGGCGATGGCCCGGATCTGCGCCGACGCCGGATACTACCTCTCGTTCGCGGGCAACGTGACCTTCAAGAACGCGCAGAACCTGCGCGAGGCGCTCGCGGTGACGCCGCTGGAGCGGATCCTCATCGAGACGGATGCTCCGTTCCTGACGCCGGTGCCGCTGCGCGGGCGTCCGAACGCGCCCTATCTGATCCCGATCACGTTGCGCTTCATGGCCGCAGAGCTCGGGCTCGATGCCGACGAGCTCGGTGCGCAGATCGCCGCGAACACGCTCGAGGTCTACGGCTCGTTCGCCTGAACCTCGTCGAGCGCGGGTGTGAAGATCGCACCGTCACTGCCGACCGAGGGCTACACTGAATGTAGTCACTTGAGATCAAAGTTGTAGTCATAAAGGGGTGGTCATGCGTCGGATCGGGATCCGCGAGCTGAAGGCCAATCTCAGCGCGAACGTGGGCGCCGCGCGCGCCGGCGAGACGATCGTGATCACCGATCGAGGTGCCGCGGTCGCGCGGCTGGTGCCGTACGACGCCGAGGACGCACTCGAACGGCTGATCCTCGAAGGCATCGCGACCCGGCCGCAGAACCCACGCCGCACGCGACCGGAACCGATCGATCTCGGCACCACGCTCAGCGACATCGCCATCGCGCAGCGCGGATGATCGCGTACTTCGATACATCCGGGTTCGTGCCGTTGCTTCTCCGAGAGCCGGGAACCCCGTTGGCGGAGCGTGTCTGGGACGATGCCGCGATCATCGCAAGTTCGCGACTGCTCGTCGTCGAGACCGCTGCGGCCCTCGGCGTGGCGCGTCGCACGGGGCCAATCACCGACGCCGCAGAGCAGGCGATGGCCCAGATCCGCTCGGCGCTCCTCGGGGAACTGGTCTTCGTCGAAGCTCACGCTGCTGTCGTCGACCGTGCAGCCGGCCTCGCAGAGCAGCACGGGCTTCGTGGCTATGACGCGATGCATCTCGCTTCGGCGCTGATGATCAATGCTGATCAGGTCGCCTTCGTGAGTGGAGACCGGAAGCTCGTGCAGGCCGCAGCTCGCGAAGGGCTGCGCACCGTCGACACGAGTGACGCGATCGTCCCTGGGCCCTGAACCCTACGGCTCGTTCGCCTGAACCTCGTCGAGCGCGGGTCGCGCGGAGACGATCTGCGAGATCGGACGCCAGACGAACAGCAGCGTGAGTGCCGCGCCCGCGAAAGCGAACCACCACGGGGCGGTGAGGCCCCACGCCTGCGCGATCACGCCGCCCAGCGCCTGCCCGATGACCATGCCGCCGAACACGCCGACGGAGTTCACCGAAGACACCCGGCCCTGCAGCTCGTGCGGCACGAGTCGCTGCCGCACGGTCGTCGAGATCGTGCCCCAGATGAAGGCGTAGAACCCGAACACGAACATGATCAGCAGCGCGATCCAGCCCTGCGTGGTCAGTGCGAACGACAGGTGCATGACCACCTCCAGCGAGAGGCAGACGCGCATCATGGCCGCGAACGACACGTGGCGCTCCAGCCAGCCGAAGCTCATCGTCGCGATCAGCCCGCCCGCGGCCGACGCCGTCGTGAGCATCCCGTAGCCGACCGCGCCCAAGTGCAGGTGCTCCGTTGCATAGAGCACGAGCACGCCCCACGGCGCCGCCCAGGTCACGTTGAACAGCAGGATGATGAGCACGAGCATCCGCACCGGAGGGTTGCGCCACAGCCAGCGCAGGCCCTCGGCGATGTCGGTGTGCACCTTCGCCGCGGGAGGGGCGGATCCGGTCGCCTCGGTTCCTGGGCCCGTCATGGCGGTCCCTGAGCCGACCGCTGGGCGCGGCGGCACCGGCGTGCGCGCGATGCGGGAGATGAGCACGACCGCGAGGCTCACGCACACGGCCTCCAGTAGGAACGGCCACGCGTGGCCCGCGGCGAACAGGAACGCGCCGAGCGGAGGACCCGCGAACTGGTTCGCGACGAGGAACCCGGCCTGCAGCCTGGCGTTGCCGAGGCCGAGGTCCGCCGGCTTCAGGAGCATCGGCAGCAGCGTCGATCCTGCGGTGTCGACGAACACCTCCGCGGTGCCGTAGAGGAAGGCGGAGGCCAGCACGATCCAGATGTTCGCCACGCCGGTGATCAGGAACGCACACAGCGCGAGCAGCACGACCGCACGCGCCGCGTTCGCGACCATGACGAGCCGGCGTCGATCGAAGCGATCGGCGATCGCGCCCGCATGCAGGCCGAACACCAGCCAGGGCAGGAACTGCAGGATGGCGCCGGATGCGACGAGGATCGGCGACGAGGTCATCGACGCGATCAGCAGGGGAGCGGCGGCCAGGGCCACGCCGTCGCCGACGTTGCTCGTCCAGCTGGAGGCGAGCAGCCAGCGGAAATCCCGACCCATGCGCCGAGGCGCGACGAGTTCACCGAGGGAGGGCATCAGAGAAGACTATCGACGGTAGGGGACAATGGTCAGATGACCGTCTCCCTGCTCGGCGCCTCCGATATCCGCCGGCTCGCCGCCGAACTCGATGTGACGCCCACCAAGAAGCTCGGCCAGAACTTCGTCGTCGACGCGAACACGGTGCGCAAGATCGTCCAGGCTGCCGACGTGCAGCCCTCCGAGCGGGTGGTCGAGATCGGACCGGGCCTCGGATCCCTCACGCTCGCGATCCTGGAGAGGGGCGCGAGCGTCACGGCTGTCGAGATCGACCACCGTCTCGCTGCGCGCCTGCCGCAGACCGCCCTCGACCGCGGCGTGCCGGAGGGGGCGCTGACCGTGGTCGATGCCGACGCGATGCGCGTGACCGCACTGCCGGGAGAGCCGACGGTGCTCGTCGCGAACCTGCCCTACAACGTGTCCGTGCCGGTGCTGCTGCACTTCCTAGAGACGTTCCCCTACCTCGAGCGCGGCGTCGTCATGGTGCAGGCCGAGGTCGCCGAGCGCCTCGCGGCGAAGCCGGGCTCGAAGATCTACGGCACGCCCAGCGTCAAGGCCGCCTGGTACGGGCCGTGGAAGCTCAGCGGCACCGTGTCGCGCCAGGTGTTCTGGCCGGTGCCCAACGTCGACAGCCTGCTCGTCGGGTTCCACCGGGATCCGGAGCCGCGCGGATCCGAGGAGGAGCGCCTGCGCACGTTCGCGATCGTCGATGCGGCGTTCAATCAGCGCCGCAAGATGCTGCGCCAGGCGCTGTCCGGGATCTTCGGCAGCTCCGCCGAGGCGTCGGCCGTGCTGGAGTCCGCCGGAGTCGCGCCGACCGCACGCGGCGAGGACCTCACGGTCGACGACTACCACCGCATCGCGCTGGCGGCACCGGCCGTCTGATCTCCTCGGGCGGGGGAGGTAGAGTGCCGATCGTGATGCTGATCGCGGCGCTCGACGAGGCGATGGTCCGGATGGACGTTTCGCTCGCGCTGTCACTGACCGCGATGCCCGCCGCGTGGCTCGTCGCCCTCGGGCTGGTGGTCATCGGCATCGTCCTCGTGGGGAGGATCGCCCGGATCCGGGTCAGGGCGATCCTCGCCGCCGTCCTGAGTGGGAGCACCCGCGTGGCGGCGCGGCCGGACGGGCGCGCACGAGCGGAGACGCCCGCGAGGGCGGAGTTCCGACCCGCCGGTGCGCGGGGCGCGCGGTCACCGGGGAGAAGGCCGCTGCGCTCTCCGCTGCACGGCTGAGCGATCTCTCGGGACCTCGGGGCGTCATCGACGCCCTCGACCGATCGGTCATCGACCACCGCCGGATGCACGGGTGCGGGCGCATACCCCCTGCCCCTCGAACCGGAGTCCGTCATGCCCGTCCTGCCCCCGCCTCGTGTCCGCCCGCGCCTTCTCCGGCTGATCCGCTACCACTGCCTGTGGTTCCGGCACTGGTGCGCGGAGGCCGCGCTTCGTCATGCCGTCCGCATGGAGGTGTGGGTCTACCTCGCGGCGGGTGCGCTCCTCGGATTCGAGGGGCTGGAGGCGCTGCTCGGTGCGATGCTCATCGCGCCGGAGCTGGTACCGCTCGTCCTGCTCGCGCTCGCCGTCGTATGGACGGCGAAGAGGCGCGGCCGCTGGATTCTTCGGCGGATCGTGCTCGCACGACGCAGGCGCAGACTTCGAGGCGTGCGCCGCCCCGGCGCCTGACCGCCCTGGGGTTCCCAGACGAAGTTGTGCCCTCTCGGGATCGGGTTCCCGAGAGGGCACATTCACTTCGACTGGAGGTACCTTCGCGTCGACCGAGTCCCCAGTCCCGGTCGACTTCTTCAGCTGAGATCTAGACAGTAACACCGGATCGCCTTGTCCCCCAAATGGGGGACAAAAACAAATGCTGAGAGTTTGCCATGAATGGGGTCGAATGTCCGGTCGGGAAGCGCTTGGCGCGCACTTCGAGGGCGTGCAGCCAGGTGATGACCGAACCGAACGCGAGCCCCTCGAACACGGTGAGGGTGAGCACGCCGATGATCAGGCCGGCCATGCCGAGCACCAGGACGACGACCGCCCCCATCGCGATGCGATCCAGATTCCGGGACAGGCCGCGCAGATATCGGCGGTGCAGGAGCAGCAGCCCCGCCGACGACGCGAGCGCTCCGTTGGCCGCGCGCTCGTGAGCGAAGACGTTGAACGAGAGCGGCATCAACCCGACGAGGATGAGGCTGAGTCCGAGGGTCGCGATGAGCAGCGGCACGAGTGCGGCGGCGGCACTCGTGCCCCGGAATCCCGCGGCAGAAGCGCCGCGGAGGCCGCGCATCACGGGCACGGCGGAGAGGCCGATCGCCGCCCCGGCCAGGACCATGCCGCCGTTGAAGAAGATGCTGGACGCATCGTCCGTCGCACCCAGCCGGCTGAAGCAGGACAGCCACCAGAGCGGGTCGGGGGTCGTCACAGCAGCGGCGGGGATGCTCGCGCAGAGCACGCCTGCCGCCGTGAGGACGAACGGTACGCGTCGGTGCCAGCGCATGACGATCCTGTCGCCGCACGCTCGGGCGGGTGCATTGGCCGGGTATGGATCCGCACTCGGGCGAGCGTGATCGGACGCGGATCGGGCTCGGTCCGCGGTTGGCGGATCATCTTAGCGAGCCTGAGATGACACGGCGAGCAGCGCCGCGGCCCCTGAGGCGTCGCCTCCTGTGGGCCCCGCGCACCGCACAGGCGCCGAACAGGGCGGGCGACGCTAACCTGGGACGGTGACCGAGCCGCGCTTCCGCCCAGACGTCCTCGATATCCACCGCCCCTACTCCGCTGCGGCGGACCGGTACGAGGGGGCGCATTTCCGTCAGGTCGGATCCTCCGGGCTGTATCTGCCGGCGATCTCGCTCGGGTTGTGGTGGAACTTCGGGGACAACATCCCGCTGGACGACCAGCGCGCCCTGCTGCGGCACGCCTTCGACCGGGGCATCACGCACTTCGACCTCGCGAACAACTACGGACCGCCCTACGGATCCGCCGAGAAGAACTTCGGGCGCATCTTCGCAGAGGACTTCCGTCCCTACCGCGACGAGCTGATCATCTCGTCGAAGGCGGGCTGGGACATGTGGCCGGGGCCCTACGGCGACCTCGGCAGCCGCAAGTACATCCTGGCGAGCGCTGAGCAGTCGCTGACCCGGATGGGACTGGACTACGTCGACATCTTCTACTCGCACCGCGTGGACCCCGTCACGCCCGTCGAGGAGACGATCGGCGCGCTCGACACCCTGGTCCGCCAGGGCAAGGCCCTGTACGTCGGCATCTCCTCCTACAGCGCAGAGCGCACCGAGGCCGCGATGGACGTCGCCCGCGAGCTCGGCACGCCGCTGGTCATCCACCAGCCGTCGTACTCGATCCTGAACCGCTGGGTCGAGGGCGGGCTCACCGAGACCCTTCGCGAGGAGGGCATGGGCGCGATCGCGTTCACCCCGCTCGCACAGGGACTGCTCACCGACAAGTACCTCGGCGACGGCACGGCCGCACGTGCGCAGAAGCGCGGATCGCTGCCCGACAAGCCGCTCAGCGACGAGGGTCTCGCGATCCTGCGGGCGCTCAACGAACTCGCCCGCGAACGCGGGCAGAGCCTCGCCCAGCTGGCGCTGCAGTGGGTGCTCCGCGACGGCGTCGTGGCCTCGGCGCTCATCGGCGCCTCGCGTCCGGCGCAGCTCGATGAGAACCTCGCCGCCCTCGACGCGCCCGAGCTCACCGCCGCGGAGATCGCCCGCATCGACGGCATCGCGGGCGCGGGTCTCGACGTGAACCTGTGGTCGGTCTCGTCGGAACTGTGAGCCGATGAGCATCGCGGAGGAACAGGCGGACGAGCAGCCGGTGAAGCGCGTGCACGTGCGCGCGCCGGGCAAAGTCAACCTGTTCCTCGGTGTCGGGGATCTCGACGACGACGGCTACCACGAGCTCTCCACGGTCTTCCAGGCGGTGTCGCTCTACGAGGACGTGATCGCGACCCCGGCGGACGACTTCACGCTCTCCGTGTCCGKCGCGGCGGATCCGTCCGCCGTCCCGCTCGACGACCGAAACCTCGCGATGCGCGCCGCCAAGGTGCTCGCCGCGGCCACCGGCTACGAGGGCGGCGTGCACCTGGACGTGCGCAAGAGCGTGCCCGTCGCCGGCGGGATGGGGGGAGGATCCGCCGACGCCGCGGCCGCGCTCGTGGCCTGCAACGAGCTGTGGCGCACGGGCCTGGACCACGGACGTCTGCACGACCTCGCCGCCCGGCTCGGGGCCGACGTGCCCTTCTCGCTCATGGGCGGCACCGCGGTCGGGTCCGGGCGCGGCGATGTGCTGACGCCTGCGCTGTCCCGCGGCCGGTACGAGTGGGTGCTGCTCCTCGATGACGAGGGCCTGTCCACGCCCGCCGTATACCGCGCGTTCGACATGGTGAGGGCGGAGGACCTGAAGAGCGACCCGGAGCGGCATGCGCAGCGGCGCCGCCTCGACCCCGTGCAGGTGCCTGCGTCGTTCTTCGAGTCGCTGCTCTCCGGCGAGGCGTTCGAACTCGGGCAGAGCCTGCGCAATCAGCTGGAAGCCGGATCCTTCCGGCTGCGCCCGCAGCTCGAGGAGACCATCGACGCGGTGGTCGGCGAKGGCGGGGGGCCGGTCGTCGGCGGCATCGTCTCGGGGTCGGGCCCGACGCTCGCATTCCTCTGCGAGACGGCCGCGGGCGCGGACAGCACCGCCGAGCGGCTGCGCGGATGGGGGCGCACGACGTTGCGGGCGCACGGCCCGGTGCGCGGCGCGCACGTCGTCTCCGCGGACGACTGAGGTCGATGACGGAGCCGTCCGGTGCTCAGCGCTCTTCGGCGGTGAGCAGGCGCAGCTGCATCATCGCGGAGAACCTCGATTCGGGGTCGGCGAGGTCGAGCCCGCTGATCTCTGCGAGCCGGCGCAGCCGGTAGCGGAACGTGTTCGGGTGCGTGTAGATGCGGGCCGCCGCGATGCTGACGTCGCCGAACGCATCCAGCCACGCCCGCAGCGTCTCGACGAGCTGGGTGCCCTTCTCACGGTCGTGATCGATCAGCAGCCGGACCGGACCGGTCGGCTGATCGCCGCGCGCGCGGGCGAGATCGCCGAGTTCGACGAGCAGGGCGTCCACCTGCACCGTGGTGAACAGCGCCACGGGGTCGCGGTGCGGTGAGTGCTGGAGCACGCGCAGCGCACGGTCGGCGTTCACGCGGGAGGCGGGGATGCTCTTCACGTCCCCGGCCACCGTTCCGATCCCGACGCGCACCTCCCGTGTGCTGCCGAGGCGACCGAGGAAGTCCGAGGCGACCCGCGATGCGCGCAGGTCGGCGTCGCCGTGATCGGCGCGGATCCCGACGACGGCGTAGACGACGTCTCCGATCGGCGCGACCGCCGAGCGCAGGTAGACCGCGCCGAGATGCATCGCGAACGCATCCGCGATGTGCTGCCGCTCGGCGATCGCCCTGGCATCCGCGGAGGACTCGTCCCGCGAGCGATCCGCTGCGGCGAGGGCGAGCACGACGCAGCGGTGCCCGTCGAGCCGGAGCCGGGACGCGGCATCCGCGGCGCCCCCTCCGCCCTCCAGGACGGTGGCGAGCAGGTCGGCGCGGAGCCGTCTCTCGACATCGGCGCCCGCGCGCTGGCGGAGCATGTGCAGCGCGACGAGCCCGGCGGAGTCCTTCAGCGCGCGCACCCGATCCGCGGTGAGCGGCTCGTGCACGGCGGCCCAGATCGAGCCGAGGATCTCGTCTCCCGCGCGCACGGCGAGCGCGACGCGCGGGAATGAGGGGACCCCGTCGGCGTCGACAGGATCGATGTCGATCGGATCCTCGCTGCGGTACAGGTCCCGGAAGACGCCGCGTTCCTCGAGCTGGCGGGCGAAGCGCTCGGGGACCTGTCGGCCCAGGACCGTCTCCACGCGGGCGGGGTCGGCCTCGTCCTGACGCCCGGAGAACGCCACGACGCGCGAGTTGCGGTCCTCGATGGTCACCGGCGCATTCAGCAGGGTGGCGATCGCGTTGGCGAGGGCGAACAGGTCGCCCGAGGGCATGCCGCCGAGCGTCTGCGCGCCTTGATCGCCGACGTCGCCCTCGGCGATCAGGGCGCGGAGCATGGCGGCCAGCTGCGCCCAGGACGCGCCGCGAGTGAGGGCGAGCACCGGGATGCCCGCGGCTTCGGAGGCCGCGAGCACCTGCTCCTCCGCGCGCACGGGCGCGCGGAGGACGAGCGCGGTGGCCTGCTGCGCGGCGAGCGCGGCGAGCAGTTCCGCGATCTCGGCCGGATCGCTCAGCCCGACGCCCAGCACCAGGGCCCCGCGCATCGGCATCGCGTCGTCGAGCACGTCATGGATGACCACGGTCTCGATCTCGGCGTCGCCATCGGCCGCGCCGCACACCACCTCGAGGAGCGTGTTGCCGAGGTCCTCCACCACGCGCCCGAGGCTGGCACGTGGACGCGTCGTCACTGACATGAGCACAGCCCCCAGGGTAGGCGGTGGGCGTCGACGTCGCGATGGTGCGATGCGCCCGAATCGAGGGTGGAGTTCGTCGGATCCGACGACGGGGTGACGCGCGACGGGGGGTTCATGCGGACGTCGGCGCTCAACTGCGCAGATAGGCGAGGACGGCGAGCACCCGACGATGGCCGCTGTCGCTGGCGGCGAGTCCGAGCTTCGCGAAGATGTTCCCGATGTGCTTGCTCACCGCGGTCTCGCTGACGAAGAGGCGCCCGGCGATCGAGGCGTTGTCGAGCCCCTCCGCCATCAGGCCGAGGACCTCGCGCTCGCGCGGTGTGAGCGCGCGCACGGGGTCGTCGGCGCGGCGGCGGCTCATCAGCTGCGAGATGACCTCGGGGTCCATCACGGTCCCACCCGCCGACACCCGGTGCAGCGCGTCCACGAACGACGCGACCTTCCCGACCCGCTCCTTCAGGAGGTAGCCGAGCGCGCCGGCGCCGTCCGCGAGGAGCTCTCCGGCATATCTGTCCTCGACGTAGGCGGAGAGCACCAGGATGGGGAAGCCGGGGCGACGACGTCGCGCCTCGGCGGCGGCCTTGAGCCCCTCGCTCGTGAACGTCGGGGGCATCCTCACATCGAGCACCGCGGCGTCGGCCTCGTCCAGGCGGTCCAGGAAGTCCTCGCCGTTGTCGACCGCGGCGATCACATCGAACCCCTCGCTGCGGAGCAGCAGCGCGAGCCCCTCCCGCAGCAGGGTGTCGTCCTCGGCGATCACGATCCGCATGGCAGTTCCGTCCTCAATACTGTCGGCCCGCCCTGCGGGCTGGTGAGCRTCATCGCGCCCTCGAACGCCTCGAGGCGCTTGCGGATCCCCGCGTAGCCTCCGCCGGGACGCTCCACGGCCCCGCCGATGCCGTCGTCCTCCACAGAGACCTCCAGAACGTCGTGACGGCGTCRCACCCGCACGGCGGCACGGGTCGCCGCGCTGTGCTTGCTCACGTTGCTGAGCGCTTCGGCGACGATGAAGTACGTCGCGGATTCGACGGCGGCGGGCACTCTGCCTACGCCGCCCGTCTCCAGCGCGCACGGCACGGCGCTGCGGCCGGCGAGCGAGGCCAGGGCGCCCTCGAGGCCGAGTTCGTCGAGGATCGGCGGGTAGATGTCGTGGACCGTGCGGCGCAGGGCCGACAGCGCCTCGGTCGCGGCATCCTGTGCGCGATGCAGCTGCTCCACCGTCTGCGCGGATCCGCTCTGCATGGAGCGCTCGGCGATGCCGAGCATCATGACCACCGTGACGAGCCGGTTCTGCGCGCCGTCGTGCAGGTCGCGTTCGATGCGGCGCAGCTCGGCGGCGTGGGCGTCCAGGGCCGCGGCGCGGCTGAGCGTCAGGGCATCGACGCGCTCGGCCAGCCTCGATCGTGCAGGGGCGGCGAGCAGGCGGGAGGAGATCAGGGCCAGGAGCCGGGCGACCGCCGGGATGAGCGCCCACGAGATCAGCACGTAGACGAGTGCCATCAGCGGCATGGTCGCGGCGATCGGCCAGGACGTGACGGGGTACGGCGCGGACACCGGATCACCGGCTGGCGCGTACTGCCAGTAGAACGGCACGGCCAGGGAGCTCAGGGAGCCCAGCGGGATCACGATCGTCACGATCGCGATCGTGAACAGCGGGATCGCGTCGACCGCCAGCCAGAGCGCGTCGCGCATCGTCGCGGGGGAGAGCGCGAGCTGGATGCGCTCGTCGATCGTCCGCAAGTCCTGCGGGACCGGTGCAGGACTTCGGATGCTCTCCTCGCGGTACGAACCGACGCGGCGGCGAGCACGGTCCGCCCAGCCGTGCAGGATCCTGACCGCGCCCGGCAGCAGGAGGACTCCGCCGGGGATGATCATCAACGGCACCAGCACGAGGCCGATGCAGAAGAACAGCGCCGAGACGGCGGACGTCAAGGCCTCGACGGCCACGAAGCGCCAATCCCGCAGCCAGCGCCGCATCCGTCTCTGAGTCATCCCGACAAGTCTGCCGGAGCGGGACACCCCGCGCGGTACAGCCAGCTGCACCATCCGAACGGTATCCCGCTGGATGGGCGCCGCCGGTCCTCGTCCCTAGCGTCGAAAGCATGACCATTTCATCCGCACCGTCCCGACCCACGCAGGCAGGGGACGCGCTCCGGCTCGAGAACATCGTGAAGACCTACGGCTCCGGAGCGAACGCCGTCCCCGCGCTGCGCGGCGTCGACCTCGCCCTGGCACAGGGCACCTTCACCGCGATCATGGGTCCGTCGGGCTCGGGCAAGAGCACGCTGCTGCACAGTGCCGCGGGACTCGATAGGCCGACGAGCGGTCGGGTCGTCCTCGGCGACACCGAGGTCTCCGCCCTGAGCGCCCGGCGGCTCACGGAGTTCCGGCGGGATCACGTCGGCTTCGTGTTCCAGGCGTACAACCTGCTGCCCGCCCTGAACGTCGAGGAGAACATCACACTCCCGCTGCGGCTCGCGCGTCGCAGGCTCGACCGGGAATGGCTCGACTTCCTCCTCGAGTCGGTCGGACTGGCCGACCGGCGCCGGCGGCGGCCCGCCGAGCTCTCCGGCGGGCAGCAGCAGCGCGTGGCGATCGCCCGCGCGCTGATCACGCGGCCCTACGTGGTCTTCGGCGACGAGCCCACGGGTGCGCTCGACTCCCGATCGGGCAAGCAGGTGCTGGATCTGCTGGCGCACACCACGAAGGCACTCGCACAGACGGTCGTGATGGTGACGCACGATCCCGTCGTGGCCTCGCACGCGGACCGCGTCATCTTCCTCGCGGACGGCGTGTTCGCGGGGCACCTCGACGGTGCCACACCTGCGGAGATCACCGACCGCATGAGCTCCCTCGGAGAGTGGTGATGGCCGGCGCACGACTGGGGTTCGGCCGGCTCGTCCTGGCGGACCTCCGGCAGAACAAGGGCGGATTCGTCGGTGTGGCCGTCGCGGTCTTCGTGGCGAGTGCGCTCGTCACCGGACTGGGGGTCCTGGTGGAATCCGGTGTCCGCGGCGGGCTGGCGCCGGTCCGTTACACGGCCGCACCCGTCGTCGTCGGAGCCCCGCAGCAGGTGGCGGTGCCGAATGACCTCCCTGTCCCGCTGCACGAACGCGCGCCCCTTCCGCAGGATGCGGCGGCGCAGGTCGCCGCCGTGGCCGGCGTCGACCGCGTCGTCGCCGACGTCACCGTGCCCCTGACGGACGCGGGCGGGCGCCTCACGGAGGCGCACCCCTGGGGCGCGGTCGGCCTGTCCGGCGCGGCGCTGCGGCAGGGCGCCGAACCCACGGCCGCGGACGAGGTCGTCGTGACCGAGGGGCGCGTGGAAGGGCTCGGCGACCGGATCCTGCTCGCGCATGGCGGGACGCGCGCCGAGTACCGGGTCGTCGGCGTCGTCGATGCCGTCGGCTCCGAGCGCGCCCGGCAGGTGTACCTCAGCGGCGAGCGCATCGCGGAGCTGGATCCTCACGGGGGCGCGGCGCAGACCCTCGGCGTCTTCCCCGCCCAGGGCGTGGGCGCGACGGACATCGCGGAGGCGATCCGTCGTGCGGCGCCCGACCTCGCGGTGCAGACCGGCCCGGGGCGCGGCGACATCGAGTTCCTCGATTCCGGGGCGGCGCGTTCGACGCTGGTCGCGATCGGCAGCGCCTTCGTGGGCACGTGCGTCCTGGTGGCGCTGTTCATCGTCTCCGGCACGCTGTCGCTGTCGGTGCAGTCCCGTCGTCGCGACTTCGCACTCCTGCGGGCCATGGGAGCGACGCCGAGACAGGTGCACGCGCTGGTGTCGCGCGAGGTGATGTCGATCGCGATCGTCGGGGGACTCCTCGGGATCGTCCCGGGGTACCTCCTGTCTGGCGCGCTGCAGCGGGCGTTCGTCTCCGGCGGCGTGATCCCGGGGGATTTCGCGCTCGCGGTGGGCCCGTCGCCCGCGGTCGGCGCCCTCCTGCTCGTGCTGGGCGCCGCGTGGGCGGCCGCGAGGATCGCCGCGCGCCGTCCGGCCGGACTGGATCCGATCGAGGCTCTCCGGGAGTCCTCGAGCGGCCCGGCCCGCATGGGGCGGGCGCGATTCGTGAGCGGCGGAATACTCGTCGTGATCGGGCTCGCGGTGTCGGCCGTCCCTCTGTTCGCGCGTGGTGTGGCCGCGGCCGGAGCCTCGGCCGCCGCAGCCCTGATGCTCATCGTCGCTCTGGCGCTTCTGGGACCCTGGCTCGTCGCCCTCGTGATGCGTGCCGCAGCGCCCTTCCTGAGCCGCATGTCGGCGGCCGGCTTCCTGGCCTCCGCCAACGGCATCGCGGGCAGCAGGCGTCTGGCCGGCGCGATCCTCCCGATCGCCCTCGGCGTGGGTCTGGGGCTCGTGCAGCTCGGCGCTCCGTCGATCGTCGCGCACGAGTCCGCCGCGCAGGCGGACGCGGGCGTGACCGCGGCCCTGCGGGTCAGCGCCCCTGCGGGCCTGTCGTCGGGCGCCGTGGCAGGGCTCGCGGAGATCCCCGGCGTCGCCGTGGTCGCCCCCATCGCGTTGAGCGGCGCCGTCATCGGGTACAAGGAGTTCGATGGCACGCCGAGGGACGCCGAGCCCGTGCTGCAGGGCATCGACCCGCGAGCGGTCGAGAAGACGATGGACCTCGAGGTGCGGTCAGGCGCGCTGACCGGACTCGGCGGCGCTGAGACCGTGGCCGTGAGCAGCGATGCGGCGCAGACCTGGGGCGTGGGAGTGGGTGACGCGGTCGACGGCTGGTTCGGCGACGGCACGCCGCTGCACGCGACCGTCGTGGCGGTCTACGAGCGCGGCCTCGGATTCGGCGATCTCACGATGGACGCGGAGGCGGTGCGCGCGCGCACCACCACCGGGCTGAACGCCTTCGCGCTCGTGGCCGTCGACGCCGGGCAGGCGGACGCGGTGCAGTCCGCCGCGACCGCACAGGGGCTGCACGTGGTCCCCGGGAGCGGGCAGAAGGCCGCGGGCGCCGATGCGCAGTCGCAGCAGGGCTGGGTGAACCTCGTGGCGCTGATCGTGATCCTCGGCTACATCGCGATCGCGGTCATCAACACGCTCGTGATGGCGACCGGCGAACGCTCCAGGGAGTTCGCGCTGCTGCAGCTGATCGGATCGTCGCGGCGCCAGGTGCGGGCGATGATGCGGACCGAGGCGGTGATGGTCGCGGTCATCTCGACGGCGTTCGGCGTCATCGTCGCGATCCCGCCGCTCATCGGCATGAGCATCGGGATCTCCGGACGGCTCCTACCGGCTCTGCCGGTGCTCGCTGTGGTGGGGCTCATCGCGACGATGGGCGCCGTCGCGCTGGTCACTCTGTGGGTCGCGACCGTGGGAGCGATGCGCGCGCGACCGATCGAGGAGATCGGATCCCGGCAATGACCACCCGCTGACGAGGAAGGGCGGCTCCGCTGATGCGGGGCCGCCCTTTTTGAGGCGCCGTGACGGGCTGCGGGCTCAGAAGGTGATCCACTCGGTGCGGACCGTGACCTCCTCGAGCGCCTCCGCCGTCGGGGTCACGCCGATCCCGGGGCCGGTGGGCACGGTGAGGGTGCCGTTCTCGATCACGAACGGATCGGTGATGTCGTGCGTGTAGTAGCGATTCGAGCCGGACGTGTCGCCGGGGAGGGTGAAGCCGGGAAGGGCGGCGAGCGCGACGTTGGCCGCCCGGCCGATCCCCGTCTCGAGCATGCCGCCGCACCAGACGGGGATGTCGTTGGCGGCGCAGACGTCATGGATCCGCCGGGCTTCCAGATAGCCGCCGACCCGGCCCGGTTTGATGTTCACGATCGAGCAGGCGCCGAGGGCGATCGCGTCGGCCGCGGCGCGGGCGGACACGATCGACTCGTCCAGGCAGATCGGCGTCCGCACGGCCTTCGCCAGCTGGGCGTGGCCGAGCAGGTCCTCCTCGTCCAGCGGCTGCTCGATGAGCAGCAGGTCGAACGGGTCGAGGCGCGCCAGGTGGGCGGCGTCGCCGCGGTGGTAGGCGGTGTTCGCGTCCACCTGCAGCAGCACGTCGTCGCCGAAGCGCTCCCGCACGGCGCGCACGGGCTCCACGTCCCACCCCGGCTCGATCTTCAGCTTGATGCGGACGTAGCCCTCGTCCAGATAGCCGCCCACGGCGTCGAGGAGCTCGGGGATCGTGTCCATGATGCCCACGGACACGCCGCAGTCGACCTGGGAGCGTACCGCGCCCAGTTCGCGCGAGAGCGGCACGCCCCTGGCTCGGAGCTCGGCATCGAGGATCGCGAGTTCGATGGCCGCCTTCGACATCCGGTGGCCCTTGAACTTCGCCAGGGCCGGTGCCACCTTCGTGGCGTCGAGGTCGGGCACCGACGCGAGAGCGGGCAGCAGGAAGCGGGTGATCACGTCGACGCTGGCCTCGACGTACTCGGAGGAGTACAGCGGGTCGCTCATCGCGACGCCCTCGCCCCAGCCCTCGGCCTCATCCGTCACCGCGCGCACGAGCAGTGCTTCGCGCGCGGTCGCGACGCCGAAGGACGTGCGGAAGGGAGACACCAGGGGCATCTCGATGACGCGGAGTTCGATCCCGCTGAGCTTCATTGCACTTCTCCTCTGTCGATGGTGTAGGCGCCCGAGCGGTCGAAGGAGAGCACGCGCGCGCCTTCGTCCATGAGGTCGCCGAGGGTCGCGCGCACGGCGAGGCGCCAGCGCGTGGCGAGCTCCGGATCCGTGCGGCGGAGGGATTCGATGTCGCGGGGGAGCGAGACGCGGACCAGCCGTGCCGAGGTCTCGCACGCCACCGGCACCGTGTCGTCCTCGCGGCCGAGCAGCGATTCGGCCGGAGCTTTCGGCGCGTCGGGGGCGGAGCCGCGGCAGGCCGACGAGACCGCCGGATCATGCAGATACCAGGTGACGAGCATCCGGTCGGTGTCGTCCGCGCCGTTCAGCGCATCGCTCATCTGACCGTAGAAGTTGCGGAGGTATCCGGTCGGGGTGGCGGCGAGCTTCACGAGATTGAAGTACGCATTGCGGCTGATCAGCGGGTCGAAGGTCCAGGAGATCTCGTCGAGGCCGTGCTCGAGAGCCCAGGACCGCTGGTGCACCTTGAGTGCGAAGCCCACGTTCCGCCCGCGCATGCGCGCCGAGACGCCCGCGATGTGGCTGTGCAGCGCCCGGCGCTCCGGCGCCGCGAAGAAGCCGAAGCACGCGCCGACGAGCTCATCGCCCTCGAAGGCTCCTCCGACGTAGCTGCCGGCCTTCGAGAGCGCGCGCAGCGTCTCCACGTTGACCGGCGCGCGGTCGCCCTCAGCGGTCCAGATGCCGCGGAACAGTGCGGTCACCTGCGCGAACTCCTCGACCCGGGAGAGGATCCGGATCTCGATCCCGGCCTCCGCCGCGGCGGCGCCGGCGGCATCCGCGGCGGCCGCGGTCTCCTGCAGGGAGGTTCCCATGATGGTCATCTTCCGCCTCCTGTCAGGACGTCCGCGATGAGTTCTCGCACCAGTGCGATGCGTTCAGGGATCATGCCGACGACGACGTGCTCGTCGTCGGCATGCGCGCCGCCGCCGACCGCGCCGAGGCCGTCGAGCGTCGGCACGCCGATGCCGGCCGTGTGGTTGCCGTCCGAGCCGCCGCCCACCGCGACGCCGTGGAGGGGCGCGAGCCCGAGACCGGCGGCGATCGCTCGAGCCCGGGCGAACAGGCCGGCGGAGGCGTTGCGTTCCATCGGCATGCTCCGCGGGCCGTCCTCGACGGAGGCCCCGGCGCCGGGAAGCGTCGTGGCGAGCGCATGCAGCGCGGCGTCGACGCGCTCCTGCTCCGCGCGGGTGACCGCACGCACGTCGACCGAGAACTCGGCCTCCGCGGGCACCGTGTTGCTCGCGGTGCCCGCCCGCAGCAGGGTCGGGGTCACGGTCGTGCCTGCCTCGCGATCGCCGAGCGCCGCGATCGCGAGGATGAGGTGCGCGGCCTCGACCGAGGCGTTCACGCCGCGTTCGGGCTCGAGGCCCGCGTGCGCGGCCCGTCCCGTCACGAGCACGCGGTAGAGCGAGACGCCCTTGCGCGCGACCTTCACCGCTCCGCCGTCGGCGGAGGCCTCGAGCACGAGAGCGGCCGCGCAGCCGCGCGCCTCGGTCTCGATGAGGGTGCGCGACGACGGCGATCCGAGCTCCTCGTCTCCTGTGATGAGGATGCTCACGCCATCGCGGTCGTCGAGTGCGGCGACGGCGTGCATCGCCATCACCACACCGGTCTTCATGTCGAAGCAGCCTGGTCCGCGCAGGACGCCGTCCTCGACGCCGAATGGGAGACGCTCCAGGGATCCGCTCGGCCACACGGTGTCGTGGTGACCGAGCAGCAGCACCCTGGGCGTGCCGAACCGCCAGCGCAGGTGGGGCGTGCCGTCGATGACGATGCGCTCCGGCGCTGTGCCGAGCACGCGCTCGCCGAGGGCGGCGGTGACGACGGCGCTGCGGAGCAGGGCCTCCCGGTCGCGCGAGGGCGATTCGCAGCGCACCAGCGTGCCGATGTCCGCGACGATCGCGTCGAGGGCCACCGCGGGAACTTCTGCGGTGCGGGCCTGCCCGGCCATCACGAGACCTTCGGCGCCGCACGCACGCCGTAGTGCAGGTACTGCTCGCCGGTGGCGAGACGGTAGAAGACCACGGCGTTCCACGCCTGCGTGCCCTCGGGACGGATGACGAACTCGTTCTCCCGCACCGGGATCAGCGCGTGCTCCTCCACCGGATCCGGAAGCAGCTTCGCGAGGGGGCCCGTCACGGTGGTGCGCAGCTTCAGCCCGGCATCCGAATCGAGCACCTCTGCCCGCACTCCCGCGCGGTCGTAGGTGCCGAGCAGGTCGGAGAAGTCGGCGTCGAAGGGATCCTCGGGCGGAGCGAGCTCCTCGGGGAGGTGCACGTCGGCGATCTCTGAGAAGATCTCCTCGAACAGCTCGAGGTAGAGGTCGTGCGCGCCCCCACCGTTGGTCAGCAGGGTGACCGCGACGCCCTCGTCGGGCAGCACCCGCAGGAACGCGGACTGTCCGATCGTGTTGCCGTCGTGGCCGTACAGCCGCCGCCCGTTCCAGTCGAAGAGGATCCAGCCGACGCCCCAGGCATCGCCGAGCGTGTAAGGGTTCGGCATGTCGACCTCGCGCTGCTGCATGCGCGCGACGCTGCGCTCGGAGAGCACACGCGTGCCGTCCGCGGCGAGGCCGCCGGTGAGGTGCATGCGTGCGAAGGCGAGCACGTCCGCGGTCGTGGAGCAGACCAGCCCTGCGGGCCCCATCGCGCGGGGCAGCATCCAGGCCGGGGCGAGCTTCGGGCCGTCGTCGAGGATCTCGGTGTGGCCCGCGGCGGCGCTGTACAGGAGCACCTCCTCGGGCAGCGTCGCCGAGTGCTCGAGGCCGAGGGGCGTCATCATCAGGTCGCGAAGGGCCTGATCCCAGGTGGTGCCGGTGACCTTCTCGATCACCCGTCCGGCCAGCACGAACCCGGAGTTGCAGTAGGACATGGTCGCCCCGATGGGGTGGTTCTGCGCGACGCCGTCGAGGATCCCGACGTACTTCTCGAGCGCGTCGTCCCCGCGGCCGGTGTCGGTGAACACATCGCCGTCGATGCCGCTCGTGTGGTTGAGCAGATGCCGGAGCGTCACGGTGCCCGTGGTCTCGTCCTCGGACGAGCGGAACTCGGGCAGGTACTCCACGACAGGGCGATCGAGATCGAGCACGCCGTCGTCCACGAGTCGCATGATCGCGGTGGTCGTCCAGACCTTGGTCATGGATCCGATCTGGAACAGCGAGTCATCGGTCACGGCGACCCCGGTGCGCACGTTCAGGATGCCGTGGCGGGCGAAGACGGGATCCTCGCCGAGACGGAGGATCCCGAGCGTCGCGCCCGGTACTCTGTGCGCGGTCGCGAGGGCGCTCAGCCGCTGTTGCCAGTGCCGTGCGTCCAGCGGTGCGCGCACCGGCCGGCCGGCGGCGGGGGCGTACTGCTGGACCCAATCGATCACGCGCTGGGAGAAGTCGGCGCGGTGCGAGGGGGGACCGGAGAGGGGGAACAGGTGCGAGCCGCCGGGGTACAGCACCAGGCGGGACGGCACGTCGCGCTCGCGGAGGGCGGCGAACCACTGCTCGGCCTGCCCGACCGGGCAGCGGTCGTCCTCGGCGCCGTGCAGGATCAGAGTCGGCGTGGTGACCCGGTCCACGTGCGTGAACGGCGATTGCGCCGAGATGAGGGCCTCGTCGCGCCACGGCAGGCCGCCGTTCTCCTTCGCGGAGAGATAGTGCCCCACGTCGGACGTGCCGCCCATCGAGAACAGGTCGGTCACGACGCCGCCCGCGACGGCGGCCGCGAATCGGTCGTCGCGCGAGGTGAGGTAGCAGGTCATGAACCCGCCGTAGCTGTAGCCGGTGACCGCGAGGCGGGCCGGATCCGCGATGCCCTCGGCGACGAGCGCGTCGATCGGCTCGAGGAAGTCGTTCGCGTCGTTCACGCCCCAGCCACCGGCGACGGCGCGGAAGAACGCGTTGCCGTAGCCGTCGCTGCCGCGCGGGTTGAGGGTGAGGATCGCCCAGCCGCGGCTCGCGAGAACCTGGTGGTACGGGTGGGTGAGGTCGGCGGCGCCGTTCCACGCGTTGTGGGGGCCTCCGTGCACGTCGAGCAGCAGCGGCAGCGGGCCGGAGGCGTCCGGGTCCCGGCGCAGCCATCCGGTCACGACGGTGCCGTCGGAGATCGTGAACCGGCGCTCCTCGGCGGCGACGAGGGCGAACCCGGGAGCGGGCGACGTGGTGAGCGCCGTGGCGGTGCCGTCGGCCAGGTCGATCAGGACCACCTCGCCGAACGAGTCAGGGGTGGACCGCACGATCGCGGCGGCCGAGCCCGCGACCGACAGCCCGGAGATGTTCGCCGTCCCGTCCACGAGCGCGCGGGCGGCCGAACCGTCCTCGGCGATGCGCCAGAGGTGGGAGGATCCGTTCTCGCGCAGGCAGAAGACGAGCGTGCCGTCGGCGGCGTGCTGCGGCATGCCGCCGGGGTACCCCGGACCGCCGGGCATCACGTTGCGGTCGAGCGCGGAGGTGAGGTCGATCGGAGCGCCGCCCGCGAGCGGGAAGAGCAGCAGATCGGCGTTGCCGACCTCGGTATCGGTGCGGCCGACCGCGAGCAGGTGCCGTCCGTCCGCGCTCCAGCCGACGGGGCTCGCCTGCACATCGGCGGCGCTGATCCGCACCGGGGCGCTGTTCGCGTCCGTCGACGAGGTGACGAACACCTGGACGCGGAGGGTGAGGTCGGCGTCGTCGTCCGGCGCCGAGGAGTAGGCGAGCAGGGATCCATCGGGGGACCAGAACGGGTCGGAGGCGTGCGCGCGGCCGCGGGTGAGCGTCGTGACCGTTCCGGTGGCGACATCGACGACGTGCAGCTGCTGCACGAGTGTGCCGAGCCGGCCCGCTCCGTCGATCTTGTACCCGAGGCGGTCGGCCACGGTCGGGGCGGAGCGGCGGGCGAGGATCGTCTCGGCGCCCTCGCCGGGCAGAGCCGCGCTGTCCACGGGCGCGGCGAACGCGATGCGTGCGCCGTCGGGGCTCCATTGCGGGGTGCCGGCGCCGAGAGGCAGCGCGGTGAGCGCGCGGGCCTCTCCTCCGGACGCGGGCAGCACCCAGAGCTGCGCGGGGCCCTCCTCGGCACGCAGGAAGGCGAGTGCGGATCCGTCCGGGCTCCACGCGGGCGTGCTGTCGGCGTCCCCTCGGGTGAGCCGCTCGGGCTCGCCGCCCTTGGTGGAGACCTGCCAGAGCGATCGGCGATCGCGGTCGGCGTCGCGGTCCGTCGTGCGCAATGCGTACACGACGCGCGTGCCGTCGGGGGAGAGGGCCGGCTGCTCGGGGGAGGCGATGGCGAGGATGTCGTCGACGGTCGCGGGGCGGTTCATGCGGACTCCAATCGGTGGTCGGTACTCACTGTGTCCGCACGGAGACGGAGGATGTTGTCGTGCCCGCCGAAAGGCCGGCGCCCTCTTGGGCGCCGAGCACAGGTCGGACCGAGAGGTCGGACCCGAGCCCCGCGAAGTGGCACGAGGCGCCGCGGACGCCGGTGGGCAGGACAGGGATCACGGTGCGACAGATCGCCCGATCCGGATGCGCGAGGGGCCCGATCGGGCACCGCGGATGGAAGCGGCACCCGCTCGGCGGGGAGTGCGGGTCCGGCGGTTCGGCATCGAGCGCCGCGGTGTCGCCGGTGCGCAGCAGGTCGCCGTTCCTGGTCGGCGCGGAGGCCAGCAGCTCCCGCGTGTACGGGTGCTGCGGGTCGGCGAGGACCTGCTCGGTCGGGCCGAACTCGACGATCCGKCCGAGGTACATCACGGCGAGATGATCGCTGAGGTAGCGGACCACGGCGAGGTTGTGCGAGATGAACAGCATCGTGAGCGAGAGCTCCCGCCGCAGCTCGCGGACGAGGTTCAGCACGGAGCCCTGCACGGAGACGTCGAGCGCCGAGGTGATCTCGTCGGCGATCACGACCTCGGGATCGGCGGCGAGCGCGCGGGCCAGGGCGATCCGCTGGCGCTGACCGCCGGAGAGCGCCGCCGGGAGGGATCCGGCCCGCTCGGCGTCCAGGCTGACCATCTCGAGCAGCTGAGCCACTCTGGCACGCCTGGCCACGCCGCCGCGCAGGTTGCGGGGCAGCGCCTCGGCGATCGATTCGCCGATGCTCATCCGGGGATCGAGCGAGGAGAAAGGATCCTGGAACACCATTTGGATGGGCCTGCGACGACGGTGAGAGCGCACATCGACGCCGTCGAGGGTGATCGCCCCTCCGCTGATCGGCGACAGGCCGATCGCGGCGCGGGCGAGCGTCGACTTGCCGGATCCGGACTCGCCGACGAGGCCCACGACCGAGCCGGACGGGACGACGAGGCTCACGTCGTCGACGGCGGTGAGGCCGGATCGGTGGGTGCCGTAGCGGACGCTCACCCGATCGAAGCGCAGCTCGCTCATCGGACGACCTCCTCGGGTTCGAAGTCGGGCATCGGGACCGCCGCGGTGATCGCGGGCACCGCGGCGACCGGCATCGCGCCGTCGACCGGATGCCAGCAGGCGACTCTGTGTCCGTCTCCGGCATCGGTCAGCGCGGGGTCCTGCTCCCGGCACAGGGCGGAGGCGAGCGGGCAGCGGTCCGCGAACGCGCAGCCCGCCGGGAAGGCCCCGGGGGCCGGCGGACGGCCGGGGATCATGCGCAGCGGCACGTTCCGGTCGGTGTCGAGCTCTGGCACGACGTCGAGCAGCGCGCGCGTGTAGGGATGTCTGGCGCTCTCGTTCAGACGGCTCGCGGGGAGGTCCTCGACGATGCGTCCCGCGTACATCACGAGCACGCGATCGCAGGTCTGCGCGACGACGGCGATGTCGTGGCTGATCAGCAGGATCGCGGCCTCGGTGTCGCGGCGCACGCTCGCGAGCAGCTGCAGCACCTGCCGCTGCACCGTGACGTCGAGGGCGGTGGTGGGCTCGTCGGCGATGATGAGCCGCGGGTGGTTCATCAGGCCCATCGCGATCATCGCGCGCTGCCGCATGCCGCCGGAGAACTCGTGCGGGAACTGGCGTGCCCGGCGCTCGGCTGCGGGCACGCGCACCGCCTTGAGGCGCTCGATCGCTCGTTCCATCGCCGCCGTGCGGTTGAGTCCCTGATGCTCCGCGGCGGCCTCGGCGAGCTGCGAGCCGATCCGGCGGGTGGGGTTGAACGAGGTCATCGGATCCTGGAACACCATCGCGAGCGAGGTGCCGAGCAGGGGGCGTAGCGTCCGCTCTGGGGTGTCGAGCAGCGGCGTGCCGCAGAACTCGAGCCGCGCCGCGTCCACGTGTCCCGGCCGCTCGATGAGCTGCGCGGCGGCCAGGGCGGTCAGGCTCTTGCCGGATCCGGATTCGCCGACGACGCCGATCGCCTCGCCGCGGGAGATCGAGAAGCTCACGCCGCGGACCGGGGTGACCCAGCCGTTCGCTGCGGGGAAGGACACGCGCAGATCGTCGACGAGGAGAACCATGTCATCGTTCACGACCTGCGCGTGCCGGGGGGGGCCCGAGGGGGCGGTCAGGGGGAGGCGGCGCGGGTGCCGCGCGCCGCGGCCGCCGAGGGCCGCGGCGGCGGTCTCGCCKAGGAGGTTGAAGGCGAGCCCGGCGATCACCACGGCGACGGCGGGGCCGAGGGCGGCGGCGGGGTTCAGATAGATGCGGTTCAGACCCTCGCCGAGGAGCCGGCCCCAGTCGTATGCCGGCACCTGCACGCCGAGCCCGAGGAACGACAGGCCCGCAAACGCGAGGAGCGCACCGCCCGCGCTGATCGTCGCGTTGACGATGAGCGGCTCGCCGATGTTGGGCAGGATGTGCCGGATCAGCACACGGAAGCGCGAGACGCCGGCCACGCGCGCCGCCGCGATGAAGTCGCGCCCGGCGATCGCCGCGGACAGCGTCTGGGTGAGGCGCGCGAAGCCCGGGGCCATCGCGAAGCCGATCGCGAGGACCGATCCGACGGTGCCCACGCCGAAGATCACGGCGAGGAACAGCGCCAGCAGCAGCCCGGGGAAGGCGACGGCGATGTTGACGAATGTCGAGAGGATGCGGCCCACCCACCGGGGCAGGACGGCCGGCGCGGTGCCGAGCACGGTCCCGGTGACGACCCCGATCAGCACCGCGGCCATCGCGAGGCCGAGGGAGAGGCGTGTGGCGACCATGACGCGTGCGAGCACGTCACGGCCGAGCGCGTCGGTGCCGAGCAAGTGCGCCGCGCTCGGGGCTCGGTAGGCGGCGGCGGGGGCGATCTGCTCGGCCTGTGCACCCCAGACCAGCGGGCCGAGCAGGGCCACGAGCACCAGCAGGAGCACGAGGGCCAGGGAGACCGAGCCGAGCGGGGTGCGGACGACCTTCTTCATCATGGATGCGGCGGACATCAGGCCTCCTTGATCGTGGAGCGCGGATCGAGGGCCGCGAGGGCGATGTCGATCACCAGGTTCACCAGCAGCACGCCCATCCCGTAGACCAGCACGATCGCCTGCACCACGGGGTAGTCCTTGGTCAGGATCGACTGCACGATCATGGTGCCCAGGCCCGGCCAGGCGAAGACGTTCTCCGCGAGCACGGTTCCGGTGACCATGCCCGCCAGCAGGAGCCCCGTGAGCGTCAGCGTCGACGTCATCGCGTTGGGGAGCGCATGGCGCGTGTAGATACGACGCGGACGCAGCCGCTTGGCGCGCGCCGTGCGGATGTAGTCCTGCCCCAGCACGCTCAGCACCTCGACGCGGATCAGGCGGGAGAACACCGCGATCGGACCGACGGCGAGCGCGGTCACGGGGAGCACGAAGGAGAGGGGTCCGGAGGCGCCGGCGATCGGGAGCCAGCCGAGCGAGACGGCGAAGACATAGACGAGTCCGACCGCGAGGAGGAACTCGGGGATCGCCGCGAGCACGACGGTGACGACCGCGAAGCCCAGCTCGAGTCCTCGCCGGCGGCCGCCACGCGTGGCCACCGCCATCGTGACGCCGATCGGGACGGAGGCCAGCAGCACGACCAGTACGGAGAGGAGCGCGAGCTGCAGCGTCGCAGGGAGGCGGGTGGCGATGATCTCCGAGACGGGCTGGTTGGTGAGCATGGAGACGCCCATGTCACCGGTGAAGAKGTTGCCGAGGTAGTGCAGGTACTGCACGATCAGCGGCTGATCCAGCCCGAGCGTCGCCCGGCGCGCCTCGACCAGGGCGACAGGGGCGTTCAGGCCCAGGGCGGCGCGCACGGGGTCGCCCGGCACCAGGTGGATCATCAGAAAAGCAGCCGTGACCAGCACCCAGACCGACAGGACGAAGAGACCTCCGCGACGGACCAGGAAGGACAGCCAGGGGCTGCCCGACCGTGCGGATCGGATGAGTATCGCCTGTGTGGCGGTGGTGCTGGTCACGGCTGGGTCCTCACGGCTGGGGAACGGAACGAGGCGGGTCCGGTGGGACCGAGGCTATTGACCGGGTAGCGACGCCGGATTGTCGACCGCCACGAGAAGGAGGGGCGAAGTTGTGCGTGATGACAACGTCGGCCTCGCCTCGGTCGTCCGATCAGATCCGCGGCGCCGCGCGCAGCCCCATGTGCAGGAACTCCGTGCCGTCCACGGCGGTGAGGAAGCGGCCGAGAGAGCGTCCTTCGGCGTCGCGCAGCAGCAGATCCGCACCGAGCCGGGCGCGCACGGTCGGCAGAGGGGGCAGACCGAGGTCGATGAGGTCCTGGCGCAGTTCGGGTGTGATCACGATCTCGTCGTGCTCGCGCGTCACCACGTTCTGCCAGAGATTGACGTCGTAGCGCCCGAGGACGTCGTCGGGCGACGGGTGGGGCGCCACGTCGTCCGCCGGCGCAGGACGGATCCCGCGCAGCGTCTCCAGGCACCAGGACACCACCTGCGGACCGAGCGTGCTCGCACCGTTGGTGAGCACCGTCACGGCGAGGTCGTGGTCGGGCAGCAGCACCATCTCGCTGAGCTGCAGGTTGCTGATGTTCCCGCCGTGCCGCACCACGCGCGCATCGCCGACATGCGTGAGCAGCCAGGGGAGGCCGATGCCCTCCAGTGGCGGGCCCACCTCGATGTGCGCGCGCTGCATCACCCGCCGCGTCTCGTCGCCGATCGGGGCGGATCCCTCGGCCTCGCCGCGCAGATGGAATCGGGCGTAGCGCAGCTGGTCGCGGACCGAGGAGAGCAGGCCGCCCTCCGGCGCCAGGTCGCGGGCGAGTCCCCATACCGGGGCCGGCGTGGCGACGCCGTCGACGACCACGTGGCCGGTCACGACGGGCCGGGTGATCGCCTCCCACGGGAAGTACACGCTGTCGGTCATGCCGAGGGGCGCAAGGACGGACTCGGTGATGAGCTCTTCGAACCCGCGACCGGCCACCACAGCGCAGAGGTGGCCGAGCAGGCGCAGGCCGCTGTTGCTGTACGACGCGATCGATCCGGGTGGGAAGAGCTGCGGAAGCTCGCCGAAACCGGCGATGCTCTTCCGCAGCGCGTCGGGTCCCCAGTCCTCGGCGTCGTCGTCGATGTCGCCGAGGAAGCCGCCGGAGTGCGTGAGCAGATGCCGCACCTGGAGCTGTTCCAGGGCGCCGGCATCGCCGAGCCGGAGGTCGGGCAGCAGCTCGGCGACCCGGGTGTCCAGATCGAAGGCACCCTGTTCGATGAGACGCATGGCCGCCGTGGCCGTCACGGTCTTCGAGGTGGATCCGATCGCGAACAGGGTGTCGGCGGTCACGGGAGCCCCCGTCGCGGTGGAGGCGACGCCCGTCGTGAGCACGTGCTCCGTGCCGCCGTCCACGATGCCGACCGCGATCCCCGGCACGTTCATCTCGCGGGCGCCGCTGTCCAGCAGCTCCTGAATTTCATCCAACATGGCGCGGTCCCTCACTCGTACATGCGGATCGAGGTCGGAACGATGCCATCGCCCTCTTCGAAGGTGGCCTTGTTCGCGAAGGTGTGCCGCGCGACGTTCGCGTAGAGCACCACGGACGACGTCGTCAGCAACGACTTCTCGGCGGCGGCCCAGTCATCGCATCCCTCTGTGCCCGCCTTGGCGGACGCGGCGGTCACCGCGGCGACGTAGGCCGGGTCGTCGACCGAGGCGAAGTTCGAGCCGTTCGGCGGCGTCGGGCCGGAGAAGAACGGCAGCAGAGAGGTGGGCAGTCCCACTGTGACGCCGGCGCCCGAGATGTCCCAGTCGCCGGTCGAGAGCAGGGTCTCGCTGAGGGAGGGGCCGTCGAGGGCCTTCACGGTCACGTCCACGCCCGCCTTCTTCCACATCGACTGCAGGAGCTCGACAGCGGCCGTGCCGGTGTCGCCCAGGGCCGTGGCGTAGATCATCTTGAGGGTGAGCGGCTTGCCGTCCTTGGCCCGGATGCCGTCGGATCCGAGCTTCCACCCGGCCGCGTCGAGCGCGGCACCGGCTGCCTTCGCGTCGAATCCAGGGATGTTTCCCTTGACCGAGTCGGCACGGCATGGATTGGGGGCGACGGTGACGAAGCCGGTCGGGACCTCGCCCGCGAACACCTGCCGGGCCTGCGCCAGGTCCACCGCCTGGGTGAGCGCCTTGCGCACGGCGGGATCCGACGTGGCCCGGCCGCTGGCCTGGTTGTAGATCAGCTGGCCGGCCGGGACGAGGATCTGCGTGCTGAAGAGCTTCGCGCTCTCCATCCGCTGCTGATCCGGCCCGACCACTCCGGCGGCGTTGACCTCGCCGGAGACGACCAGGTTGGCTGCGGTGGTCTCATTCGGGATGATCCGGAAGACGACCTTGTCCGGCAGGCCCTTCTGCGTCGGATCCCAGTCGCCGGGGCCCCAGGAGAAGTCCTTGCGGCGGGTCAGGGTGTACTGGCTGTTCGGCGTGACCTCGCTCATCGTGAACATACCCGTCGAGCCCTTGCCGGCGGCGAGCGCCTTGGGATCCTTCAGCACGGTTCCGCACACGATCGAGATGCTGCCGAGGTTCTCCAGGAGGAAGGAGTCGGGGCGGCCACTGGTGACCGTCACCGTGCGCGTGGCGTCGTCGCCGACGGCGGTCGTGCCCGGCTGCACCTGGAGTCCCACGAGGGGCGAGCCCGTCGCGGGATCCGCGACATGGTTGATGTTCGCGGCGACGTCGGTCGCGGTCAGCGGGCTGCCGTCGTCGCAGCTCAGTTTGTCGCGCAGGGTGAATGTCGCGGTCGTGGTGTCGCCGGTCCACTTCTCGGCGAGGCCGGATGTGATGCTGCCGTCGTCCTTGGTCTCGACGAGGCGTGCGTACAGGAACCGGTCGACGCCGCGCGCCACGGAAAGCGCCGTGATGAACGGATCGAGCGAACCAGGGTCGGTCGCGATGGCCTGCGTGAACGTCTTTCCGTTCGCGAGCGCGGCGTCCTTGCCGGCTCCGGCCGCGCCGCCACCGGCGCAGGACGTCAGGACGAGGGCGGTCGCGCCGAGGATCGCGATGAGCGGGGTGCGGTGTCGCATCAGAAGCCTCCAGCAGTTTCGGGGTGGTGCGGGATGGGGATGGGGATGGTGCGAGGTGGGGAAGGGGATGGTGCGGGATGGGGAAGGGGAGGAGAGGGGGAAGAAGGAACGAGGTGAGGAGAGCCCGGGCCGACCCTGAACGGATCGGCCCGGACCTCAGGACCGCTCGGCGCGCAGCTGCTCGACGGCGGCGAATCCGGCGCGACCGATCGAGGCGTCGACGCGCGGGAGCCGCTCGTCGAGCGTGCGCGCGCGGGTGAACACGGCGACGGCGTACTGGCGGCCGTCGGGATAGGTGACGACACCCGCCTCATTGCGCCAGCGGGGCAGGGTCCCGGTCTTCGCCGCGAGCGTCACCCCGTTCGGGAACCCGGAGGTCAGGCGGTGCGGCCAGATCTGCTGCGCCATGATCGCCCTGGCCTGCGCGCAGGCCTCGGCGGGCGCGGCGGTGTCGGTCCACAGGGCGTTCAGCAGCGTGGTGACGTCGCGGGGGGTGGATGCCGAGGTGCGCGCGGGGTCGAGGGCCGAGATCCCGAGCAGCCGCTCGGGGTCCGTGCCGGCCAGCAGCTCTTCCAGATCGTCGTCGACGGATCCGCCGAGATCAGCCACCACGGACGCGAACAGATCCTCGCAGCACCCGATCAGCCGGGTGTCGTGCAGGCCCAGGTCGGCGATCACGCGATCCACGGCGTCGCCGCCCAGCCGGTGGTACAGGACATCGGTGGCGGCGTTGTCGCTCATCGTCATCATGTTCTGGGCGAGGTCGCGCCAGCTCACCTGTACGTCGTCCGAGAAGCCGGCCGTGCCGATGCCGCCGATGCGGTAGCGCGCGGTGACGGTCGTCCTCCCGGCCGGATCCAGGGCGCCGGCGGCGACGGCGCGCACGTAGGCGGTGAGTACGAGGATCTTGAAGACGGAGGCGAGCACGACGGGCTCATCGGCGCCGGAGTCCACCTCCGGCCCGTCGTCCGCTCCGATCTCGCGGGCGTGCAGGAAGCCCTCCGCGTCGGCGTCCGCGAAGATCTCCGCGATCGAGGTCGAGGTCGAGGTCGAGGTCGAGGTCGAGGTCGAGGTCGCGGTGGGGGCGCTCATGCGTCGACCCGGCGGTCTGCGCGTCCGGTGTGCAGGTACAGGGCGCGGCCGCTGCCGTCGTCCCCGACGAACGCGTGCGGCATCCGCATACCGTGATCCTGTTCCCGCGGGATGAGGCTGTCGCCGGACCAGCCGACGAGCTCGACGGGAGCGGGCGCCGGCCCGAGGTCGGCGAAGATCCCCTTCATCGTGCGGGTCAGCCAGATCCGGCCGTCGTCGTCGACGCTCACCGTGGAGTCCGAGACGGAGGACGAGTAGGTGCCGAGGATGCGGTCCAGGTCGACCTCGACCGGTGACTCGGGGAGCACGGGGAGCGGGGTCATGCCGACACCGGCGAGGGCCGAGAGGATCGTCGAGAACAGGCGGTAGTAGAGGCCGACCGTGTCGCCGCCGTTCGTGAGCAGCACCACGGCGACGCCTGCGGACGGCACGAAGCGCAGGAACGCGTTCTGCCCGATCGTGCCGCCGTCGTGGCCGTAGACCGGGCCGCCTGCCCAGTCGAAGATCTCCCAGCCCAGGCCCCAGGCGTCGCCGAGGACGCCGAGGTCGGGAAGGTCCACGTGGCGCTCCTGCATCGCGGCGACGCTCTGCGCGGAGAGGATCCGGGTTCCGTCGGGGGCGACGCCGCCCGCCATGTGCATGCCCGCGAAGCCGAGGAGGTCCCGCGGGGTCATCGCGAGCATCGATCCGGCAGGAGCGTTGGAGCGCACCAGGCTCCAGACCGGGGCGGCAACGGGCTCGCCACCGTCTTCGGCGGGGACGTGGCCGAGCGCCGCGCGGAACATGATCGCCTGCGAGGCATCCGTCGCCACGTGCGTGAGCCCCAGCGGGCGGGCGAGATGCGCGTGCAGCGCCYGGTCGTACGTCTGGCCGCGCAGCACTTCGACGATGCGGCCGAGGACGACGAACGCCGCGTTGTTGTACGAGAAGCGCTCGCCGGGGGCGAAGAGCTGCGGGGCGTCGGCGATCGTCGCCAGGTACTTCTCGACCGCGTCGTCGCCGACGCCGGTGTCGTTGAAGAGGTCGCCCTCGAAGCCGCTCACGTGGCTGAGCAGCTGGCGGGCGGTGATCGCGGAGGCGGCGGCGTCGTCGCCGATCGCGAACTCGGGGACGGTGTCGCGCACGGGGGCATCGAGGTCGAGGAGCCCCTCGTCGACGAGCTGCATGATGAGCGTCGCGGTCCAGGTCTTCGTGATGGAGCCTATCTGGAACACCGAGTCCTCATCGGCCTCCACCCCGGTGTTCTTGTTCAGGATGCCGGCCGCTGCGGTGAAGACCTCGCCGCCGGCGAGGATTCCCACGGATGCGGCGGGGACGTGCGCGTCGGCGATCAGTGCGGGGAGGTTCTCCCGCACCCAGGTGCCGATTTCGTTCAGGTCGGACATGTGCGCTCCTCTTCGTCGAGTGCGCCGTCGATCAGGGTGACGGCGATGGGGCCGAGACTATTCGCGCGGATCGGCGTCTCGTTGGTGCGGGCCGACGAGGCTTCCCGAGACCTTGGTGCCCCGGGACAAGGCGCCTGCCGGTCAGCGGAGGCGGATGGCGCGCAGGGCCGTCGCCATCACGCAGCGCCTCGTACGGCGCGCCCGGGATGGGCGTCGGCCACGATATCGCCGGCGTGCACGACCGCCGTGCCGTGCACATAGAGCTCTCGCACGCCCTGTGAGGGGCGCGTGGAATCGGCGTAGGTCGCCCGGTCGGTGATCGCGCCGGGATCGAGCACCACGATGTCGGCGTCGGCGCCGACGGTGAGGTGCCCCTTGGCGCGCATCGCGGGGGAGGCCTCGTCCAGCACGCGCGCGGGTAGGTAGGAGCAGCGGCGGAACGCCTCGATCCAGCTCCAGGCACCAGACTCGCGGACCATCAGACGCAGAGACTTCGCGAAGGTTCCCGCCGTGCGCGGGTGCGTCTGACCGCCCTCCGGCAGGGGCCAGTCGCGCTGCTCGTACACGGTCGGCGCGCCGCCGGATCCCGGCCACGAGATCGGCATCGCATCGCTCGCGACGATCGCGTCGGGATAGGCGAGCGCCCGATGCAGGTGGGCGCGATCGAGGGGATCCGCCTCGTCCAGGAACGTGACGATGCAGGCGGCCCCCGGATCCGAGGCGCGCACCTCGCGCAGCCGGGCTTCGTCGGCGATGCGCTCTCCGGTGTCCACGAGCACCAGCGCGGTCGGGCCGATGCCCAGGCCCGCGAGCTTCTCCGGCGCGAGGAAGAACGCGCCGATCGCGGTGCTGCCGGCGCCGTACGGGTAAGCCTCGACGGTGACCCTGGACCCGGCCGCGCGACTGCGGTCCAGCAGCGCGAGCACGCGGTCGATGTGGCGCAACGACGTGCTGTTCACATGGCAGTGGTGCATCGCGGCGCCGGTCTCCGCTGCCGCGCGCACGAGCTCCTCCGAGCCGTCGATCGGGGTGGCCGGATCCGCTTCGATCAGCTCGCGCACGTGCGTGAACGTCGGCGCGTGGGCCGCGGCGGCGAGCCGGGCGAGCTCGAGGTACTCGTCGGGGTCGGAGCGCGGGGCGTAACCCATCAGCACGCCGATGCCGAGCGCTCCGGCAGCGAGCTCGTTCTCCAGCAGCCCGAGCCAGCGCCGGCGCTCGGCGGGGCTCGAGGAGCGCTGCCACGCGGGGTTGCCGAGGAGGTCCATCGACGCGGTGAAGTCGGCGACAGGGACGCGCTCGAGGTGCGCGTAGGCGCGAGCCTGGGACCAGGACGCCGAGAATCCGTAGTTCAGCGGACGTCCCTCGCGGCCGGCCCTGGCGATCGCCTCGGCGACGGGCATGAGGCCCGCCTCCAGATCGAGCGCCGTGGTGACGCCGTCCATGGCCTGCAGGCGATGTCCGGCGATCGAGTGCACGTGGCTGTGCAGATCGACGAAGCCCGGCCCGACGATGAGACCGTCCACGTCGATCACGGTCGCCGCCTCCGGTGCGGCGATCCCGGATCCGATCGCGGCGATCCTGCCGTCGGTGATCAGGAGGTCGGAAATACCGTCGGAACCGGTCTTCGGGTCGATGACGCGCCCGCCGCGCAGCAGAGTGTCCACGCCACTACGGTGCCAGCACCCACGCGCGGGGGTGCCATGCGTGCGGACGAAGATCCCGCGCATTCCGGTGCGCCAGGACAAGATCATGCGCCGGGCGTCGGCGAAGCGGATGCGCGGCGGAAGGCTCCGACCCCATAATGGACTCATCCATGTGACCGTGCACATCGAGGAGGCTCTGCATGTCGACCTCCTCCGAACGTGCCCGGATGCCCAGTATCCGTGACGTCGCCCGGCTCGCCGGGGTCTCCCATCAGACGGTCTCCCGCGTGCTGAACGACCACGCCAGCATCCGGCCCGAGACCAAGGAACGGGTGCTCGACGCCATCCGCGTCCTGGACTACCGGCCCAACATCGCGGCGCGGGCGCTCGCGACCAGCCGCTCCAACACGCTCGGGATCCTGGCCGCGACCACGGGCGAGTTCGGTCCGACCTCCTCGATCGCCGCGATCGAGGATGCGGCGCGCGCCGAGCGCTACGCGGTCAGCACGCTGAACCTGCCGGACACCACGCCCGAGGCGATCGGTGCGGCGGTGCGACAGCTGGTGCGGGAGGCGGTCGACGGCATCGTCGTGCTCGCCCCGCAGGTACGGGTGTTCAACGTGCTGCGGGGGATGGCCGTGTCGGTGCCGTTCGTCAGCTTGCAGACCGCCTCGGGATCCGACGGCTTCAGCCACTCCGAGGATCAGCTCGCCGGCGCGCGCATGATCACCGAGTACCTGATCCGCCTCGGGCACAGCGACATCCTGCACCTCGCGGGACCCCAGGACTGGATCGAGGCCGAGTCGCGCATGCGCGGTTACCTGGACGCGATGCGCGATGCCGACCTGCCCACGATCCCCCCGATCCGCGGCGACTGGACCGCCGACTTCGGCTACTTCGCGGGTCAGGAGCTGGCCCGCCGGCGGGACTTCACGGCCGTGTTCGCGGCGAACGACCTCATGGCGATCGGCCTCATGCACGGCTTCCGGGACGCAGGGCTCCGGGTGCCGATCGATGTGAGCGTCGTCGGCTTCGATGACATTCCGGTCGCGGCACATGTCGCTCCGCCGCTGACGACCGTGCATCAGGACTTCGCCGAGCTCGGCCGCCGCGCCGTGCGGATCCTGCTGGCGCAGCTGCGCGGTGAGACGGTGCCGGCCTTCGGGCCCGTCGTCCCGGTGCTGTGCGGACGCGAATCCGCGGCGTCACGGTAAGGACACGAATTCGGCTGCGGCACTTGACACTGCCGAAGCGCGGGAGGCACGATGTATCCCGATGTGAACGGTAACATTGACGGTAACATCATCGGACCTGGTATCGAAGGAGATCCGTGAGCGAGACGACGGCGTTGCCCACTGTGGCGGGACCGATCCTCGAGATGCGCAGCATCACGAAGGAGTTCCCGGGCGTGAAGGCCCTCTCGGAAGTGTCGATCACCGTTCGCACCGGCGAGGTGCACGCCATCTGCGGCGAGAACGGCGCCGGCAAGTCCACCCTCATGAAGGTGCTGTCCGGGGTGTACCCGTACGGCAGCTACGACGGCGAGATCTTGCTCTACGGGCAGGAGCAGCGGTTCAAGGACATCGCGGCGAGCGAGCATGCCGGAATCGTGATCATCCACCAGGAGCTCGCGCTGATCCCCGAGCTCTCGATCGCCGAGAACATCTTCCTCGGCAACGAGATCCGTCGCGGCCCGCGCATCGACTGGACCGCGCAGAAGCAGCGCACGGTCGAGCTCCTCGCCCGCGTCGGTCTCCGCGAGGACCCCGACGTCGCCGTCAAGCACCTCGGCGTCGGCAAGCAGCAGCTCATCGAGATCGCCAAGGCGCTCAACAAGGACGTCAAGCTGCTCATCCTCGACGAGCCGACGGCGGCGCTGAACGAGAACGACTCGCAGCACCTGCTCGATCTGATCCTGGGGCTGAAGGCCAAGGGGATCACCTCGATCATCATCAGCCACAAGCTCAACGAGATCGAGCAGATCGCCGATGAGATCACGATCATCCGCGACGGACGCACGGTCGAGACCCTCGACGTCGGACGCGGCGAGATCAACGAGGACCGCATCATCCGCGGAATGGTCGGCCGTTCGCTCGAGAGTCGCTACCCCGACCGCACCCCGGAGATCGGCGATGTGTTCTTCGAGGTCAAGGACTGGTGGGTGCGGCACCCCTCGGTGGCCGAGCGCATGGTCGTCAAGGGCTCCAGCATCCAGGTGCGCCGCGGTGAGGTCGTCGGCATCGCGGGGCTCATGGGCGCCGGCCGCACCGAGTTCGCGATGAGCATCTTCGGGCGCTCCTACGGCCAGTACCTCTCCGGCACCATCGTCAAGGACGGTCGCGAGATCACCCTTCCCGACGTCAGAAGCGCGATCCGGCACGGTCTCGCCTACGTCAGCGAGGACCGCAAGGTGCTGGGCCTCAACCTGCTCGACACGATCAAGCGCTCGATCGTCTCGGCCAAGCTCTCCAAGATCGCCCGCAACGGCGTCGTCAACGACATCGAGGAGGCGAAGGTCGCGGAGCGCTACCGCAAGTCCCTGCGGATCAAGACCCCGACCGTCGACCAGGGCGTCGGCACGCTCTCCGGCGGCAACCAGCAGAAGGTCGTGCTGGCGAAGTGGATGTTCACGGATCCGGATCTGCTGATCCTGGACGAGCCCACGCGCGGCATCGACGTCGGCGCCAAGTACGAGATCTACGGCATCATCAACGAACTCGCCGCGCAGGGCAAAGGCGTCATCGTCATCTCCAGCGAGCTGCCGGAGCTGCTCGGCATGTCCGACCGCATCTACACCGTGTTCGAGGGGCGGGTCACCGACTGCCTCCCGGCATCCGAAGCAACCCCGGAGGCGCTCATGCGCAGCATGACCTCCCTTACCCAGAAAGCCTCCGCATGAGCACCACGACCACCCCGACCCCTCCGACGACGACGCCGGCTCCGGAGGAGGGCTTCCGCTTCCGCGACATCTCCAAGATGATGGGCGGCGGTCAATCCACGCTCCGCCAGTTCGGCATCCTCGGATCCCTGGTCGTGATCATCATCATCTTCCAGGTCTGGACCGGCGGGCTGACGCTGTCGCCCGGCAACCTGATCAACGTCGTCAACCAGTACTCCTACATCCTGATCCTCGCGATCGGCATGGTGATGGTCATCATCATGGGTCACATCGACCTGTCGGTCGGCTCGGTCGCCGCTTTCGTCGGCATCGTCGTCGCCAAGTCGATGGCCGACTGGCATTTCCCCTGGTGGGCGGCAATCCTGCTGGGTCTCGGGCTCGGCGTGCTCGTCGGCGCATGGCAGGGCTTCTGGGTCGCCTTCGTCGGGGTGCCCGCGTTCATCGTGACCCTGGCCGGCATGCTGTTCTTCCGCGGCGCGAACCAGTGGGTCGGCCAGTCCACCTCTGTCGCGGTCCCCGCTGACTTCCAGTACATCGGCGCCGGCTACCTGCCTGAGCTGCCGATCCCGGTTCCGTTCAACTTCCTCACCATGCTGCTCGCGGTCCTGGCCGTGGTGTGGGTCGTCGTGTTCGAGGGCTTCCTGCGGCGCTCGCAGCGCAAGGCCGGCACCGACGTCGCGCCGGTATGGGTGAGTGCTGTGAAGGTCGTCATCCTGTCCGCCCTGATCCTGGTGGCGGGCTGGCTGTTCGCCACCGGTCGTCCTGGCACGAGCTTCCCGGTCTCCGGCGTGATCCTGCTGGTGCTCGTCATCGTCTACACGTTCGTCACCCGCAACACCGTGTTCGGTCGTCACCTGTACGCGGTCGGCGGCAACCGCCAGGCCGCCCGCCTGAGCGGTGTGAAGGACCGCTGGACCGACTTCTTCGTGATGATGAACATGTCGGTGCTCGCCTCGGTCGCTGCGATGATCTACGTCGCCCGCGCCACCGCCTCGGGTCCTCAGGACGGCAACGGCTGGGAGCTCGACGCGATCGCCGCGGTGTTCATCGGCGGTGCGGCGGTCTCCGGCGGCATCGGCACCGTGATCGGATCCATCATCGGTGGTCTGGTGATGGCCTTCCTCAACAACGGCATGGCCCTCCTCGGCTTCGGCGCCGACGTGGTCTCGATGGTCAAGGGCCTCGTGCTGCTGCTCGCCGTCGCGGTCGACGTCTGGAACAAACAGCAGGGCCGGCCCTCGCTCACCGGCTTCATCACCCGTCGTTTCTCCCGCGCGGAGGAACCCTTCGCCACCACCGCTCCCGGCACCGCGAGCGGCAAGTAAAAGAGGTCCGCGCCGCTCGCGGCACGATCCTGCATTCACCTGAGATGCACACATCAAGAGAGAAAGAGATCCCAATGAAGAAGATCCTCCTTTCGGCAACAGCGATCGTCGTCGCGGGTGCCTTCGCCCTCACCGGCTGCTCGTCCGAGCGCGGCGGAACCCCCGCCTCGAGCGGCGCGGCCGCGAAGGGCTTCGCCGCCGACGCCAAGATCGGTGTCGCCCTGCCGGACAAGACCAGTGAGAACTGGGTGCTCGCGGGCAAGCTGTTCACCGACGGTCTGACCAAGGCGGGCTTCAAGCCCGACGTGCAGTACGCGCCGGCCAGCAACACGGTCGCCGAGCAGCAGAACCAGATCCAGGCCATGGTCACCGGCGGTGCGAAGGTCATCATCATCGGCGCGAAGGACGGCAAGCAGCTGTCCACCCAGGTCAAGGCCGCGCACGACGCCGGCGCGACCGTGATCGCCTACGACCGTCTGATCGAGAACACGGACGCGGTGGACTACTACGTCGCGTTCGACAACTTCAAGGTCGGCCAGCTGCAGGGCCAGGCGCTGCTCGACGGCCTCGCCAAGCGTGCGGGCCACCCGGCGCCGTACAACATCGAGCTGTTCTCCGGGTCCGCGGACGACGCGAACTCGGCGGTCTTCTTCAAGGGCGCGATGGACGTGCTGGAGCCGAAGATCAAGGACGGCACGCTCAAGGTCGTCTCGGGTCAGACCGAGATCACCCAGACGGCGACCGACGGCTGGAAGGCGGAGAACGCGCAGCGCCGTATGGACTCGCTGCTCACCTCCAGCTACAGCTCGGCCACGCTCGACGGCGTGCTGAGCCCGAACGACACCCTCGCCCGCGCCATCATCACCTCGGTGCAGCAGGCCGGCAAGACCGTCCCCGTCGTCACCGGTCAGGACTCCGAGGTCGAGTCCGTCAAGTCGATCATGGAGGGCGTGCAGTACTCCACGATCAACAAGGACACCACGCTGCTCGTCGCCCAGGCGATCAAGATGGCCCAGGAGCTGCAGAAGGGCGACAAGGTCGACGTCAACGACACCAAGTCGTACAACAACGGCGTCAAGGTCGTTCCGTCGTTCCTGCTCGCGCCGGTCATCGTGACCAAGGACAACGCCGCCGAGGCGTACGCCAACGTCCCGACCCTGCTCGACGTCGTGAAGTCCTACAAGTAAGCAAGGACTTCAGGGAGGGGGCACTGATCGAGGCTGTAGGCGCACGCGAGATTCTCGACTCCCGTGGCAACCCGACCGTCGAGGTGGAGGTGCTCCTCGACGACGGCATCGTGCAGCGCGCCGCCGTCCCCTCCGGTGCATCCACCGGCGCGTTCGAGGCGTACGAGCTGCGCGACGGCGACAAGAGCCGTTACGGCGGCAAGGGCGTCCTGAAGGCCGTCGAGGCCGTCATCGACGAGYTGGGCCCCGCCATCGAGGGCGTCGAGGCGAGCGAGCAGCGCGTGATCGACGAGATCCTCATCGAGGTCGACGGCACGGAGAACAAGAGCCGCGTGGGTGCGAACGCGATCCTGGGCGTGAGCCTCGCGGTCGCCAAGGCCGCCGCGGACTCGTCCGACCTGCCGCTGTTCCGTTACCTGGGCGGCCCGAACGCGCACCTGCTGCCCGTTCCGCTCTTCAACGTCATCAACGGCGGCTCGCACGCCGACAACGGCATCGACATGCAGGAGTTCTTCCTCGCCCCGATCGGCGCCGACAGCTTCTCCGAGGCGCTGCGCTGGGGCACCGAGGTCTACCACGTGCTCAAGGGCGAGCTGAAGGCGGCCGGCTTCGCGACCGGTCTCGGCGACGAGGGCGGCTTCGCCCCCGACCTGCCCAGCAACCGCGAGGGCCTGGAGTTCCTGGTCAAGGCGATCGAGAAGGCCGGCTTCACGCCGGGCACCGACATCGCGCTGGGTCTCGACGCCGCGGCCACCGAGTTCTTCAACGAGGGCGTGTACCGCCTCGACGACAAGGACTGGGACGCCGCGTCGCTCACCGACTACTACGTGGGCCTGGTCAAGGACTTCCCGATCGTCACGATCGAGGACGCCCTCGCCGAGGACGACTGGGACGGCTGGAAGGGCCTCACCGAGAAGCTCGGATCCCAGATCCAGCTCGTCGGCGACGACCTGTTCGTGACCAACCCCGAGCGCCTGCAGAAGGGCATCGACCTGGGCGTCGCGAACTCGCTGCTGGTGAAGGTGAACCAGATCGGGACGCTGTCCGAGACCCTCGACGCGATCAGCCTCGCGCACCGCTCGGGCTACACCACGATGCTCTCGCACCGCTCCGGCGAGACCGAGGACACCACGATCGCCGACCTCGTCGTCGCCGTGAACTCGGGCCAGATCAAGAGCGGCGCGCCCGCTCGGTCGGAGCGCGTCGCGAAGTACAATCAGCTTCTGCGCATCGAGGAGGAGCTGGGCGACGCGGCGGTCTTCGCCGGGCGTTCCGCCTTCCCGCGCTTCAAGGGCTGAGCAGCACACGACCGCATCGCCGGTCTGGTCATCGGCCCGAGGCCGCTGACGAACACGGAGGAGGAGTCATGACACCACGTCGGACTCCTCCTTCGTCGTCTGCGTCCGCGGCGCCGTCGAACGGCGCCGCGGGGCGCTCCGCGCGCGCGGTCGATGTGCGCGACTGGGTCGGAGGCATCCGGCTCAGCGGGTTCATGGTGATCATGCTCTCGCTCGTGGTCCTCGGTGCGTGGGTGCTCGTGCCCACGCTCGGCACGTACCTCGACCAGAGGCAGCGGATCGCCGCGCTGGAGCATTCCGTGCAGGTCACGCAGAAGCAGATCGACGCCCTCACCGCGGAGCGCGAGCGCTGGAACGATCCGGCCTACATCACCGCCCAGGCGCGGGAACGGCTGTTCTACGTCAAGCCGGGCGAGGTCGTCTACCTCATCAACAACGACATCGATCCCGCCGCGCAGCCCGTCGAGCAGGGGCCCGTCAGCGACACCGTGCAGGAGAAGTCCTCGGACTGGGCGAGTCAGCTGCTGCGCAGCGTGACCAGCGCGGGCCTCGCCAAGACCGCAGCGGGATCGGGCGCGCGCTGAGGCGTCGCGCAGGCGGACCCCGTACCCTGGAGGGGTGACCACGCCCCCCTTCGCCCCGCCCACCGACGCCGAGATCGCGGTCGTCTCCGCACAGCTCGGCCGTGAGGCCAGGGGAGTCGTCGGCATCGCCGCGCGCTGCGCCTGCGGCAATCCCACGGTCGTCGCGACGCTGCCGCGGCTGGCCGACGGGTCGCCGTTCCCGACGTTCTACTACCTCACGCACCCGGCCGCTGCGGCCGCGATGTCGACTCTCGAGGCCGAGCACGTGATGCCGGAGCTCGCCGAGCTGCTGGACGACGAGGACATCGCCGCCGCGTACCTGCGGGCGCATCAGGCGTATCTGGCCGACCGCGCGCAGTACGGCGACGTCCCGGAGATCGCCGGGGTATCCGCGGGCGGCATGCCCGCACGCGTGAAGTGCCTGCACGCGCTGGCCGGCCACGCGCTGGCCGCGGGGGAGGGCGTCAACCCCGTCGGCGATGAGGCGCTGCGCCGCGCCCGCTGGTCGCCCGAGCGCTGCGAGTGCGTCGAGCCTGGAGCCGCGCGGGCGCGCTGATCCGAGTCCGATGACCTCGCCGACCACACGCCCTCCGAACGCACGGCGGATCAGATCCGTCGTGGCGGTGCTCGCGCTCGCGCTCGCGGCGCCGCTCGTGATCGGGGCGACGCCGACGCCGTCCCCGAGCGCGGATCCCCAGCGCGCCGCGGAGTACTGGCTCGAGGGCGCCCACGTCGACGCGGCGTGGAAGACCACACGCGGCGCGGGCGTCACGATCGCGGTCATTGACACGGGCATCGCCAGGGGCCCCGCGCAGTTCGACGGCGCCGTCACGGACGGCACCGACGTCTCCGGCATCGGATCCGAGGACGGACGCACTCCGCTCGGTCCGCTCGACAGCGATCACGGATCCCGGGTCGCCTCGCTCGCTGCGGGCAGGCCCAACGCCGACGGCACGGGCATGATCGGCGTCGCGCCCGACGCGAAGCTGCTCTCGATCTCGCTCGGCTTCGGCACCACGGCCCCCGTGCCCTTCGCGAAGCAGGTGGCGGAGGCGATGAAGTGGGCGGTCGACCACGGCGCGAACGTGATCAACCTGTCCTTCACCACCAACACCCTGGAATGGGATTCCAGCTGGGACGACGCGTTCCTCTACGCCTTCCAGCACGACGTGGTGGTCGTGGTGGCGGCGGGCAACCGCGGCAGCGGCACGGCCATGGTCGGCGCCCCTGCCACGATCCCCGGCGTGCTCGCGGTCGGGGGAGTGGATCAGCGCGGCATCGCCAGTCGGGCCGCATCCACGCAGGGCATCTCGATCGCCGTCTCGGCGCCCAGCGAGTCGCTGCTCGGCGTCGACGCGAACGGATCGATCGAGACCTGGAACGGCACGAGCGGCGCGGCCCCGATCGTGGCCGGCGTGGTCGCCCTGGTGCGCGCCGCCCATCCTGACATGGACGCGAACAACGTGATCAACCAGATCATCCAGACCGCGCGTCCCGCCCCGCAGGCGACCGCGCACCCCGACCCGCTGTACGGCTACGGCCTCATCGACGCGGCCGCAGCGGTGTCCGCGACGCTGCCGTCGGTGGACAAGAACCCGCTCGGCGACCTGTCGGACTGGATCCGGCTGCACCGCAGGGCGCAGGCTCCCGAGCCCGCGCAGCCGACGTCGACGCCGGTCGCGATCCCGCCGCTTCCGCACGCGGATGCGCCCACGCGGGCCACCTCGCCGCTGATCCCCAGCCCGGATTCGCTGCTGTACGGTACCCTGCCGCTCACAGCCCTCACGGTGCCTGGTATCCTGATAGCGCTTGGCGTCACCGCAGCTGCCCGGCGCATCCGTTCGGCGCGCGCACCTGCACGCCAAAATCCCGATGACTGAGGAGTTAGCCTCCGTGACTGAGAGCACCGTGGCAAAGAGCACTGCCGCGCCCAAGATCCTGATCGTGGGTGGTGGTTACGCCGGTTTCTACACCGCGTGGAAGCTCGAGAAGCACCTCCGCAAGGGTGAGGCCGAGGTCACGATGGTAGATCCGCTGCCATACATGACCTACCAGCCCTTCCTGCCGGAGGTCGCCGCCGGATCGATCGAGCCGCGGCACGCGGTCGTCGCGCACCGCCGCCACCTTTCGCGTACGAATGTGGTGACGGCCAAGATCACCGGCATCGATCACGCCAACAAGGTCGCCACGATCGCGCCGGCCATGGGCGAGCCGTACGAGTTCGCGTACGACCAGATCGTCGTGACTGCCGGCGCCGTCTCGCGCACCTTCCCGATCCCCGGAATCGCCGACAACGCGATCGGGCTGAAGACGATCGAAGAGGCTGTCGCCGTGCGTGACAAGCTGCTGTCGAACTTCGACAAGGCCGCCTCCATCCCGGCCGGACCCGAGCGGGACCGCCTGCTCACGGTCGTCGTCGTCGGTGGCGGCTTCGCCGGCATCGAGGCGTTCGCCGAGCTCCGCTCCTTCGCCTCGTCGCTCATCGCGAAGTACCCGCAGCTGTCGTTCGACGACACGCACTTCCACCTCATCGAGGCGATGGGCCGGATCATGCCCGAGGTCTCGCTGAAGACCAGCGAGTGGGTGCTGAAGGATCTCGCCAAGCGCGGTGCGAACGTGCACCTGGACACTCAGGTCAAGGGCGCCGTCGACGGCAACGTCGAGCTGTCCACCGGCGAGGTCATCCCGTCCGACCTCATCGTCTGGACCGCCGGCGTCATGGCCAACCCCACCGTCGTGCGCGGCGGCGACCTCCCGGTCGAGGAGCGCGGGCGCATCCAGACCCGCGCCGACCTGCGTGTGGGCACCCCCGACGCCTTCGTCGAGGGTGCATGGGCGGCCGGCGACGTCTCGGCCGTCCCCGACCTGTCCGGCGGCGGCGTCGGCGGCATGTGCGTGCCGAACGCTCAGCACGCCGTGCGCCAGGCCAAGCTGCTCGCGAAGAACCTGGTCGCGGTGCTGCGCGGTGAGACTCCCAAGGACTACTTCCACAAGAACCTCGGCGCCGTGGCCGGCCTCGGCCTCTACARCGGCGTGTTCCAGTCCGGCAACCTCGCGCTCAAGGGCTTCGTGGCGTGGATCGCGCACCGCGGCTACCACGGCCTCGCGATGCCGTCGTGGGAGCGCAAGTGGCGCGTGCTGTGGGGCTGGTGGAACAACCTCTGGCTCGGCCGCGACATCGTCGGCATCGAGGCTCTGCAGTCGCCGCGCGCGGTGTTCGAGGAGTTCGCCGCGCGTCCGCGTCCCGCTGCGGACGCCGCGCCGGCGCCCGCTCCCGAGAAAGCCAAGGAGCCGGTCGGCGCCGCCAAGTAACGAAGACCTCCCAGAACGCCCCCGGATCCCCGCCCAGAGCGAGGATCCGGGGGCGTTCGCGGTTCACGGCTCGAATCGACGCCGGTGCTATGGTGGCGCGCGAACGCCGCGCTCGGAACCGGAGGCACCCATGTCGCAGGAACGCATCCACGTCGACCCGCTGCACCGCCGGGCCGGATCGGGGCTCTTCGTCGACAAGTACCGGATCCCGGACCGGGGCATGGCGTATCCGGACGCGCTGACGTCGCTGCTGCCGGACCGATCGACCGGCCCGGGCTTCCGGCACTGAGGGTGAACCGATGAACGTCGTCGTCCTGTACCGTCTGCGCGACGGGGTCGATCGCGCCCGGCTCCTCGAGGTCTTCCCGCGTCACCAGGCGTACTACCGAGCCTTCCATGAAGCGGGCGGCGGTCTGATCGCGCTCGGACCGTTCTCGACGCCGGACCCCGCTGCCGGCTCCATGGGCGTGTTCTCGTCGCGCGAGGCCGCCGAGCGCTTCATCGCCGCCGACCCGTTCGCGACCGAGGGACTCGCGGATCCGCGGATCGTGGACTGGAACGCCGTCTGGCTGGAGCCCGGTCCCGACGCTGGTGCATCGGAGGAACCGTGACCGACCTCGAGACGATCGCGGCGGACTTGTACGCCGGGCCGCACGGAGACTTCGTGTCTTCCCGGAACGCGCGCGCGAAAGAATCGGAGGACGCCGATCTCGCCGCGCGCATCAGGGCGCTGCGCAAGCCGAGCGTCTCCGCCTGGGTCGTGAACGTGTTCGCCCGTGAGCGCGCGCAGCAGCTCGGCGAAGCGCTGCGTCTGGCGGACGAGCTCAGGGAGGCGCAGGCCGACGTCGATGCGGTGACGCTCGCGCGCCTCACCCGCGAACGCCGCGCCCTCACGAATCGGCTCGCGGCCGACGCCGCCGCGCTGGCGACGGCACGCGGGGAGAGGGTCACCGCCGCGACCCTCGAAGCCGTCCAGCAGACGATCACGGCCGCGTTCTTCGACGCGAGCGCAGCCGCGGCCGTCGCATCCGGCCGACTCGTGCACGAGCTCGAACCGGCCGCCGAGTTCCCCCTCGACCTAGACTCGGTCGTCGGAGGCGGCGCGCCGCACTCGCCCGAGGCGCCATCTGCGCCCGTGGACGAGGTGAGGGCGCGGCGCGAGCTGAGGAAGGCTCAGAGCGCGCTCCATGACGCCGAGCAGGCGCACGCGCGCGCCGGCCGGGACCTCGCTGCGGCGGACCGCGATGTGCGGGACGCTGCGAATCGCTCCGCACAGGCGGAAGCCCGGATCGCCCGACTCGAAGCCGAGCTGTCCGCGGCCCGGACGGCCGTCAGTGCCGTGCGCGATGAGGTGACGACCGCAGAGTCTCGCCAGGCGCAGGCCGCCGAGGATGTCGCGACGACCGAGAAGGCGGCGGAGGCAGCGCGACGCGCCCTGGACCGGCTGACCGGCGACTCGGCCTGATCTCAATACTCCTGGAACGCGGATCCCTGAGCGCGCTGCGCGGCACCGGCCTGAGCGTTCAGCCCTTCGCACCAGCTCGGGTACACCCGGAATCCGCGCTTGCCAAGGCGCTTGACCGAAGTGATGCCGAGCTCTGCGAGGTGCGCGCTCGTGAACCGGAACACACCGCGGCGGCCCTGCTGCTCCACGAAGACGCAGAGCCCTGCGGTGAGGTCGTCATCAGCGAAGGGCGCGGTGGTTCCGCCGGCATCCCGCTGCCAGAAGGCGACGAAGGCGCCCGGCTTGGTCGGAGTGTTCCGTGCGGTCCGGATGTGCCATGTCTCGTCGCCGATTCGAGCGACCCCCGACTCGTAGTCGCTGTTCTGCGCGGCCGGAGTCACCGCAACAGGTATCCGCCGGACGGCCGCATAGGTCTCGAACGCAGGGAATCCCATGCTGCCAAGGTATCGCGTGCGATCCAGGAGCCTCGATCGCCCCGGAACCCTGCCGGAGAGCATGGATCGCCCCTCCGTCGCAATATATTGAAAAGTGTGCAGCAAMTGAAGCAGCGGAAATCGACACGGCGACCGATCCTGACGGCGCTCGCCGTCGCGCTCCTCGCGGGGGGAGGCATCGTCCTGCCGTGGAACGCCGCATCGGCGACCGTCCCGCCGACCGCGTCGCAGACGCTCGCGCAGCAGATCCTCGGCAGCGGAAGGCTCACGGGCAATCCCGAGCCGATGGCGCAGATTCGCGGCTACGCGAACGGTGCGATGCTCTCGCATGTGATCGGCGGCCAGACGCGCGATTGCAGCGTCGATCCCGTGATCCTCCAGGCGCTCAAGACCGTCATCGTCGACCGCAAGTTCACTCTGCACGTCGCCTCCCTGAACAGGTTCTGCACCGGCGAGCTCAGTGCGATCGGCACCAGCAGCTATCACTGGCGCACCGGCGGCGGGCACGCCGTCGACATCTCTCGCGTCAACGGCGTGTGGTCGACCGGCAACACCCCGCAGGATCTCGCGCTGATCAATTCGATGTTCACGGCGCTTCCGGCGCCCGCCGGTCTCGGCCAGTACCAGTGCCGTCCCCGCACGACCGTCCCTCCGCAGTGGACGATGTTCGACGACTCCTGCGATCACAATCACTTCGAGTACCGCGGCGGCTCGCAGACGCCGAACGGCCCGTTCGACCTCAATGGCGACATGAGGTCGGATCTGCTCGGTGTGCGCAACGACGGCTACCTCGTCGAGTACCTGAGCTACGGTCCGAACGGCACTACGGGATTGACGAGCAACACCCTGGGCAGCGGCTGGGATACGACCACCGCGATCGTGCACGGCGACTTCAACGGCGACGGTGCCGGAGATCTCCTTCAGACCCGCACGAACGGAAGCCTGTACTTCTACGGGGGCGACGCCTCGAGCCATTACTCGGGGACCCAGGTCGGATCCGGATGGACTTCCTCCTACAGTCTTCTCACCGGGGGAGTGGACTTCACCGGTGACGGAGACCCCGATCTCGTCACCCGAGGGCCCGATGCCGCGCTCTACGCCTATCCCGGTCTGGGCAACGGCAGGTTCGGCTCTCCCGTGAAGATCGGTGTCGGCTGGGGCGGGATGACGGCGCTGATCGCCGGCGACTTCGACGGCGACGGACGCGGAGATTTGATCGCCCGGGATACGACCGGCGTGCTGTGGGGCTACTTCGGTACGTCCTACGGATTCGCCGCCCCGCAGAAGATCGGCTGGGGCTGGAACATGTTCTCGACGCTCACCGGCGGCGGTGACTACGACGGGGACGGCAACGCCGACATCGTCGGCCGCAACGGCACCGACYAGACGCTCTGGCTCTACCGTGGGAGCGGGTGGGGCACGGTCGCCTCGAGCCAGCAGATCGGCAACGGCTGGGGCGGATTCCGTTTCATCAGCTGATCGGCGCGGCGATGCGCCCATCGTGCCCCCGCTGGGATTCGAACCCAGACTGAAGCGATACTGGGCGCTGTCTAACCAGCTCTCATCAGGGCTAACGATCCGCATGATTCCGGGGTTTGGTTAGACCCGGTTGGAGCCAACAAGATGGGCAATTCGACGAGTAAACGATGGATCTGGTTCACGCAGCCGCTTCCCACCGGACCCGCTTTGGCGTGTACCCGGTCACACGGTGAGCCGTCACCGGGTCCGCCGCCTGCCCTTCACGGCTCGCCGCGGCCCGCTCGAGCAGCACCACATACCGCGGGGGAGTGATCCCGAGCTGGTTCCGGATCCGCATCTCCTTGTTGCTGGACCATCCGGGATCGGCGGCTTCGAAGGCGAGGAGTTCGGCGGGAGTCATGGGGAGATGCTCGCACCAACCACGGACATAGAACGCATGTTCGATTCGGTTTAGACTTCCGGGATGGGAACGAGTCAGCGTGAGGCCGAAGCGGCAGCTGACCACTTCCTGCTCAAGATCGCCCGCGAGAACCCGCTCCAGACGCTCACGGAGAAGGAACTCGATCTGGATGTGACGCCGGTGACGATCTACCCGAAACCAGTTCGGGCGAAGGCGTGGGTCCGATTCGGGGCTATCCCGCATCACACGGAGTGCTGGATTCATCGGACGACGACGAACGCAGCCGGGATCTCGTTCACGATCCGTGACAAGACGTTCCGGTGCTGGGTGTGGGGCAATGCCGTGTCTGTAAACGACGAAAAACCCCCGCCGCCGGCGTGATGCCGGGGCGGGGGTTCTGGGCGTTGTTCAGCTGTTGGTGTTGGCGACGGCGAGAGCACCGATACCGATGCCTGCGTAAGCGGCGACAGCCTGCGCGCCGACGACGATCTCCGGCAGGGGGTGACCGGTGCCGAGGAAGTACGCGGCGACACCGCCGACGACGAACGCGCCGATCGCGTACGCGCCGTAGACGATCTTGCGGGCAGTGGGGTTGGTGATGACGCGGCCGAGGGGCGGCTGCTCAGGGGTGGGGTTGCTCATGAGAGCTCCTTTCAAGGGGTTGGTGCGGGTGTGGGAACGCACGCGATGATCTGCTGATGGGTGGGCTTGTCGGTTTCAGTCGCGGCGGCGTCGACCCAGAGGAGAGTTGACGTGAAGCCGTCGGGGCAAGTTGGGCCCGCGGCACCGGGCGCACCCTGGGGTCCGGCAGGCCCGGGCACGGTTGAGTCCGCGCCAGGAGACCCCTGTGGGCCCGGTTCGCCCTGGATGGACTGCCCGTCCTGACCGGGAGCCCCCGGGGCGCCTGGAGCCCCCGGATCGCCCTTGTCGCCCTTGATAGACAGGCCAGGGCCTCCGGGGTCTCCCTTGTCGCCCTTCGGCCCCTGATCGCCCTTAGCTCCCGGCGTCGGTGCGACCTGCGATGGCGGCTGTCCCTTCGGGTGGACACCCTCGTCGAGCAGCTGCACGTACAGCTTCTGCGCGTTCGACTGAGATGCGGCGAGCTGATCGCGTAGCTCCTGGGTCGTCACGGCCAGCCATACCGCGCCAGCGAACGCGGCCACAGCGACGAGACTGATCACCGTGACCGTTGCGATTCGCCATACTCGCCCGCTATCGCGGGTGGGTTTCGGGTCGGTCATACAGGAATTCCTCTCAAGATCAGCGCGCCAACGAGACCGATCACTCCGGTGAGGAGGGCGAGAATGATCCCGAAGTTCTGTCTTGAGCGGGTCGTCCGCTGCTCGGTCTGTTCGGTTTCGCGTGCTTTGCGACGTTCGTCCTGTGCCTGTTCAAGGTCACGGATTCGGGCGTCCTGCCTGTCGTCCTTCTCCTTCTGGGCCTGCTGATAGATCGCCAACGTCGCCTGCGTGACCATGCCAGCAACCGCCGAATCGACGGACTTTCGTAGCGACTCGATCGCGCGCATCAGCTCCCACCCGGAGGGCTCAGGTTCAGTCACAGGCGTCACCCTCTCAGGTCAGTTGCGGGCGACGATCACGCGAGTCCGCTGATGCGCGCCTGCAGACGCCCGATCGCGCCCTCATCGGTGACAAGTGGGCCGGCGACGAGGTTGGTCGCGCCGATGTACTCGGCAGCGAACTTCCCGCCGCCCATGTTGAACACGGCGTAGCAGCCTCCGCGCCGCGCGCCGGACTTGCCCTGGATGTTGATGAAGTTCATTTCGTCCTCCTCAGGACTCGTGGTGCTGTCTTTGCCGGGAACGCCGATCTGCGGATCCCAGTCGATGATGTGCCAGGGCTCCCAGTCGAAAAACCCCGGCTCGAAGCCGTGCTTGCGGCATATCGCGTACCAGTCGGCACGGTTGAGCGACTCGTACCCGCCGGCGTCGATCGCGAGGGACGCCTGCCCGTTCCGGGGGCTGCCCCACTGGATGTATACACCGCCGTGAGACGACGTCCCCGGGTTGGCTGCGTCCTGTGGGCGCCCCTCGTTGATCGCCCGCTGCTTCGCGTACTCCTGGTTCGCGAGCGGGCGGTAAGCGTTGTAGCCGGGAACGATCCAGATCGTCACCCCGTAGGTGTCGTAGACGTCCTTCTTCAACGCCAGCCATCGGGCGCACGTCGCGTTCGACAGCCAGGCGTCGTCGTTCTCCTGCCCCGGTACTCGGATGAGCACCGACAGTGGGATCTCGCCATTCGCGTAAGCAGCCATATCGGCTCCTCCTTTCCGGAGATGCAACCGGCCCGCCTCGGGCGAGAGTGGGCCGGTTGGGGTAGAAGACAACAACAAAGGGTGATCGGCGCGCTGTCGGGGCACTCTTGTGTACAGGAATTAGACTGTAAACATGGATGCTCTCGCTCAGCTGGTCGCACTGCGTATCGCGTGGGATCAGCGCGCCATCTTGGTTCAAGAGGCGCGAAGACAGGGAGCGACGTGGGATCAGATCGTGGACGCAACTGGACTTTCGCGCATGACGGTCATCACCCTGTACAACCGAATTGCGTCTAGTGATTAGACGATTGATCGTGTACGGTGGCGTCCATGAACAAGAAGCTGCTCGTCACCGGGCTCAGCACGGTGGGCGCCGCGGTCGTGATCGCAGGGCTGATCGTGTTCGGGGTGACGGCGCAGGGCGCAGGGGGCGCGCCAGAACCGACTCCGGTCACGGAGACCGAGACGCCGTCGCCTACCCCGACTGTGCCACCGACAGCCACCCCGACACCGACGGTCGCTCCCGCCCCGGTTCTTCCTTCGACACCAGCAGAGCCGGCACCTGCACCAGACGACGCGACAACGCCGACGGATACCCAGCAGAGCGCGCCGGAGCCAGCAGACCCGCCCGCCGAGCCGCAACCTGCGCCGGCGCCCGAGCCAATTCGATGCCCGGCGGGGTCCCAGGCAAACAGCGGTGACAGTGGCAACGACACCTCGTGTCTGCCAGTGATCTGCTTCACGATCACCCTGCCAGATCCAAACCACCCGGAGTGTGACCGCCCGTTCGCACCCTAAAGACCGGCTGTGTCGAGTCGGGCGGTCAACTGCTCGATGAGATGCTGTTGCGACTGCACCGCGGCGATCAGCGGGACCACAAGCTGCCCGTAGTTGATCGTGTACGCCTCACCCACCGGGATGACGACCTCTTGGTCGTCGACGCGGATCGGTTCCCCGTCGGTGCCGCGCATGATGAGCGGTTCACCTTCGACGACAGGCGCCACGTCCGGGCCGAACCCGGCCTGCTGCACTTCGCGGGCGAGGAGGAACACCTTCGGAGCCGATGCTGGGTCATCCCAGACATACCGCCCCCAATAGGGCGTCAGATCGAAGATCCCGGAGTCCTCAAGAGGCTGCAGGTCGGTCTTCACCCGCTCGGACGATGCCGAGTAGCCGATCTGGAACGTGACACCGTCGATCCATGCGCCCTTGTAGCTTGTCACCACCGAGTAGTTGTATGACGGCTGCGACTTCAACGGAGAACCGTTCGAGGACACCTGTCCACTGGACGAAACATCGCTCGAGGCCGTCACGGTGGTCGGCGAGATCCCGCCGGGGGACGCGATCTTCGAATCGATCTGCGTTTTCGTGTACGAGTTCGCGCTGATCGCCGCAGTCACCGTCGTGTTGATATTCGCGATCGCCTCCTGCACCTGCGCCACGAGAGAGTTCAAGCTCGTGCCCGTTGGGGCCTCCAGCTCGGCGAGACGTTCCGCGAGCCGCTGCAGTTCTGCGACGACCTCGCCGTACTCGCCTAGCGGCGGTGAGAAGTATCCACCGGCCATCAGATCACCGCCTGTGTCGTAACTGCCACTTTGAGCCCCTTCGCATCCCCCGACATCGCCGTGATGCGACGCTGATTGGGAGAGCCCTCGAACAGGTATGGGTCGCCGGCGTTGTACTCCTGCCGAGTGCGGATCTGATAGGTGGAGGGCGATGCGTTCGGCGCGCCAGTCCAGCTGTACAGCTCCAGGTCAGTTTGCCCGGATGATCCACCGGATCCGTCGAAGTACGGCCCCGGGGCGGAGACACCCACTTCGATGAGCGCTTCGTCCACGTAGAAGGTGACCGCTTGAGGGGTGGATCGCGTGCGGATCAACATGTACGGTGATGTGCTCGCGGCGATGGCGTTCGGCACGGAGATGAGCTGCCACGCCCCCGTGCCGGTGAAACTGACTGTAGGGCTGACTCCGCCGGTGCCGACGGTGTTCGCGATGACCTCCATGGTCGCGCCAGCCGGTGCGAACACCTGCACGGACGCGCACCAGGGGTTGCCGACCGCCATGCCCGGGACCACGGTAGGTGTCACGAACACGCCTTCGGCGACGACAGATCCAGGGGTGACGACCTGCATGGAGGCCGTACCTCGGTGTGCCTGCGTGGTGGCTCGGGTGGCTACCGCGGCGTTCTGGACCGACCATCCGGCAACGTCCGTCTCGAAGCTGGGGTTCTTGCACCAGTTCGTTACCGGGTCCTGCCAGGGGGTGTACGCCGCGGACCCGTAGTCGCCCATCGTGAGCGTGCAGAAGTCTCCTTCCCAGTACGCGCCGAGGAACGGCTGACGGTTGGCCTCCACGGCGAAGGACCACAGGTCAGCCGCGGAACGCCCGAGGAGTGTCGCCTCGGCGGTGTAGCCGTCGAGGGTCGCCTGCTGGGACACGCTCGAGTGCGAGGAGTCCAGTGTCTCGAACATCGCGTAGCCGAGATCCGTCAGGGTGCTGTCCGTGGCACGGGACACCAGCACTGTGTCGGCGGAACGGCCGGCGGCCGCCCACGACGTCGAGGAGAGGTGTGTCGCATCGATGTCGACCTGAAATGCCGAGACCGGAGAATCCGGAACGTCCAGTGCCCATTCGAACACCGTTGGCGATGCGAGAAGCGGGCTCGCGTCGGTGCCCGTCTGCATGACCCACTGGATGCCCAGCATGTCCGCAGTGAACTGCGGCGAGAACCGAATATCGGGGCCCCCCTCGACCTGAGACAGCTGCGACAGGACGGTGCCGAGGTTCTTGAAATCGGCACCCTCGAAGTTCCGTTCGCGGGTGCCGACTCGGTCTGCTTCGAACAGCACAGGGACGTTCCCGCCGGTCCATGCCTGCGCCTGCTGCACCCATCGCTTCGCGATCGTCCCGTACTCAAGGCCCGTGAGGTAGGTAGCGACAGTCGGGTTCGGCTTCGTCTTCCCGGCGGCGGTAATGTCTGGGACGATGAACTGGTCGGTGGCGATCGTCGCAGCGGCGAGCGGGAGCACGAACCGGTGATCGAAGTACGACCACATTCCCAGGGCACCCAGCGTGAGGGTCTTCTCATCACGGTTATATCCGTGGGTCCAGATCGGACCCGCGGCGAGGATCGTGTCGCCGGCGGCGCAAGCGAGCACGGTACGCCCTGGAGCCATCGTCTGGCGAGGCTTCAGAGCGATAGTCGCCGGGTCGCGCATGTCGAGCTTCGCCGTCAGCACCTCCGGCTTGTTGATCGACCGCGCCCAGGACGACGTATCCATGACCTGCACGTCGGCAATGTCGCGGCCCGTGAGCAGGTCAGCGATGAACCACCGCATCAGTCCATAGTCCAAGACAGGCCAGAGAGTGGCAGAACCATGCCCGCGACCATCGCGCCGGAACCGTATCCCGCGGCGACTTGGAGGACTCCGGACGACAAGAACAACTCCCAGATGCTGCCGTTGCTCGCGACGGTCGTACCGATCGGGCGGATACTTGTGGTAGGTGGGGCGAAGGGCGAAGGCACAGTCAGAATGTTGGCTGGGCTGAACCCGGCTGCAGAGGTGACACCGCCGTACATCGTGACGATGTTGCCCTGCCGAACGCACCGCGGCTGGTAAGGCGAAGGGGAGGTTCCCGTTGCCGCCCAATTCGTTCCGATCGTCGTGATGTTTCCGGAGGTGATCGTGGAGGCGGCGACCCAGGCGCCACTCTGTCGCACCCACAGGACGCCAGTGTCGATCTGCGCCGCGAGGGAACCATCCGCGGGGGCCCAGGTGCTGAGTTCCGTGCTGTTCCGAACGGGAAGCACGCCACCCTCAGCGACCGTGAACTGAGCGGTCTGGGTGATCGTGACACCGACCGCGTTCGTCGCGGCCACTCCAGCCGGCACCTGAACGGTGGCAAGTTCAAGAGCACCGGTGGGCAGCGTCCCGCGAGCCGCGGCAAACGACACGGTCGATAGTGCGGCACCCAACAGAGGCAAGTTGTTGGCATCGGTGCCCGGCGCGGTCTGCTCGTTCTGTTTCGAGTACACGACGTAGTAATTCGTCCCCGACGCTGGCGATATGAGGACAGCGGGGAGCTGCATGGTCCCATCGTTCGCGATCAGGATCGGGCCGCCAAACTGCACAGCGAGCCCCTGGAACGCCGCGATGTTGACGTTCATATCCGAACGTGCCGTCACGATTGGGGACAGGTTCGTCGGGAAAACGCCGGCGCGGGCCACACCGGAAGTGTTTCCCTCGACGAGGCCCGCGAGAACGATACGTGCGTCGGTAGTTGACGTCACGCCGGTAGGCCCGGGCCACGAGTTCCGAAGCGTCATGAGGTGCCTTTCAGTTCGCGGGAGCCCACGTGACCGTGAGCGTAGGGGTGCCCGTCTGCGCACCGAGGGGGTTGAACTGGACGATCGACTGGCCGAACGCGGGGATCTGAAACCCGTCCCAATCCCGGCGGGTCACGAACCCGGTGATGTCATTCGTCGGCGTATCGAGGTACACGCGTCCGACCGATGCGTCGAACACGGCGTTGGAGCCGACCGGGATGAGGCGGTTCAGCACCAGCCGTGATCCGGTTGTGATCTCTACGAGTTCCACACCGGCATCGAGACCACCGGCAATTGTGAGAGTCATCGGCGTCGCCTGGCTGCCGACGTTCGCAGCGGTCACACGCCCACTGTTGCCTGGCGTGCCCCACGGGGCAGGCCAGACCTGGGGCCAGGGCTGTCCTGTGCCGGCCGTGGGGACGCCAACGGCAGCCGACTGGGTTGCCCCGTACATCAGGGGGTCCGTCGCGATCATTATCACTTCGAACTCGAGGATGCTCGCGCCCGGGTTCGGGACGGGCGTGAAGCGGCGAATTGAAACCTTCCGGTTCGATACCCCGAGCTCGTCAGTCACCGTTGCCGTGACCGACTTCCCAGTGCCGAGCGCGGACCGCAACAAGGCGAGCTGCGAAGCCCAACCTGCCCCTCGGACGCGTCCGTTCGCGGTCAGCGGGAGCGCGGAGCGATAGTCGCGATCGATGCCGAACGCGCCATTGTTCGATGGTCGTTCTCGAACGTCGGACTTCGAGTCGGAGATCGAGTACCAGTCCTGAAAGAACTGTCCGTCGATCTGGATGACGTTGTCGGCGTGCTGGTTGACGCCGAACATGATGATCCCTGCGATCGTCACCGAAGAGGTCACTTCTTCACCCCCGCGAGAGCTCGCTTCAGATCTCCGCCGACGATTCGTCCGAGAACCGCAGGGTCTTCCTGCTGGACGCCGGCGACCTGGACGGTCACATAGATATCGCCACCCGACACTGCTGCCGTCGCAGGCTGCGTGACTCCCGCGATACGTGCCGCCTGACCCGCGACCTGCCCTGCGGAGTCGTTCCGGTTGATCGCCTTCAGCATGGACCGCCACCGGCCCGCCTGCCCTGCGGTGTTCGAGACGACCTCTTCGCCGTTCGCGAGCCGGTACATACCGGCCGTGTCGGACCATGCAGACCCGTTGCCGCGGACTGTGCCGCCAGTGATGCCATATGCGGCACCAGGGACGTTCGCGGTCCCGCCATATGCGTATGCGGTGGACTTGCCCAACTGGCCGGCGACCTGCGCGTACTGGCCCTGCACCGACGTGACGATTGTGACGACCCGGCCATCGTTGCGATTGATGAACGAGTCGATCACGCCCTGCGCCGCGCTCGTGTTCGCAGTCACGTTCGCAGTCGTGTTCGGTGGGATGAGACCAAGCTTGTTTGCCAGGTTCTCTGCATCCCCCGCCGCCATCCCCGCGCCGATCGCAGCGTTCACGAACTGGTCATGAGCGGTCCGCATCTTCGCGGCGATGTCAGTGGTCGAAGCTCCCGCCTTCTGCTGCGCGTCCTCTACTGACAAAGCCGCACCAGCGAGGTCGTACAACGCGCCCATATTGCGCTGCCCGGCTTCGGTCGTGGTGTTGAAGTTCCCCGCGGCTTCCTTCAGTGTCGCATTCGTCTGCGTCAGGGTCTCCTGGTAGTGGAGATCAGCCTGGGCGTTCCCCAACGACGCCTGGGCGAGCGCATTCAGCGCGTCCACCGAATGCTCAGCGGCCGTGCCGATACCACGGGCAGACTCTGCCAGGCGATCAGCGGCAGGGCGAGCAGCCTGCATGCCAGCCCGCGCTGCTTCAACAGCAGGGCCGATCTTGCCGGTCGCAATCGCGAGGAGGTTCGCATCCGAAGCGGCAATGCCCATCCCTGTCGCGGTCTGCGCCAGGGCGTCGTGAAACTCTGGGCCGAGGCGCTTAAGGAACTCGCCAGCCTGTGCATTGTTCATGCCCTTAGCGAGCATGTTGAACTGCTCCACGGTTCGGGACATGTCGATTGTCGACAGGTTCGACATCGCTTTCCCGATGTCACCAATGCGGTCCAACGCCGCAGTCTGACCGAGAGACAGGTTCAGGTCGGTCCACGCCACGGAAGCGTCGTCCATCAGCTTCGGCAGGTTCTTGAGATCATCCATGCCGTCGCCGCGGATGAGGTTCTCTACACCGTGACCTTGAGCGGCCTTCGCGAACACCTCTGCGGAATTTGTTGCTGTCTTCAGCGCGTTCGCCAGGTCAGCGGTGGACGCAACACCCGCCTCATTCGCCATCGAGAGTGCGGTAAGAGCGGCAGTTGCGATAACGGCGGCGGCACCGAAACGTCCGACAGCGCCAGCCACGCCGGTAGCGGCACCACTGGCCGTTGACAGCGCACTGGTGACTCCGGAGATTACCGCAGGCACAGACTTCCACAACATGAATGCTGCGTAGCCAGAGATCGCGGCAGCGGCAATCACCGTCAGCACGGGGACGGGAATCGCGTTGATCGCATTCGCGAGCCCGTCGAGCACGCCGAGAACAACGGTCCCGATCGGCGCGGTCGCTTCCGCAATATGGAGGATCGCGGACACGAGGGACCCGATGGTGCCGATCACCTGCGGGAGCACCGACTGTGCATACGATGCGAACTTCTGCAGGCCACCGTTCGACGCCCACGAAGCGAACCCGTTCGCCATGTCCTGAACGACACCAGCGCCCTGCACGAACAACGGATTGAGAACGTGAAGGGCAGTGATCGCACCCTGCAACGCAGAAACCCCAGCGGTGCCGAGGATCCGGGTGAACCCCGCAACCTCAGAGTTCAGTTGCGGCATCGACGCGTTGATGAGCGCGACGGAACGCTGGAACGAGGACAGCAGGCCGGACGAGGCGGTCGCCGCGAGGGCAGACATGTCCGTCTTGAGAGTCTTCAATCCCGCAGACCACTCCGCACCGGCCTGGGTGCCCTGCTTCACCGCCTGGACAGCACCGATGATGCCGAGAACACCGGCTGCACCGAGACCGCCGAGACCGCCAGCGATGCCGAGCAGTGCACCAGTCAGTGGGGCAGCGACAGCGGTGAGACCCACTACTGCGGCGATGATCAACTGGGTGCGGGCGTTCGCCCGCCCTGCAGCGTTCCCGGCGTTATCGGTGGCCTTCGCAGCAACCTCTTCCGCGGCAGCCTGCTTCAGGGCAGCGTTCGCGGCTTCCTGCTGCGACTCCTTGAGTGCTTCCTCCGCGGCGGTAGCCCGGATGTTGGCCTTCTCCAGGCGGTCCAGTGCCTCCGAAGCGGCAAGTTCCGCGGCGGCCATCGTGGAAGCCTTGGCGCGGCCGGACTCCTGTGCCTCGGAAAGTCGCAGCTGCGCGACGCGGGCCTTCTCATAGGCGACATCCGCGGCCCGGTTGGCGGCAGCGACCTTCGCCTGCGCGGCAGACACGTCGTTGGCGGAGCGCTTGACCCGTTCGCCGGCTGTTGCAGCGGACTGGCCCATAGCCTTCGCCGCAACATCGACTGCAGCCATGGAGGCCTGCGCCTTGCCGGTGTTCGCATCAACATCGACAGTCGGGTGCTCCTGCCCCAGGGACCGGGCGGCCTGCTTGACGGTCTCGAGGGCTTCGAGCGCCTTAGCGATCGCGATATCGACTTTGCCGTCGATCGATCCGACTGTCGTAGTGGACAAGGCCGCCTCCTACTGTTCGGGTTCCGGTGCGAACCGGCGGTGCAGGCGGGTGTCGGGGGAGGAGAGGAGGCCGAGGCAGCGGATAGCGAACCATCTCCAGGAGCAGGTTCGGATCCGCGCCTCAAGGTCGATGCCGTACGTCTCTTGGAAGTCGGCTTCGATGAGCGCCCACGCCTCGAACAGCTGCGCCCAGGTGACGGGGTTCGACGGGGCGGTGACGGTAGAGGGGACGTCCTCGTACCACTCGTAGAGCCCGGTTACGGGGTCTTGCTCGCCGCGGCCGTGACTTTCGACCGCCTTGCTGCCCTGTTCGGCTTCGGAGCGTTCTCCTGGATCGCTTTTGGGTCGCCACCGGTCTTCCACATGGTCTCGGCCATGGCGCGTCCGTACTTGAAGTCGGCGAGTGCTGTCTGTGCGGCGCGGGTGATCGCTGCGGCGGGCACGTTGTCGGTGTGCATCTCGTCGAACTGGTCCCCGAGGACGAGGCGGAAGAACACCTCATCGGAGAGCTTCTCGGCACCATCGACGATGCCGTTGATCTTCGTGCCGGCGTCGAACGAGACCGGCGGGATCGTGTATTTCTTCCCGTTGATGGGGAGGACGAGCGGTTCGTACAGCTCGTTGAAGTCGGTGAAATCTGACACTGGGGTTCTCCTTCGCTGGGTTTGCTGTGTGACCCCCACCGCCCCGACCCAGTAACGGGGCGGTGGGGGCGTCTCGGGTCAGGCGCCTCGCGTGTACGCGGTGGCGGCAGAAGCGCCGATCGGGTTCGTGACCGTGACGGTCGTCGCGCCCGCGGTTCCGGCGGGGACGATCATGACGATCTGGCTGTCCGACTGGACGATGTAGCTGGTTGCATTCGTCGCGCCGACCTTCACGCTCGCGGCACCGGTCGTACCGGTGAAGCCGGTGCCGATAACCGTGAGCATCGTGCCGACCGACGCACCCGACGCGGGGCTGAAGCTGAGGAGCAGCGGCACTGCCGCGGCGGCGTACGGGTTCGTGATCGCGGAGACCACGCCGTCAGCAGTGAACGTGATCGTGACCTCGTCGAGGTCCGCAACACCGGACTTCGACTGGTTCCAGTCGACGAGCGCGTACATGGTGAACGCTTCGGTGCCACCGTTGCGGTCGTACCAGCGGACGTAGACGCGGGCCGCGGTGCCGAACTGGAACCGCGTGTTATCGACGAGATCCTGCCCGGGGTCCGACGGGATACCGGCGGTGGTGGGGCGGAGGACCTTCGCGACGAGCTTGCCGCCGGTCATCGTCTTCTCGAACGAGTTGAACCCGTTCGTGTCGTACGTGTCCGCGGGCTGCAGGGTCGCGTTCTCGCTGGGCGTGAGATCGTTGATGCCCTTCAGGTTGACCCAGGTGATGTTGTCGACGGAGACGTCGACCTTGAAACGGCGTGCGAATGCACTGGGCATGATGCCTCCATGTGGTTAGGGGTTGGTCACCCCCACGTGGGGGCGGAGAGTGCACCGGTTGGTGCGTCCCGCACTGGGCAGCGGAAGAGTGAGTTACCAGTTGCCGCCGGAGGGGCGTGCAGCGGTAGGCGTATATGCCACGTCGAGCGTGTAGTTGTCGGTCCAGTCCCACCGCTTCGACTCGTCCATGCCGAGAGGGGCACGAACACGGTCCCGGACCTGCATGATCTGCATGGTCGCGGTGAGGGGGATCGTCATCTTCCCGAGGAACAGGACCGCGATCTGATCGAGGAGTTCGATCGGCCGGCGGGGCTTGTTCGCGGCACCCCGGCACCGGACCTGCAACAGCCCGACACCCTGAGGCATCGACGGGTCGTCGACTTGCGGCACCCATGTGAGGACGACCACCTCGTCCGGGGTTGCGGGCATCAGCATGTGGAAGATGCCTGTCTGACCCGTGGTGTACGTTCCCGACGCGTTGAACGCGACACCGGGGACGCGGGAGGCGATGAACGCGGAGACGCCGTCGAGGAGGTCGAGGCTGTCGGTCATGGCATCGCCTCTCGGATCGTGTCCGCCATGATCTGGAAGCACTTCTCGGCCTCGGTGAGCATCGGCTGCTGCAGGTACAGCGCCTGCCCACCCTGCGGGTGCCGGAAGTCGAGACCGTAGTGCTGGTATCGGGCGTACGGGCCCGGGTAGTAGACCCGGGCCTGCGTGTGGCTGGTCGCCTTGACCTCCGCCGACGCACGCAGGTTGCCGGTGAGGACGGGGGCGAGCTCAGTCGATACGCCTCGGATGTGCTCCGCGGCACGCCCGACAGCGAACGGTGCAACGTCTTGGAGGGCGGCGGCGACGTTGTCGAGCAGCGCCTCGAACCCACCCGTGTCCCATTCGACAGCCATGATGCGCCTCCCCGAGAGAGTTGCGGCGGCCACGCCGCGTCCGACAGGATGAGGCGCATGTCAGCTTGGGTGGATCAGATGTTCAACGCGCAGCAGACCGCCACGGGAGGCGTCGTGCGTCGCAGCGTCGACGACGTGATGCGGTACGACGCGCTCAGCGAGATCATCATGCGCGCCCAACAGAGTGGGTGGCACGTCATCGAAACCGGCGACCAGATCGTCGTTCTCTGTCATCCGGGATCGATGCAGATCTTCTGCTGACCGTCGTCCTACGTCAGCGAGACGACCGCGTGGTCGGGGAGGTCGAGGTTCCCGGACGTGTTCGTGTTCGTGCGGATCACACGCGAGATCACACCATCGACCGTGACTCGTGACTCCGCAGGGAAGCGGGCACCGTTCTCCGGCCGCGTATAGAACTGCGATTCGGAGATCACCTGCTCAGCGTCCGCGCCTCGCACGAGCTTGCGAGAGTCATCCAGGAACCCGCCGACCGCGATAGCGGGAGCGAAGGTATCTTCGCCGTACCCGTTCGTGCCGAGATAGGTCTCGACGAGCACGGAATGCACGTAGAACTCGTCGAGCTCGTCGTCACCCGTCGAAGGTGGGGCGGTGGCAGCATCCGCAAGCCACTGCACCGTGAACGGCGGCCAGGGACCTGTTGAGCCTGCGCCGATGCCCACACCGAGCGGGCTTCCCAGCGCCGGGGTCTCGGTGACGGTGATGAACCAGTTCCCCGGTTCGCCGTAGGGGCCGGTGGAACGGAACTCGTACGCTGCGACGTTCCCCGTCGGGCTGTACATGGCCGTGAGGGGGAGCGCGGTGAACACAGATCCAGGGTTCGTTCCGGCGACAGCAGACGCCGTCACCACATTCCCGACCCGAGACAGCGTCACAGTGGACCCGTCACTGAATGTCAGCGTCGAAGCAGGAGAGGGGGTGGTGTCGGAGGTCGCCGGGTCGGCGAGCCACCGTGCGATGAAAGAACCCGGGGACGTGGGCGGGCTGTTGTACCCGGAGAGACCAATGCCCGCGTCGCCGACGACCACGCTCACCTGCATGGTGACGGTTCCCGGTGCCGAGTAGTCGCCCGTGCTCACGAACGTCAGGTCTCCGGCCGCAGGTTGGAACGCGACAGGGAGCGCCTGGAATCCGGAGATCGTGGCGGCCGTGTACGAAACGACGGCGGTGACGAGGTCTCCGACTCGGGAGAGTGTGACCGTCGCGTTCGTGAACGTCAGCGTCACAGGCGCGACCATCAGAGCACCCACGGTGCCGGGATGAGCCGCGGCCCCCACGCTGCGCGCGGTGCGAAACTCATGAGACCCCGGTTGCGGAGATGCTGAACAGCCTCCGGAACAAGAGCGGTGTATGCGGCCTCTCGTGCCTTCGCAACAGCCTGTACCTCAGCGTCGGAATACTCGATCGACCCTGTCGCGAGCTTCTTCGCCTTCACAGCCTTCGACGATACGATCACGCCGCCGGTGGTCGGGTCGATGTTCAGGGCAACCCACGCGGCAGCCTGGATGCAGGTCGCGTTGCGCAGCGCGGTGAGGGTGGCGGTATCGGTGGGCAGCCCAGTCGATGCATCTACTGCGTAGCGGTCCATCTTCGTTGCTTCCTGCACGAGGGCGGTGCAGGAGCGGAGGATCGACATGATGTTCGCGGGCGCTGTCTGCCCCGTCCACGTCGTGTAGTCCGCGGAGGAAGCGAGCGCATCGGGTACGACGAAGGTCACGGCGTCCTCCTCAGGTTGAGGCCGGCGGGCGGGTGCACGTTGGCAGTCCGCCCGCCGGCTATTTGATGTTCAGTTGTGGTTACAGCGGCAGGCCACGGTACGAACCGTGCGCGAGCTCGTTGCCGTACTCGAGGCCGATCTCGCCGTAGATCTGCACGTCATCCGACGCACCGGTCTTCGCGAGGGGCTCCTCGAAGAAGTGGCCCTTGCCAGGCGTCTCGAGGAACACCGGAGACAGCTGGTCGAGAGAGGTGACGATCAGCGCGTCCTGCGGCATGTAGCGGTCGAGCATGATGTTGAACGAACCGAGGTTCGACTCGATCCGGGTCACGTTCACGCCGAACAGGTTGCGGTCCTGCTCGATGAACTTGCCGTAGCTCGCCGCGTACGCAGCGGCGAGGTTCCGCTTCTGCGTCGAGTTGACGATGATCGTTGCGAGGTCCGAGTCCTCCAGGCCGCCCTGGTCGTACACCTGCTGGAATAGGTTCTCGTACGTGGCCACGGTGGTCGCGGCCACAGCGGGGCGGGAGTAGGACACGGTCGCGGTGCCGATCGTGATCGCCGAACCACCCAGGGTCGCGGCCACGGAGAACGCATTCGTTCCCTTCGCGACCACGTAATAGGTGCGGCCCGTGACGATGCCCGTCGAGACGCCGACATCGGTGAAGATCACCTTGTCGCCGTTCGACACGGGCGTCGCCGTCTCCGTGATGACGGTCGTCGCAGCCGACAGGCCAGTGCCCGCGTTCTGCGCAGCGATCGACATCGCGTTCGTCTGGATCGCGGCGAGCAGGCCACGGGTGCGGCGAGCGGTCGAGTTGTCCGACGGGGCCTGGTAGACACCGTTGATGAAAGACCACTCCACGTCGCGACCGACGGTCTTCAGAGCCTGCGCAACCTGCCAGTCGAGCTCGTTCTGCACCGGGTTGCCACGGGTCGTGTCGACGTTCTGCGAGTTGATCGCACCGACGGCCGCCTGCTTCGTGTAGCTGACGGTCACCTTCTCCTGGTGGATCTGGCAGACATTGCCGACGACGCCGCGGACACGGTTCTGACCAGTCGGGGCGGGCTGGCCCTCCAGGACCGCCGGCTGCGACGGGTTGCGGAGGTCGTAGGACTGCCAGGTGAACATCGGGGCGTTCGCCTGCTTGCCGCCAGTGAGACCGCCGATGGCGGACAGCAGCGGGGTGTTGGAGGGCGAGATCGCGAAGAGCTCACCCACGTAGTTGGGGAGATTGTAGGTCGTCCCCAGTCCGGAAATACCGGCCATGATTGCCTCCTCAGGCAGTGGGCGCCTTAGCAGCCGAGATACGGCGCTTCAGGCTGATGACGGTTGAAAGGTCGTTCGCCTTCTCTGCTTCAGCGAGCTGCTGCTGCAGGGAGGTGACGGTCGGGCCCGTGTGGTCGCCTGTGCCTGACTGGCGTGGGGGCTGCTTGAGTGCGGCGTTCGCCTGGAGCGCCTTCGTGATCTCCGCCGTGATGGCGGCCTGATCGGTCGGTTCTACCTGGCCGATCGCGGTCTTGAACTGCTCATTGGAGAGCAGGGCTGGGATGTTCGCACCGAGAGGGGATCCGAGAATCGCGACCTGGAGTGCGACCTGCCCGGCCTTCGCTTCGGCCTGCGCCGCGGTGAGCGCGGTGTCCTTCTCGGTGATCTGACCCTTGAGGCCGGTGAGCGCTTCGTTGAGCTTCGCCGGATCCGTCTCCGGAGCCTGCTCACCGGTCAGCAGGCGGCCGAACTCGGTGAGCGTGTCCTTCTTCGCCTGCTCGACGGCTGCAGCGATTGCGGCATCGGTCTTGGTCTGCCGTTCGGTGGCATCGGTGCGCAGGTTCTCGATGAGCTTCCACGCCTTGTCGGGGTCGAACTTCGTCGGGTCGTCACCCCACGGGGGAGTGCTCTGCTGCTGGGCGGCAGCGGCATCTGCGGCCGCCTGTGAGGCGTCGACCATCGCGGCAGCGCCAGCAGCGCTCTGATCGGTGTTCTGGGTAGACATGGTGATGCTCCTTGCGCGGCACCTGGCCGCATCGGGGTTGTGTGGATCGAGGAGGAGTACACTGGGTATCGAGAAGCGGCAGGCAGTGCACGAGCACAGCCCAGCCGCTTCTCTTACGTCCGGGTGACGCGGGTCACCGAGCCGTCGTGCGCGATGAACAAGACCGTGCGGATCTGCCCGCCGTGCGCGATTCGACGCCGGATCTCGTCGAGGGCGACGTCGTCGGCGATCGGCGTGCGAGCCATGTCCAGCACGAGCCGTTCAGCACCCTGCGCCCTGGCCCGCTCCCACTGGTGATAGATCGTGCTCTTGCCAGCGCCCTGCGGGCTCTTGAACTCCCACGGCACGCCGTCGATCGTCACGTCGAGGTTCTTCACGTGGTCGCCGTGGCGGATCTCGTTCCATCGGACATTGATGCCGACAGCAGCGAGACGTCGTGCAGTGCCGAGCTCGTGATTTTCAAGATGGAGCCCGTCTGGGACATCCACACGTCCGGGCCGGTCAACACCAGGCGTCAGCCGGGCCTCACGGACTCGTGGATCCCTCGGCGACGGCGCCTCAGGGACAGCGGGTCGTGTCATCGGCGCGGTAGGTGCGGGCCGGTGGCGGTCCTGTCGGAGGTTCAGCTGTTCCCGACGGGAGTCGCGGGCTGCGTCATGGGCGGCGACATGCTCACGGAGTGCGGCTTGCCAGCGACGCACGTCCTTGCGTGCGCGTGCACGGGCCGCATCGGTCAGGGCGTCGCGTTCCGCCTGCTTAGCCTTGCGAACTTCGCGCTCGAGCGCTCGTTGCCGCTGCGTGGCGTCGTACTCGGCTTGAAGCTCTGATGTCCACGGGGTGCGGTCGGGGAGGACCGTTACGCCGGGGAAAACCGGGATCAGCACATGCCGACAGTTGGGGTGAAACAGCCCGGCGGCCACGGCCTGCTCGATCGTCGCGTCCACGTGCATCACAGGGCGGTCAGGGAGGGCTTCTACGAGCACCGTCCCAACCCAGGGGAAGCACAGCGGGCACGGGTTCTTGTGCGGAGCGACGGTGAAGTACTGGACGCCGAGAGCCCGCATGGTCTGCAGGTGTGAGTCGTTGAACGCCCGCATCGCCGCGGTTCGTACCGACATGTCGATGTACGCGGACAGGGACCAGTTGCGTCCCGACTTGTCAACGAACCCGGTGATCCCGTGCTCGGTGAACACACGCCATGCGACCGCCTGCGCTTCTTCAGCGCGGATGCCGTTGTCGATGACCTGACCCATGGCAGCCTGCGGGGAGATCATCTTGTACACGTCATCCGGGAGACGGGTGATCCGCCGGCGCACATCCTCCAGCTGTGACACCACATCGTCCGCGATGGCCTGTGCGGCACGTTCACCGTGCGGCATCGACAGGTCGAACGGCTCTCCACCGCCACGTGCCGGGGGAGCCGGCGGCTTACCAGCACCACCCCCACCATGCCCAGAAGCGTTCTCGCGGCCTTCACGCGCGGCCAGGACGATTCCGTCCCGTGCGACCTGATCGAACGCGCTCAGTTGCGGGACAGTGCGCCGTATGAGCGCACGCAGCACTGAGAGCGCATGCCACTGCCCGGTGAAGGTGCCCGCAGCGCGCCGGAGGATCTTCGCCGACTCGTTGAGCAGCGCCTGCTCGGCAGCCGCATATGCTGCGACCACTCGGTCGATGTATCGATCAGACGGGCGCGGGTCCTCCATCGTTCGGCTCCCCATTCATCGAGTCGCCGCCCGAGGGCGTGAACGGCGGCATGATCGGCGGGGCTAGTGCCGCGTTCTTCTCCTCGTCGCCGATTGCGTCAACCTCGTCCTTGATCTGCTGCTCATCCCAATCGGGATGCACAGTGCGGACGATCTCCTTACGAGACGCAGCGCGAGCAGCATCGAGCATCTGCACCGTGCGGGCCGTCTTCTCCGGGTCCGCCTGCGACACCGGCGCGAACATCACATCCGGCGGCTCCGACATATCACCGAGCGTGTCGCCACCGAACACGGCGTAGTCGATCTCCAGGGCGACCATCGCCCAGTTCGACAGGGCCGCTTTCGCGTACATGGCCTTCTTGTCGCGGGTACGTTCAGAGTCCGACAGATCCGCAGACACTGCGGTCGCCGTCTTCGACCCGCCAGTGCGGGCCTTGTCGATCCCGAGGTGTGCTTCCGAGTAGCCGACCGCAGATGCGATCTCCTTCTTCAGCGCCTCGATCGTGCGGATGTGCTCTTCGACACGGATGTTGAACTGCACGATCGTCATCAGGCCGTTGCTGTCCGCTGTCTTCCCGAGAGAAGCGCCGACGGGCGTGAACACCTGCCGGTACGAGTCGAACGTGGCACCCTGCCCGGGCCCGTTCACCGTCAACAGCTGCTCATCGACGACAAGGCGGCCCTGGCCGTTGTCGATATCGCGCATCAGTGACGTCCATGCGAAATCGATCTTGTCGAGCAGGTCCTGGATGCCGTCAAGATCCGAGCGGCCGAGGTTCGCGAGGGTGCCCATCTTGCGCCAGTCGCGCACAGGGCGCGCGTTCGGCATGTACACGACGGCGAGACGCTCCGACCCGGTGCCGACACTCACGGTCAGCGGGAGGTCCATGCCGAGGTTGAGGAGCGCATCCACGTCCGACGGGGAGCGCAGCTGCTCGTAGTGTGCCGTCTCCGGGAGCGTCCCGATCGGGATCTGCACACCCAGCGATCCTTCGCGGCCCCGCCACAGCGAATACTCGATGTACCCAGGCTGGTGCTCCTCGATGAGCCGGTAGATCGTCGACCCGTCGGTGTACTCCGTCCACAGGCGCACCGACGCGAGGCGACCATGCCGGAACATGGGGATCGCACAGTCCGCGGCGTACGCTTTCGGGAACACGTGCTTCGAGATCGTCGGATCCCACGCGACAGCCAGGTACGTGCCGCCCAGCGCCGACGCGTACTCGCCACCGAGCAGCCACTCCGCGTGCGCCTCATCCGAAGCGACGATCGCGTCGAGGCGATCCTGCGCCGGGTGCGTGTACTGGACTTCCTTGCCCTCCGCGTCCTTGGTGCTGACATAGCCTTTCGGCTCACGGAACATCACCTGCGGGGCCTCACCGAACAGCAGATCCGCGGAGAGAGTGCAGAGGTCCGCCGCGAGTGGCAGGTGCATCTTCATGCGGTCCTCACCGGGCGCGACCGGCTGACCCCAGAACCACTTCGACAGGGTGCCCATCACACCGCCGCGGTACGTGCGGCCGCCGACCTGATGCGTGACACCGCTGTTGCCGGTGTAGATCGTGTTCAGGGTGGACGTGTCGCCCGTGTACCAGGCGTCGAGCTCAGCGAACCGGGCGAATGCGATGTTGAACGGGAGCGGGGGCCAGACAGTGGCGTCAGCCATGAGGCCTCCTTCTATGCGGCGAGCTTGATGTAGCGACGCCAGATGTTCTCGGTCGTGGTGAGCGCGTACCGGCCCGCGTCGAGCGAGTGATCCGCTACCTTGATCGGCGCATCGACACCCTTGAGCGTCTTCTCCGGATCCCACGAGTACCCAGGTGCTTCCTGGATGAAGCCCTTGCACCTGTCGGTGACGAGCAGCTTCTTCTCCGCGAACAGTGACGCCATGGTGCGGATCCCGTACAGCACGTCGTTGTCGGCGTGCGTCGCGGTGATTCCGTGGGCCTTCTGTAGCTCAACACCGAACGACGCCGCTGACGGGTCGATGATCGTGAACCGTGGGATCAGGGGCACCGGTGTGGATGCGGGAAGGTGGTTCTCGTTCAGCCAGCGGACGAGGTTGCGGCCTAGTTCGGCGTCGGTGAGCTTCTGCTCTGCGACTTTCGAGTCGTGACGGAACTCGTCGATGAAGAACAGCCGCGGCGTCGGCTTCCCAAACGGGTCATGCTCAGCGGAAACACCAAGCAGCAGTGCTGCGGTCGGGTTCGTGGTGCCGTAGTCGAGCGCCACGCAGATGAGCTCACGCATCTCGGGAAGGGTCTCCCAGGCGATGACGTTGCCTTCCCCGACCTTCGGGTCGAACATGTCGAAGATCGCACCCTCAGCGGCCACCCACTCGCCGAGGATGAACCGGCGATACCAGAGTCCCGTGTAGTTGGCCTTCAGGTTCGCTTTCACCTGCTCGGACAACGCTATGTTGTCGTCGAGCATGAAGTGCCAGGAACGCCAGTTAGGCAGCTGCTCGAGCCGATCCAGGTAGTCCCGTTTCAGCCAATGCGCCGGCGAATCAGGGTTCGTGGATCCGAGCAGCATCGCACCGGGCGCGGTGAGGCGGGACAGCATCATCTTGAACGCGCCCTCAGGGATGACAGTGATCTCATCCACAAGGCAGAGGGCGACGGTCATGCCGCGGATCTTGTCTTCGGCCTGCTTGTCGTTCGCGCCGATGATGTGCACGACCCGGCCGAGGATCTTCGCTGTCGGCGCACCCATCGTGTACTTCACGTGTGGGGCGACATCGCCGAACAGTTCCGGGTCCATCATCGGTTCGATGATGTTGCGGTAGATCGACTCTCGGGTGCGACCCAGGATCACGATCCGGCCCTGACGGGCACGAGGCACAGCGATCAGGAAGCGGAGAATCTGCGCGATCGTCTTCGACGACCGGACCGCTCCCTCCCACACGCACACCTGCACGGTGGCCTCACGGATCGACAACTCCTGCTTCGGGGAGATATCTGCAAGCACGTCAGCCATCAGCGAGACCGAACCTCACAGCCAGGCGACCAAGCATCGACTCCACAGGGGCGAGACCGTCAGCGTCCTCTATGCCTTCGATCGCCTTCGTCAGCTTGTCGAACGCGATCGCCCCGATCGTCTGCGCCTCGCGGCGGGCGGAGATCGGGGCCTCAGCAAGCGTGTGCTCGTTGTAGTCGTTGTCCTTGCCGCCGAAGCTGTACACCAGGTACGGGCCGTCGAGAGTGTCGAGCACATGATCCGCGTTGGTCGTCATCTTCTGCGCGAGACGAACCCGAGCGGCAGCCATGTCGAACTCGCGAACAGCGGTCGCCGTCGCGGTCTGCGCGCGACTCGTGAACGACAAACCCTCGACCTTCGCCCACCGTGAGATCGTCGAGATCGATACACCGAGCTTGCCGGCGATCGCTCGGCAGGAGAGACCCTCGTCGAACAGCTTGCGCGCCTGTGCGCGTTTGTGGTCGAACGTTCCGCTCGCGGCCATGGTCCACCTCGATCGTGCGGCACCTGGCCGCGGTCGGGTTTGGCTCGGGGGCCGCTCAGGTGATGTGTACTTCGCGTCCGTCGAGTGTGGGGTGAACGTAGATGAGGATCTTCGAACCGTCTTCCCGTTCAACAAGGTGGGGTAGTGGGCCGCAGGGGCACAGGTTGACGGTGTCGTGTTCGATGAGGTCCCCGTCGGGTACAGCGTGGGCGATCGGGTAGTCGGGCTTACTCATCGGCGTCGACCTCCTCTGTGGAAGTGTTCGCATACAGTTCCGCATATGCCATGTCTGGGTCTTCGCCCTGACTGACTCGTCGCAGTGCTGCTAGCAGTTCCGAACCGCTGATGGCCCACCATCCGAGGTTGCCCACCGGCTCAGTCATTTCCCCTCCTGCGGTGTTGCCTGTCGTATATCCACCCGAGGATGGCCAGGCCGAACCGTGTGAGTGTCCCTACCTGCGTGTACAGCCAGGGGCGTTCGACGGGCGGGCGACGGCTTCTCATGGGTGGAGGAGGTGGCGTTGGTCCACGATGGTGGCGCCCTGTTCGAGGAGACCGGCAAGGTAGCGGGTGCCGCAGGACCCGCAGTAAGCGAGGGACCTACCGGACGGCATCCGTGCGTACAAGTACGCCCTGGTGGAGGGTCCGCAGTGATCGCACGTGTCCGTGGCGACCTCGACGACGGTCATCACATGTCCAGGTCAGAAGCGTCGTTTGAGTGGGGAGCAGCACATGGCAGCACTGATCGCGTACTTGTGCGCGGTGGTGCAGTCGTCGCACACGTAGGGAAGCACTTCACCAGGGCGCTCCGACATGTTCATTGCCGCCTCCGTTGGCGTTCGGGAGTGGAGTTCAAGAAGGAACCCCCTGACATGGGTCGCGGTGCTCGAAAGCGGGTGCTTGCCAGCGGTCAGGGGTGAAAGGTTGCCTAGGTTGCCTAGGTTGCCTCTAGCGCCGGGTCGCGACTTTCCCGGTGGGCATTTGCGTGTCGTCTCACACCTAGGTCTTCTGTGAGGGGGTGCACCTTCACGAACGGGTCTGCCCGTCCGACCTCGCATTGCTCCCCGCCAAGGATTCGAACCTCGATTACCTGATCCAGAATCAGGCGTCCTGCCAGTTGGACGAACAGGGAAGGCATCTGGTGGAAGCTGTTGCAGCAGCTTGATCCACTGACTCTCTAGCTAACGGCGGTGCCTGGTGCTGTGCGGGCGTGGGTGTGTGACGACCAGCACACCCGCACAGCATGATTCAGTTGTTGGCGGCGTCACGCCTGCCGTGTGCGCCATAGCGCGTCTCTACCGGCCAACGAGTGGCGGGAGGGAACAGAAAAGCCGCTTACCTGGTGGTAGCGGCTTAGTCGGCTTGTGAACACAGTTCTTGAGCCTCGTGGCTCACTGTATCACGCTATCGAATTAGTTTTCGGTCTTCCTCTTCGCGTGTCGCGCGCGGCTCGAACATCCTCAATGTTGAACCACATGACCTGGCCTGGCTTCAGCGTCCGCACCCTCCCCTCTGACGCCCATCTGTACAGCGTCGGTTTGGATCTGCCGCTGATGCGTACGGCCTCGTCAAGCTGCACCCAATCGTCGAGCGCTCCCAAAGGCGTTCTCCGTCCGTTTCATCTCGTGCGTCACCAATTCGACCAGCACCTTCAGCTCGTCGTCGTCGTACTCGCGTCCACATTCGGTGCACACGATGTGCGTCTTGTCACCTCCGAACTGCGGTGGCGTGTATGTGATCGTCTCCCCGATACATGTCTGGCATCGGACGTGACGTACCTTGTGGGGTTTGTCTTCGATGGGCCAACGGTGCATGGCGGTTTCGACTTCACGGGTGAACTGCAGGGCGATGTTCTGCCCGTACAGGTCGTTCGCTACGTCCTCGAGATCCGCCCAGTACCGGAGCTCGTACGACAAGCGGGTGATCTCTTCCGCCGCCAACCATGTGGGCGGTAGCCCGAGCGGATGGTTCGATGACGGGGCCCGCACCTCCTCCGTCTGCCCCCGGATGTACCCGGCGACGCGGAACCACGGGATCACGACCTGAGCCTGATGCACCGCCTTGCGGAACCGGTCGAACTGCTCCCACGTCAGATAGCCGACGCTCTCATGATCAGACATGCTTGATCCCCTCGTGGACGCCGTCTGTGCGAACCGGGATCTCGATCAGATGCGACCGACAGCCTGGGTCCTCGTCAGAGTTCACCCAGCGGTGCACCCACCGCGCCCAGCAGATTCCGCAGAGCGGGATGTCCGCACCCTGGATATCGCCGAGGACGGACATAGGCACGGACTCGGGGTGGAACCTCGCGATCTGCTGACGTCCCCAGCAGACCTCCTGCTCAGTCATTGCTCTCCTCCTCGGGCTCGAATTCGTCGGTGTCGTCGATCCAGGACCAGTCGTCACCGCCGGGTTCGTATGACTCGCCCATCACTTGCTCACGTCCGTGACAGGGCGGTACTCGATCAGCCCGGGTGACGGCAGGTTGCGATCTGTCGTGCGGGCCATGCTCAGGAAGCCGGGTGCCGCACCGTCCTGCCACACGTACCCGAGCGCATCCACAAACAGTCGGGGCGGCGGGGGAACGCGTGCCTCTTCGTAGTCATCGCTCATCGTGTCTCCTCACTCCGGATCGTGCGATCCGCGACCGCGAACGGGCACCCTGCACAGGCCCCGTCACAGTCCGTCTCAGCGCAGTCGTGCGCCGGGTGCTCGCTCGCGCCAATCGTGCGATCTGCCTCGCTCGCTTTCACCACGAGGCGGAGCAGCTGCGAGAGCGACGATGGATCGAGCGAGTCGCCGACGATGTGGATTACCTGCTCCTCAACGGTCGGATTTGCCGCCAGCCACTCGTTCAGCTCGTCTCGCAGCTCGATCACCTGTGCGCGTTGCAGGAACGAACCATGCGCCTCGTTGACGCCGTACTTGGGCTCCATGATCCCGGGGGCCGTGTTGATCCGGAAGCGAGCGTCGCGCCCGGTCATGTGTTTCCCGGTGGCAATGTGCGGGTGCTTCATCGTGTCTCCTCACTCCGGTTCGTGTCGTCGGCCTCGATGCCGTGAAGCTGGCACCCGATGAACTCGCCGTAGGCCGATGCGCAGGTACAGGTCGTGCGATCTGGTGCCTTTCGCCAACAGGCGGCGCAGCACCGGCTCTCGGTCAGATCGTGCTGACTCGACAGCGGCTCCATGAGCGACACCATGCCCGCGAAGTAGCGCCGGCACAGCGACGGCTGACCCTCGGCGGGGAAGTAGTGCAGCAGCTTCGCCTCGCGTGTCGGATACGCCCATCCGGGCAGGGTTACGGCGCTCATCGTTCACTCCCTTCCGTGTTCCCCAGTGCCCGGATCCGGGCGGCGATGTCCTTCGCAGTGATTGCATCCATCACGGGTCGTGCGGGCGCTGTGGCGTATCTGTCCGCGACCTTGGCGCAGCGTTCGCGTTCCTCGGCTAGACGCGCCTCCAGCCAGCGGTCCAACTCCTCTCGGGTGCGGAACAGCGGGAAGAACGCGCCGTTGTGCGCGGCCGTGCGTACTTCCTCGGTCGTCGGCGTGTAGTCGTCGTCGCTCATGATCCGGTCCCGTTCTCCTCAACCGAGGGCGCTTCCTGATGCCGGGCGTCTCGATGCTTCTCGCACGGCTCGGCTGTCGTGCAGCAGGCGGTCATCGTGTCGGGCTTGGACTCCTCAACAGAGAGCCGGCCAGAACGCCGTTGTCGCCACTCCCGCAGGCGTTTCGCCTCTGCCGCTCGGTACGCAGGGTCTTCGCGCTTCTTCGCGTCATACTGTCGCTGAGCCTCGCGAACACACTCACGACACTGTCGCCCGTTCTTCCCGACGACGACGTTCGCGGTATCGCTGATGTCGTGCAGTCCAGCTCGACAGATCTCACGACTGCCATATCCATTTGCCCCGCGCTGCGAGTTCGTCGATTGGGTCACATCGTCGAGGTGGCTCGGATTGACGCAACTTGGTTCCCGGCAGAGGTGGTCGAGTACCTCGCTCTTAGGCTCAGCACCACTAGCTAGGACCCACGCGACGCGGTGCGCGGCGAACTGCTTCCCATCGATGGTGAAGCGCCCGTAACCGCGGCGGGTCTGCCCGGTCCAAATCCAACACTCGCCCTTCTCGACGGATGCCCAGAAGCGTTCGATGTCGGTTTCACTCAGCGTCGGGATCTCGGATCCATACTTCATGGTTTCCCCTCCCATCCGGGTTCGCCCTGCTCGGCCAGGACGGATGCGCGCACCTCAGCATCATGAGCGGCAAGCCACGGCGCGAGGCGCTGGGCGAGATCACTCGCCGTGATGTCCTGGCCGTGACGCACTCGCGCGATCTCGCTCCCAAGTGCATCGACCGGCGTCGGGGTGTAGTCGTTCATTACTCTCCTCCCCCAGGTGCTTTATCTGTGCTTATGTACCGATCGGGATAGTCCTCAAAGCCAGGTCGAGGATCGAAGGTGTATCCGCCCTCTGGAGAAGCGCTCGCATAGATGTCTGCAACGCGCTCACCGTCGACATGCCGCCAGGGCATAGGATCGTTCATCGTTCTCCTCCCGCCTCGGCAGCAGCACRCAGAGCGGCGCGCATGTGGTCCCGCGTGATGGGTGTGAACTGCGGGAGTGCGCCGCGTGCGGCGTCCACCTGCGCGTCGGACGGCTCGCCCTGCAAGTTCCCTTGAACTTCACCGCCAGACTTCAAGTAATTGGGTGATTCACTTGAACCCGGCTCGCCCTGCACGGTGCGGCGGAGATGCGGAATCATCTGGTCGGCAAGTAGCTCGGCCTGATACCGACTCGCCCCTGACCCCTTCCGGATGGCGTACGTCAGCGCTTCCCGCTCGTCGTCGGTGTGCACCCAAAACTGACATTTGCTCGGACGAAATGTCAGAAACACCCGGTTCGTTGACATTTGCCAGGGTGTGCGCCCCCTCGAACACGGCGAGGGCTGCTTCGGCGCGCTTGCGGTACATGGCTACATACAGGCTTCCGGCATCCCCCCCATGGCGTCATCCATGGCTGGATGCCAACCTCGAAGATCGCCTTCGCGGCATTCTCGATCAACTGCTTGCGGTTCATGACTCCTCACTCCCCATCGCTAGCGTCGGAATACCCTCGTCGCTCCATGCGCGGTGGCGGCCCTCGTGACCTGCGTCGAGTTGGCATCGGATGTGCGCCCGGGGTGAGACGAACTCACAGCGCTTCTCTTCGGTCATGGCTTCTCCTTCGTGTCGATGGCGCGGGACAGGATGCGACCCGTAGGGCACGGCCACGCGACCTGATCCCCTGCGGCGTCCACGCAATATCGGTGCGTGCACACTTTCGCCGGGATCGTGTGCAAAGTGTTGTCCGTCTCGTAGTGCAGCGCCCGAACCTGGTCGATCGCCTCGCGAAGCTCATCGCGCCGGAACTCGGCTTCATGGCAAGCGGCGCGGAGGGCGTCACGCTCGGCCTCAAGGCGGATGATCTCGAACCCGTATCCGTTCCAGGCGTTACGAAACTCGTCTCGGTTCTTCTCGGCTTCCTCGGCCCGCTGGTGCTCCGCTTCAAGTGCGTCGGCGGCGGCATTGAGAGCATCCGTCGCACTCTCGGAAATCGCTGATCGGGCTCGGGCCCGAAGGTCTGCGATCAGGTCGGTGATCTGCTCACTTGAGAGAGTCATGAAGCCTCCGGTTCGTACTGCTCGATCACCCGCGCGAGTTTGTTCCGCGGGTGCGGGATGGTCACGCGAATGTGCTGATCCGCGTTCTCGACGATCAGCATGTAGTCATCTCCGAGGTCTTCGAGATGCACGTACGCGTCATGCATGACCACCTCGTCGACCGCGGTCGGGTCGGCGTCGTCTGGTTTGATACGCCAGGACATCAGAACGGAACTTCGGAAGGAGCCCACACGTCCGCCTGTGCGCCTCCGGGAGTGCTCCACGGCTCATCACCCGCCGGGGCGTCCGTTCGGCCCGCAGACGGGCTTGTGGACGCAGCGCGGGCAACCTGGGCCGTGGCATAGCGGAGCGAAGCCCCGATCTCGTCGAGGGTGACCTCAACACTCGATCGCTTCTGCCCGTCCTTGTCCTCCCAGTCGCGCTGAACGATCCGGCCGGACCCGATCACCCGCGTCCCCTTCGGGATGGACCCTGCTGCGTGCTCTGCGAGCTCACCCCACATCGTGCAGCGGGCGAACCAGACATCGCCGTCTACCCACTGGTTGGTCTGTCGGTCGAACTTCCGGTCCGACACGGCCACCGTTACGTTCCCGACCGCCTTCCCAGCCTGCGTGTAACGGATCTCGATGTCTGAGGTCGTGTTGCCGATCACGGTTGTCGTAGCGGTCATGCTGCTTTCCTTTCAAGGGTTCGGTTCATGCGGCGAACGAACACCGCATGCTCACTGGCATGTTGTTTGGTCCATGCGGGAATGTCGGGGAACCAGCGACGGACGGTGGTGTCGCTGGCCCCGACCGTTTGTGCCGTTTCGTGGAATGAGCAGCCGTCTTCGAGGAGCCGGCGTGCAAGTGCCCGATCCTCGCTGCTGTGAGGTTCGGCGGCTGGCGTGTGGCTGAGGTTCATCTGCTTCCGCCACCGAACAACCGACCGTTCCGCAACCCCAAACCGTTCCGCGATCTCCCGTGCCGACATCCCGGCCCGTTCGCACCACAGGAACACGTCCTCGTCGAACCTCATTGACCGATGCGAATGCCCGTTATCCACAGGCTGCGGGAGATCAGGAACAGAAGGATTTTCTGCCCGGTCTTGGTGGCTCTTGCGTTCCGTCTCGTTGCGTTGCGTTGCGTTGCATTCAGCCATCGCATGCCTGCCATGATGGCTGGTGCCATTCGCGCCATATGGCAGAGTGCCATCTTCGGTCATTTGCCCCACCTCGCTTCTGCGCCCCTCTTGCCTGCCTCGGACTTCGCGGCAGAAATGGCGTCCCGCGTGGCCTTTGTTGGTTGGTGCTCCGCATACTTGGACACCCACCAGCCCGTCCCATCGGCCTCCCACAGACCGACATCGACGAGCAATCTCGCGGTCGCTGTGGTGCCGTGAATGAACGGGAGAACCGACTTTCGGATCTCCCCATCCGTGTTGTGGGCTGCGCAATATCCGATCGACGCGACGAAAACAAACGCCGCGGCGGTCCCGCGCTGCCCGTTTTCGGTGATCAGGTCGACGATTTTCGGGTTCTGGGCGATGTCCGAATCGAGGCGAAACCAGTTCAATCCGGTAGCCACTAGGGTCTCCCTCCGTTGCTCATGACGAACTCCGCCATCGACTCACTGATCGGTTGCCACCACTCGCCGTCGACAGGGGTGTCGTAGTAGAGCACCCACCCGTCGTCGATCCGCCATCCGGGCCAGAGCTCGGGGCGTGCATACCGCGGCACTGCGAAGCCTTCGAGAATCGCGAGGCGCGGGCTCTCGGTCTTCCACCTATGGCACCCGCATCCGAACGCCCCTCCGAGGAGTTGCAGGTTCGCGGGGGTCGTGTTGAACGGGTCACGGTTCTGCCGGTGGTCACGTTCCGTGGGGCCAGGATGACCGCACCGCACACACCGACCCTTGTCGCGTTCCGTCACGTCGGCGTACGCGCGTTTCTCCTGTGCTGGTGTCAGCTTCGGGATCTTCGGAGTGATCATGTCTCTCTCCTCATCCGCCGGCGCATGAGCACGGTCTTGCCGCCCCACACGCCTCGGGTTTCGTTGTTCCGGAGCGCGTACTCGAGGCACTGGGCGGCGACATCACACCGGGCGCACACCTTCAGTGCACGTCGGACCGCGTCAACATCTGCCCTCTCGGGGAAGTGGTCGTTGCCACCGACCTGCGCACACAGGGCATCCTTGACCCAGGCTTCGGGGATGATGACCATGTCGAGCAGGGAAGCCATCGGGTTCATGCCGACACCTTCTTTCGCTGGTAAGCCTCGGTGCGGCAGGTCTTGCACATCAGGCCAAGTCCGTTGCCACGCGCATACGCGTCATGCATGCTGTGCCCATACCGGCACACCCCATCGCGTGTTCGTGCCTTTCGCCTGCTCCCGTGAGAAGGGTGATCGCAGAATGCGTCATACGCGCATGAGAGCCCACGCGCCTCATGACTTCGGACGAGAATGCACTGACGGCATCGTCGATGCGCCAACTTCGCGCCCATCTTGACGAACAGCTCGTTGCCCTCGTCTGCATAGACATGTCCATTGCGGCAGACTTCGGATGAAGTGAGCTCATGCGACCGGATCGAGTTCTCGCCGACCGTGACCGGTTCGAGATGATCGGGGTTGACACAGCCCTTGTTCCTGCACAGGTGGTCGAGAGTCAAGCCAGCCGGGATCGGCCCAACGAGCAGCGTGTAGGCCACCCGGTGCGCTGCCATGCTCTTGCCGTCAAGATGAGAGCGCCCGTACCCCTTTCGGTCCCTGTATGCAGTCCACTCCCAACAGAAACCGGTCGGCTGAACCTTGTCCCAGAACAGATCGGGGTTGCTCATTGGATCCCCTGGTGGCAGGTGCAGGCCCAGTTGCGGGCGCACACGGACCTGTAGGGTGTCCAGCAGCAACCTCTCTTACATGTCAGCGGGTAGTCGTGTGGGTGGGTGGTTGGGGTGGCGAGGCCACCAATACCCAAAGCCGTGAGAACGTTCATGCGTGTCCTTCGTGGATAGGGGGCACGCCTGGGCGCGCCAGAAGTTCGTTGAGTGCGGCGACTGCCTGCAATGTGACGACGCCGTTTCCGCAGGCTTTGAGCTGCTCGGCTCTCGATAGTCCGATGCTGGGATCCGTGACCCATCCGGCGGGCCAGCCCATCATCCACTCGGTCAGTTCCGGGTTCAGGCGAGGCTTCCCGCCCTTCCCGTCGAACCGAACCGGTGCTGGTGCGGGGCGGCCGATGATCTGCTCCCATCGACGGATCGCGTGCGCGTATGGGCCCCAGTCGGTGACATCAGTCAGCATCGGGCCGCCAGCACGCGTCGCGCTCTTGCCGCGATCGTGATCACCGGACGTTGGAGTTGGCAACAGCGTGGCGGCTGTGCGGAGATCCATCCCGCCGTCGCCGTGAGCGCCAGGACCGTTCATATCCGTGGTTCGCGGCGTCGGCAGCAGCAAGGTCAGCGGAGTTCCCCCAGATGGACCAGGGTGTGTAGCGACCTGTCCGTCTTGCTCCACGTCCTTCCGTGCGACGAGGCGTCGGGACCATCCGACGCCCTCGGGGTAGGGAGCAGTACGCTCTCGGGGCCAGGCGAGGGTGAAGACCCGGAACCGCCCATGAGGGGCCCCGACATCAGCGGCTCGGATACCTGTCCATTCCGCATCGAACCCGAGATCGGCCAGGTCTCCAAGAACGGCTCCAAGTGCCCGCAGAACATGCCCTGGGTTGTCTCCCACACAGAGCGGGCAGGGTTCCATATCACTGTTGGCATCGGCACTGAGAAGTCCCCTTACGTTCTCGATCACGACCCAGTCGGGTCGAATCTGGTCGATGATGCGCGCGTACTCAGACCAGAGGCCCGAGCGGGTGCCGTCTTTCAGGCCGCGGCGTCTTCCCGCCAGGCTCACGTCTTGGCAGGGGAAGCCACCCGCGAGCACCTGAACAGGTTCAGGTGCGGTGAGCTTGGTCACATCACCGTGGTTCGGGATGCCCGGGTAGTGGTGGGCGAGCACCTTGGACGGGGCTGGATCGAACTCCGCGAACCACGCAGGCTCAGCACCGAACACATCCGTCACTGCCATGCCGAGACCGCCCACGCCGGCGAACAACTCGCCAGACTTCATTCCGACGCCTGCCGCACTTCGATGACTGCCCCAGGCCCGTCAGATCCAGCCCAGGCTTTCGTTTGTAAACCGGCGATGATGAACCGGTCGTCAATGATGAGGCCGCCCTGTTTGAGACCGTCGTAGGTGGAGCGGAGGAGCTTGTCGATATCGCCCACGGTCGGTGCGACCGGGTGCGCTGCTTTCGTGGATGCGGGCCGGGGGATGAAGAAATGCACGGTCACGCTGTACGGGGCTGGGATCGGTTCACGGTTCCCCACAGCTGCGGCGACGGCTTCACGCCACGGCTTCACCCGTTTGCTGGCCTCGAACATCCCGTACCGGGTTCTGATCTTCGATCCCTGCGGTGCCGGGATCCCGTCTACTCGAATGACCGTCATCGGTCCTCCTGGGTATGCAGGAAGGGCACGTCCCGGAGGACATGCCCTTCAGCGAATGGCTGGGGTGGCTAGGCGACGAATGTCTTGTAGCCGCGCAGCCGCTCGATGAGTTCGGCGTCGTTAGCCTCGTCGAGATGCCTCCGGTCGCACGGGATCATCGTCCGTTCGACGAGATCGAGCCCGTAGCGGCCGACGAGGTGTCGGACGACATGCTCAACCTCACGAGAGCTCTGCTGCTGGGAGAACCCGTAGCCGTCGCGTCGAGTCTTTGCGATCGGGTCGAGTGCCCGGATGCATCCGGCAAGCGCGGATGCCTCGGCAACGTCAGGCACAGCCTGCGCGGCCACCTGCGAGTGAAGTTCCGAGTTCCGCTCTATGAGCCGGTTGAACTCGTTAGCTTGCTGTTCAAGCGCCGCGATCAGCTGCGCTTTCGTCCGCCTGTCTTCGCTCATTGCTGCTCACTTCCGGTCTCGGTGATGATGATGTTTTCGGGTTCATCATCGAGGCGCGTCACTTGCACTTCGTCGATGCCCTTGAGGTGCTGCACCTTCTGCTCGTCGGCTTCGAGTGCGCGGCCCAGGTCGGTGGACTTCGGCAGGAATTTCGCGAGGGCGCGGACGGCGGTCTTCTTGACCATCTCCTCCTCATGCGACTTCCACGGACCCCGATCCCAGTAGGTGGGGCGACGGTCCATGACCTGGGTTTGGGTGAGGTACACCCATGTGGTGCCGCCCGTTTTCATCCGGGCGGAAGCGACGACACCGATCCAGTCGCGGGTCTCTTCGAAGTCGGCGGGTGTCCAGTCGTAGAACATGCCCCGTTCCGAGTTGCCGCCGTAGGTGAAGTCGTCACCCTGGCGGACGAGGAACGCTTGCACGTTCGTGACGAACTCTGACCGGAGGGCGAGCTTCACCATCCCCTGGTAGCCGATGATCGGTAGGCAGATGTCCCGCCCGTGGTCCTTGCGTGGGGTGAGGTAGAACTCCCCCAGCCCAGACCCGATCTCCAACTTCAATTGGGCGGCGAGCATAACCCCGCCGAGGAGGGTCTTCGGGTCAGCGTTCATCAGGCCGGGGGATTTCGTGATCTCGGAGAGCACGGCCCGGACGAACGCGCCCGAGTTCATCGCCCCACCCAGTTGCCGTTCGATTGCCGGCAACTGGGCTTCGACGAGATCCTTCATCGTCGGGTTGGTCTTCGCCGCCGCAGCGACGGTAGACAGATCGCTCCCGTTCATGCCACTTCCCGGATCTCGTATGTCCGCGCTGGGTGCGCTTCCTGGCCCAGCTTCATTGCCTCACGGGCGGTGYGATCGGTCTGGAAGTAGTGGACCCACTTAGTTCCATCCGGGTATCTCTCAATCACAGCCACCTTGTATTCGGCCATCACTTCGTCTCCTTCGTCTTGGTTGCGCGGAGAACCCTGAACGGCTGCCCCATGCGGGTGTACTTGGCGAGCAGGTGCGGGTAGTCGAGCCCGAATCCTTCTTTGTCGAACCCGACACGGCCCTTCTGCTGCTTCCACGTGGCGACCTTCCGGCCGTCACGGGTGAGAGTGTCCGCGGCACCGACGTACTGTGCGAGGACCACCTTCAACGCGTCGCGTTCCTGCTCCTGTGCCTTGATGTCGCTGTTGAGGACGGTGATGCGCTCCAACGTCTCGAACGCTGCCTCGCTCAACTCCGTGGGCCGGTCTTCGGTGGTGATCGCGTTGACCTCCGCGATCGTCGAAACGGGGGGCGGGTCATGCCGTTCCACGCGATCCCACAGGTCGGCCGCGGCCGGGATGAGGTGTTCGCGGATGAATCGTTCGTCACGGTCTTCCCAGAACAGGCGGAACTCACGTCCACCGATCCACACGACGACAACCGCACGTTGGGTGCCCGCGACGAGCATCTCCGTCTGCACCTGCACACGGATGTCTGTGGGGATCCCTTCATCCCAGTGATGCCCCGTGTAGTGGTGGGCTGTCTTGAACTGCCAGGTGATGAACGGCTCGTACGACACGCGGTCGAACGATGCGTGGATGAACGGGTGCTCATCCGATCGGGCCATGAACCCCGGCGCGAGGCGCGCGCGGGCAGCGGAGAACCGGTGCACCCATTTCTCGATGATCGCTTCCGATTCGTGGCCGATGAACGACAGCAGCGGGTCGAACTCCCTGTCGATGCCGTTCTTGTGCTTCCACACGTCCAGTGGTGTCGAGTAGGGCGACATGTTGAGGACTCCGGGCATCTCGGATGCCCCGATGCTGTTGCGGCGCTCCTGCTCCCATTCGGGAGTGTCCGGCGTCACCAGAACGAGTTCGTAAGTCACAGGTGCACCTCCTCGATGCTGAGTCCGTCCAAAGCGGCGATTCGCCAGGCTTCAGCGAATGCGAGGGGCCAGCAGAACTCGGGCCAGTCATGCACCCAATCACCGCCCTTACGGACCACCCAACGGTGGGTGCCGTGGTCACGTTCTACGTTCAGTCGTCCCATGACGATCTCCCCGTGCATGTGCCGCACCGGCAGTTACCGTACTCGTCGGCGTGGAACGCGATCGTGTGGGCACGTTCAGCGCGCATGACACGGCCCTGAGCGGCCGCGATCTTGTCCGGGTTGCCGCCCTGCAATGCGGCGTCGTAGGCGTCCTCAGCGGCCCGCAGGCGCTCCGCTGTCTTCGTCAGGTTCAGGACGGTCATGCTGATTCCTCCTTTGTGAAGTTGGCGAGGCGGTTGAGGACGCGGCGGGCGTGGTCGGTCTCCGCGTCGGGCTTAGCGCCATCCAGGATCGTGTCGATGAACCAGAGCGTCGCAGCGGGGCTGCTTGGCTTCTCTCGCTGTGACACCAGGATCGGGTTCGTCGGGTTGGTCTGGGCGAATGAGCCTCGGTAGTCACGGTCACCTGCTGAGTAGAGGACCGTGGTTTCTCCAACCTTCTTGAACTGTGGGCGGCTGCTGAACATGGTCATGCTGCTTCCTTCAATGTCCAGAGGTGAGCGGGGTTCCCGAACTCGGAGACCCCGCATTCGTCAAGGCGCACCCACGGGCCGCCTTCTTCTTCCGACAGGACCGTTCGCACCCTCTGTGGGGTGCACGCGAATCCGAGGGAGTGTCGGGCGATCCGGTACACCTCATCGGAGGTGACAGGGTGGCCGGCGACTTCCAGGGCTCGTTCGACGGCGAGGGCTGTCGGGATCTTCTTCACCGCCCGATCTCCGGCGAGGTGGCTTGTCGCGGGGTCGGTGGGTCTCACGTTCGGACGGTCAGGCCACACGTTCGGAACCGCCGTGAGCAGGTCCGCCGCGGTCATCCCCTCGAACCCGGTTGGTGTCATCGCATCCTCACGGGCACGCTTACCCGGAGCGAACACGTCATCCTCGATCGGCCACTCTCTGCCGTCATCCCCCCACGTCATCGCGTGGCCTCATGTTCGACAATGTGTGCGGCGGCGATATCCCGAACAGACTGAGGTGCCGTCCGGCCGATGACGCGCGACGGCTCTGCAGGGTCATCCGGGAACCAGCACGTTTCGATCCACCCGTCCGGCAGAACAACGGTGCTGTACTCCCCGCCAGCGCGGCGCGTGATGATTGGATTGCTCATGGCTTTCTCCCCTTCGTTGGGTTCGACAAATAGGGAGGGGTCGGGGTGCTCCCCACAACAACCCGACCCCTCAGATAGGGCGTCCCCAGACACCCCTTGTACGGTCACCCCCAGGTAACCGACGTGCCCCCGGCGCTACTTGCAAGCGCGCGCTCCCTGACCTCACGGACGCGGGGGCTGCTGGTCTCACCTATCTCGACTCGACTTCCCATCGCGTCATCATCGAGACGTGCACCTGACCGCGCGGCGGACACCGAAGTGCCTTGGGATCATCCGCGCTAGTCGTACCGCCAGCATTTGTTTCTTGAACTCCACGCCCAAGCCCTGCGCCGCCCGCTCCTGCAACGACGCCCAGCCAGCAAACCCAACGGGGCGCTTACGGGGTGGAAGCATCACCGTGGTCAGCCACAAGGGCAGGTATCCGGTGGTGCTACCGCTCGCAGTCCTCATAGCCGGGGCGCGTACCCAGGGCTGTCCAGGCTTCCCGAGACCGGGGTTCCTGGCTGTTACTCCTGCGAGTTCTATGCAGTTGGGTCGTCCCGAAGGATCGACAAGTACCGGTAGGTCACGACGGCCCTACACGGCGGCTCGGTATCAGCGCCCCGAGCGGCGCTCCGGAAGGTCATGGACGAAATACGCCAGACGGACACAACCGGCTAGAAGGGTGAGGACCATCGCGAACTGGATGACCTGGAACACGGTGCTCATGTCGTCACCTGCATCCACAGCGAGACGATCCACATCACGACAGCCACCAGCACGAGTCCGGCCCCGACGAGACCCATCGGCAAACCAATGCGGGGGCTGTCGTTGATGAAACTGATACCGAATCCGATGAACGCGAGCACGCCTCCGATGAGGCAGGGCCAGACCGCCGTGTAGGCGAGGGCGGCATCGATGGTCATGACTTGACCTCGAGTGCCTTCGCGACCTTGCCGCGCGGCTTGAACAGGGCCACCGCGGCGAACACGGTGACCGTCACGATCCACACGGCCGCCACGACAGCGATGAGGGCGAGGGCCCACCAGAAGATCTGTTCAGGGATCATGACGTCACCTCGAGTTCGGTGGTCATCCATTCGTCGAGGTCGTTGAAGAGGAACTTGTTCCGGGATCCGTGCTTGTACACCTTCGGTCCGGTGCCCTTCGACAGGCGGTTGTAGAGCGACTCGACGGGCATGCCGCAATAGTCGGCGGCTTGCTTCGTGGTCAGGAACGGGCCGACCAGAAGGTGTTGAGCCTTCCCCATCACGGCACTCATCGCCCGACCTCCGGTGCGTAGCGATTGATGAAGTACGCCTGGCCCCTCCCAGTCACCTTGGTGGTGAGGGTCACTGTGGGCGTACCGTCTGCACCCTGTACGGTCCGCTCGATCACCTCGAAAAGCCCGAGGTCCATAGCGCGCTGAGTTGGACGGTTCCACGACTCGCCAGTGCGGCATAGGTAGCCGTCGTCCCGCATCCGCTCATACAGTCGGTTCTGACCGATGTCCAGTCCGTTCTGCTTCAGGATGTTCGCCATCTGTCGAACCAGGATCGAGTCGGATGAGGATGCCACTGCGTCCGCGAACAGCACCTTTGGGGCGTCGACCTTGATCTTCGCCTCAAGCGCTTCAGCGCGCTCGGCCGCGTCGGCGGCAAGGCGCAGGAGCTTCGCTGACGGCAGCGCGGCGAGCATGTCGACGTCCGATCCGTAGCGACCGGTCTTGCGTAGCGTGGGGAGCACGTCGTGGGTGAGCCACCAACGGAACTGCTTGGCTCCTTCGACGCGACTTCGGAGGACGGCGCTGTACATGCCTGGCTCGTTGATGATCGTTACCCGCTGCTCGCCGCCAAGGGTATGCAGACTGTGCACCCCCTTCTCGTCTTCGTCGAGAGTGCGCGTCATCGCGGCGGTGGATGAGTACCCGAGGATCACTGCGAGGTCGCCGGCTACGAACCATGGCTCGCCGTCGACCAGCACAGTGCGCACCTCATACCTTCCGTACGCGAAGGGAACGACCGCGTCGGAGCTCGACTGTCCAAGCGCGTTCATGCTGCCACCGCCACCGGATAGCTGATTGCCTCCAGGCTGACGCCAAGGCCGCACGCAAGTTTGCGCAGCGTGGTAGGTGAGACCTGCCGGGTTCCACTCTCAATGTGGGTGAGAGTTCCCTTGGTGATCTCCGCGCGGGCTGCGAGGTCCATGTGGCGGATTCCAAGGGCCTCACGTAGGGCGCGGACTGCGGCTCCGTTGACGCGGCGCTTGATGTAGGGGGTTTCGGGCATGTAGGCAACGGTACGCGCACTTTCGCGCACTACGCAAGAATAGGCAACAGAAACTTTCGAGACTCCCGGAGTTCTGCGCCTATCTGCTTGCATTCGTTGCCTACAGTTGCCTATGCTTGCGGCATGATCACCTCTCAGGAGCTTCGTGATGCGCGCCACCGAGCCGATCTCACCCAGGCGGAACTTGCCACGCGGCTGGGCGTCTCCCTCCGCACCGTGACGAACTGGGAAGGAGGATCAGGGCCCCTTGCGGATCGCGCCGAGCAGAAGATCATGAGCGCACTCGGGGGAACGATCACCCGCATGAGGCTGGGCGTGCACGAGGCCCAGGGCCTTGACATTCCGGCTGAAGTCCTTACTCAGATGGCTGAGGCAAAGGCTGCACGTGATGGGCATGCGAGCACGATCGACGCCGCCGAGAGAGATGCGCTCAGGACGCAGTCGCTAAGCGAGCGAGGGTACGGAGKGGAGCAGAGGAAGCGGCGGCTGCTCAGCATGTTCACGGACATCGACCTGCTTCACGAGCTCACCAATCGCGCACGTCAACGCAACGTCTACCCGTCCGACTGGGCTACCCGATCACTTGAGAACGACCCGATGCGCTTGACGCTGATCCAACAGGTCGCCGAAGACTTCAACAACATCAGCGGCAATGTCCCCGACTCCGCGGATACTCAAGATGACTACGACTTGGTTGCGAAGAAGCGCTCCAAGGACCGGGGGGAGGACTTGGAGTGACCCAAGAACTGTTCGACATGGCCGACGCCTTGGGCTGCACGATCAAGTACGAGGACCTGTCGCACCTTGAGCGGGACGGCGACTACGACCTGAAGACGAACACAATCCGACTGCAAGAGAACATGTCGTACCGGCTACTGCGTTCCACGCTGGCTCACGAGCTGGCTCACGCGGTTTTCGGGGACGCCAAGTCCCCTTTCGGCCCCGTTCACGCGAAGCAGGAACGGCGTGCCGATGAATGGGCCGCACTCCGATTGATCTCGCACGACGCATATCGCGAGGCGGAGGCGATCTTCGACAGCAACCGAATCCTCATGGCTCAGCACCTCGAAGTCATCGTTGATGTAATCGACGCGTTCCAAAGGGTCCTCTTTCGTGCGGGCGGCCTGGTCTACCTGACGCCCCGAATGGGCACGGGCCAGTGGGACGACAAGATCGTGCTTGCCCCAATGCTCCCGTAACCACCCACCCCCGACAATGAAAGTAACCTCATGGACACCACTGGACTGATCGTCGTCATTATCGCGCTCGTGGTATCGCTGATGATCACCTACTTCATCATCCGCGCAGCAGTCACCAGCGCCCTCAGACAGGCTCGCCATGAAGAGCGAGTCGAGAAGTACATCCCCAACGCCGCAACGTGGCTCGACAACAACAGCCGAATCGCGCTTGAGAAGGCTGCGCGCAGCCCGCGCAGCTGACGCAACCCAGAAGGCAAGGCGCAGCGTGAGGAGATGAGTTGATGGCAAGGCCACCGCTCGAGCTTGAAACGTGGGGCCGCATCCGGCGCACGACGATCGATGGACAGGCGACCGCCGTGTGCCGCTACCGGGACACCGACGGCGTGACACGGAAGATGCAACGGCAGGGGAAGACGCACGCTGAGGCGGAGCGGAACCTGATCAAGTCTCTGAAGACGCGCCTCGCCCCATCGGGCGAAGACCTCACCGCAAACAGCACCGTGAACAGCGCCGCAACGAAGTGGTTCGCTGAGCCCGAACGCGACGACTTGGCGACCGCAACGCGCATCCGATACCGGCGCGTGCTCGACACCATCATCGGAAAGGGGTTCGGTGACGTGAGGCTTGTCGAGGCCACCGTTCCGCGCGTAGACCGGTTCCTGAAGCGCGTCACCCAGGAGAACGGCCCAGGCTCGGCCAAGACCACTCGTACGCTTCTGCAGCACATCTTCGGGCTTGCTGTGCGCCACGGGGCCATCAAGTCGAACCCGGTTCGGGATGCCGGCCGCATCGTCCAGCCACGCACGCCTGTAACTGCCCCATCTGTCGCAGATGTGCGGGCGATGCGGTGGATCATGTGGTCCTACGATGTCACCCCAGACAAGCGTGGCGCGTCCCGAGCGTCCGAGCTCGGCGACCTGTTCGAGCTGTTCATCGCGACCGGGGCGCGAACCGCTGAGATCCTCGCACTGCGATGGTCGGATGTGAACCTCGACGCCACGCCAGCAACGGTGAGCATTCATGGGACGGTCATCATCGGCGCGGATGGCAGGGTGATGGTTCAGGAGCACCCGAAGTCCGAATCGTCGCGTCGGCGGCTCAAGCTGCCAGCGTTCGCAGCTGACATGCTCACGAGGCGTCGTGTCGACTCGTACTGCGAGTGGGTTTTTCCGTCAGCGGTGGGCACACTGAGGTGGCCACACAACCTCGGCCGCAACTGGCGTGAGGCCCTCGAAGGCACCCCCTATGCCGGACTCTCGCCTCGGTCTCTRCGGAAGGCCGTCGCCACGCTACTGCGGGACTCGATGGGGGTCGAGGTCGCGAAGGATCAGCTCGGACACTCCTCGTCGGTGGTCACCCGCAAGCACTACATTCAGCCTCTCCATGTTGGCCCGGATGCGACCTCCGCTCTGTCGTCTTGGATTGAAAACGACGAGTAATCGACGGATTTCCGATTTGGTTCGACTGGAATCGTCCCATTGTCCCAGGAGAATACCTGATCAGCAGGTATTTAGCAGTACCCCCGGTCGGACTCGAACCGACACTGAAGCGATTTTAAGTCGCCTGCCTCTGCCGTTGGGCTACGGGGGCCGCCCATTGAGCCTAGCGAGCGCAGCACCGTGAGCGATGTTGACTCGGAGCCAATAGGGTGGGGGAGTGCTCGAGCTCATCGCCGATCAGGGCCACGCGACCCCCCGCCCCGCTGCGCACGCCTGGGAGGATCCGGCCCGATGGTGGCCGCGGCTGACCGCGGCCACAGCCCACCTGCCTGCGCCCGTCGCCGTCATCGATCTCGAGGCGCTGCGCTACAACACGATGGACATGGTGGTGCGCACCGGCGGGCTGCCGATCCGGATCGCCACGAAGTCGGTGCGTGTGCGCGAGGTCATCGACGCCGCGCTCAGGGTGCCGGGGTACCGCGGACTGCTCGCGTTCACACTGGCCGAGGCGCTCTGGCTCGCCGAGGACCACGACGACATCGTGCTCGCCTACCCGACCGCCGACCGCCCGAGCCTCGAACGACTGCTCGCCGATGAGCGGGCCGCCGCGCGGATCACCCTCATGGTCGACGACGAGTCCCAGCTCGACTTCATCGACGCGGTCGTCGCACCAGCCGCGCGCCCCCCGGTGCGCATCGCGATCGACRCCGACGCCTCGTGGCGCGCCCCCGCCCTCGGGCACATCGGCGTCTTCCGCTCGCCGCTGCACACCCCGGACGAGGTCGCGCGGTTCGCCCGCCGGGCCGCCGAGCGAGACGGGTTCCGTCTGGTCGGGCTGCAGATGTACGAGGCGCAGATCGCCGGCCAGGGCGACGACACGGGCAGCGGGGACACGCTGATCAGAACGGTGCAGGCGCAGTCGCGCCAGGAGCTGCGCGAGCGGCGCGCACGCATCGTGGAGGTCGTGCGGGCGCTCGTGCCCCTCGAATTCGTTACCGGAGGAGGGACCGGGTCCCTCGAGTACACCGGATCCGATCCCGCCCTCACCGAGATCACGGCGGGAAGCGGGCTGCTCGCCGGGCACCTGTTCGACGGCTACCGCGCCTTCGCACCGGCGCCCGCCAGCGCGATCGCCTTCGATGTCGTACGCCGGCCCGCTCCCGACATCGCGACGATCCTCGGCGGCGGATGGATCGCCTCCGGGCCGCCGGTCGCCTCGCGCCAGCCTGCGCCCGTGTGGCCGCAGGGGCTGCGGACGGCGCCGCGGGAAGCCGCGGGCGAGGTGCAGACGCCGCTGCGCGGCGAGGCCGCCCGCACGCTCCGGATCGGGGATCGTGTCTGGCTGCGGYATGCGAAGAGCGGCGAGCCGGCCGAGCGGATCCTGAGCTACCACCTCGTGGACGGCGATCGTGTCGTCGCAGAGCTGCCCACCTATCGCGGTGAGGGGAAGGCGTTCCTATGACACGACCCGGGGGAACCTGGCAGAACTGGGGTCGTTCGGCGTCGGTCCGACCGATCCGGGTGGAGCGTCCGCGCACTCCGGAGGGCGTGCAGCGCGCGGTGATCGCCGCCGCGACCCAGAACCTGCGCGTGAAGGCGGTCGGCGCCGGCCACAGCTTCACGGGGGTGGCGGTCGCGCCCGACGTGCTGCTGGAACTCGACGATCTGCAGGGACTGGTCTCGGCGGATGAGGCCCGAGGACGCGTGACGCTGCTCGCGGGGACCCGTCTGCACCGCATCCCTGCGCTGCTGGCGCCCTATGGGCTCGCCATGGAGAACCTCGGCGACATCGATCGGCAGTCGATCTCAGGGGCCATCTCCACGGGAACCCACGGCACCGGTGCGGGCTTCCGCGGGATCGCCGCACAGGTGGTCGGCGCCACGCTGATCACCGGGACGGGCGAGTTCCTCCGTGTCGACGAGAGCCTGAACGCCGAGCTGCTGCCCGCCGTCGCCCTGGGGCTCGGGGCGCTCGGGATCCTCGTCGACGTCACGCTGCAGTGCGTGCCCGCGTTCGTGATGCACGCGATCGATGCGCCGGCTCCGCTGGACGAGGTGCTGGAGGGCGTGCACGAACGCGTGGCCGCGGCGGACCACTACGAGTTCTACTGGTTCCCGCACACCGACGTGGCGCTCACGAAGACCACGGAGCGGCTTCCGGAGTCGACGGTGCGTCGTCCGCTGCCGACGGTCGGCAGGTGGATCGACGAGACGCTGCTCTCGAACGGCGTGTACCGGGCCGTCTGCGCGGGCGGCGTCGTTGTGCCGGCGATCACACCGCCGTTCAGCAGGCTCGCGGTGAAGCTCACGGGGGACCGCGAGTACACCGATCTCTCCCATCGCGTGCTCACGCAGAGCCGTACAGTGCGCTTCCGCGAAATGGAGTACGCGCTCCCGCAGGACCAGATCGTGCCGGTGTTCCGCGCCGTCCAGGCGCTCATCGCGAAGCGCGGCTGGCGCATCGAGTTCCCGATCGAGGTGCGCTTCGCCGCGGCCGACGATCGCTGGCTGTCCACAGCGCACGACCGCGCCTCGGCCTACCTCGCGGTGCACCGGTACTGGCGCCATGATCCTCGCGAGTACTTCGACGCGGTCGAGCAGATCTGCCTCGCCCACGGCGGACGGCCGCACTGGGGCAAGCTGCACATGCTGGGCGCCGATCAGCTGCGGGAGCGCTACCCGCGCTTCGACGACTTCCTGGCCCTGCGCGACCGGCTGGATCCGGAGCGCCGGTTCGGCAACCGCTATCTGGAGCGCGTGCTCGGTGCCTGACCGTTCGCTGGCAGCCCGGCGAACACGGAGGATGCCGGGATAGGATGAGCCGAAACCGCGTCTGCTAGGGGGTTGTCGTCCGTGGATGTTCTCGTGCCAGTGCTCGTCGTCATCGGTGTGATCGTTGTTCTGATCGTCGCCGTCGGCATCTATCTGTGGGCCACGTACAACTCGCTCGTGCAACTCGGGGTCCGCGTCGACGAGGCGTGGAGCGACATCACCGTGCAGCTCAAACGTCGCGCCGACCTGATCCCCAACCTCATCGACACGGTGAAGGGCTATGCGGCGCATGAGAAGGCGGTGTTCGAGAACGTCACGCGCGCTCGCGCCGAGACGCTGTCGGCTTCCAGCCCCGGTGAGGCCGGAGCCGCCGAGGGCCATCTGCAGCAGGCGCTGAAGAGCCTCTTCGCGGTCGCCGAGGCGTATCCGCAGCTGCAGGCCAGCCAGAACTTCCTTCAGCTGCAGGCGGCGCTGGTCGACACGGAGGACAAGATCCAGGCCTCCCGCCGGTTCTACAACGGTGGTGTGCGCGAGCTGAACACCAAGATCAAGGTGTTCCCGAACAACCTGTTCGCCCGCAACCTCGGATTCACCGAGCGCGAGTTCTTCGAGGTGGCCGACGGCGCCGCCATCGCGGAGCCCCCGCGCGTGCAGTTCTGACCCGAAGGGCTCAATGCCGCACAGCGGCGTTGGGCCCTTTTCCATGTCACGGCTGAGCGAGCGGCACCTGATCCGTCCGCCCCACATCGTGCCGGAGCACCCGCGCCGGGTGCCCGTCGAGCACATCGACGAGGGCGGCCGAGGCGTCGCCCCAGCCCGACACCGAGACATGTTCGAGCCCCTGCCAGGCGGCGGCCGCCCGCAGCTCGGCGGCGATGGGTTCGATGTCTTCCGCCGGGCGCGCCTGCGGCTCCCACCATGCGGACTGCACCCGTAGCGTGCTCGCGGCGCGGTCCGCTTTGAGATCCACCCTGGCGGCGATTCGGTCGCCGACCAGCACCGGCAGCGAGTAATAGCCGTAGCGGCGTTTGGCGGCGGGCGTGTAGATCTCGATCCGGTAGTCCAGGGCGAACGCCCGCAGTGCGCGATCACGGAACCAGACGACCGGGTCGAACGGGGTGAGGATCGCCGTCGTGTCGATCCGGCGCGGCAGGACGGCATCGAGGTGCCGCCAGGCCGGAAGGGGCCGGCCGCCGCGCTCCCACCCCCGCACGCGGACGGGCTCCAGCTCGCCCTGTTCCACGAGGTCGTCGATCGCGCCGAGCACCAGCGCGCGGTCCTTGATCCGGTAGTAGTCGGCGATGTCCGCCGCGGTCGCTACCCCGTGCGCCCTGGCCGCCCGTCGCACGAGCTCGCCGATCGCGGTGGCGCGATCCAGGTCGCGTCCGAGCAGATCGGCCGGAACCACGTGCTCCGCCAGGGCATAGCGGCGCTCGAAGCCGTCGCGCCCCGCGATCGCGACCTCGCCGACGCGCCAGAGGTATTCCAGCGCGTGCTTGACGTCGTCCCACTCCCACCAGCCGCCCTTGCCGCCCGGGGCGTCGCCGCGGATCTCGGCGGGGCGTGAGGGGCCACGCTCGTGCAGCTCGGACCGGACCCAGTCCAGCGTGCGCGCGGACGAGGTCCGTCCCCAGAACTCGCCGCGCTTGGCGCGGAACGCCTCGCGGCGGAACCCCCAGAGCGGCCAGTCCTCGACGGGCAGGAAGGTCGCCTCATGCGCGAGGTACTCGGTGTACCGGCCGGACCGTGCGGCGGTGGGGCGGGACAGGAAGGCGCGCTCCAGCAGCGCGGGGTCGTACGCCCCCAGACGCGAGAACAGCGGCAGGTAGTGCGAGCGCGCGAACACGTTCACCGAGTCGATCTGCAGCACGCCCATGCGCGCCATCGCCGTGTGCAGGTGGCGCACGCCGGGATCCGCGGGTCGTCGTCGGGAGAACCCCTGCGCAGCCAGCGCGATCCGCCGGGCCTCGCCGGCGCTCAGCGTGTCGACCGCGGGCTGCGCGGGGTTTCGGCGGGTGGTGGCGGGGGAGTCGGTCACGTCGGTCAGCGTATCGACAGCCATCGACATCGGCGGTGTCGGACGGAGGCGCCGTCGCACGGACGAGGGGTCCTGCGCCGCGCCCGTAGACTGGGCCGATGAGCGAGGACAGCACGCCCCGGCTGCGCGATCTCATCCGCCAGCGCACCGTCACCGGCCATGTCGATGTGCGCGACGACGTGCAGCGATCTCTTCCGGCAGGTCTCCGCATCGCCACCTCCTACGCCTGGCGCCTGCTGGTCATCGCCGCCGCGCTCGGCGTCGTGATCTGGCTGGTGATGCTGTTCAAGATCCTGGTCATCCCGCTGATGGTCGCGATCCTACTGATGGCCCTGCTCTGGCCCGCGTTCAGCACCATGCTGCGGGCGCGCTGGCCGCGCTGGGTCGCGATCGTGGTGGCGCTCATCGGCACTCTGGCGATCGTGGGTGGCCTGCTGTGGCTCGCGATCTGGCAGATCACCCAGCAGTGGCACGGGGTGCAGACGCGCACGGTCGCCGCCTGGGCACAGCTCCAGCAGTTCCTCCTCGATGGTCCGCTGCACCTGACGGCGAAGCAGATCCAGGATCTGCTCGACCAGGCCGTGACCTTCCTCAGCGAGCAGGGCGAGCTGCTGAAGAGCGGAGCGATCGCGGTCGGCACCACCTTCGGCCACGTCGCGACCGGCGCCGTGCTGACGCTTTTCATCCTGCTCTGCCTGCTCGCGGACGGCGGCGGCATCTGGAGATGGACCCTGAAGCTGTTCCCCCGGGCGTCGCGCACCGCCGTCGACGCGGCGGCCCGCAACGGCTGGGCCACCGTGATCAACTACGCACGCACGCAGATGCTGGTCGCCTTCATCGACGCCGTCGGAATCGGCCTCGGCGCGTTCCTGCTGGGCGTGCCGCTGGCCGTCCCGGTCGCGGTGCTGGTGTTCCTGGGCTCCTTCATCCCGATCGTCGGCGCGGTCGTCACCGGGGTGCTCGCGGTGTTCTTGGCCCTCGTCTACAACGGGCCCTGGATCGCGCTCTGGATGCTGATCGTGGTGCTCGCGGTGCAGCAGATCGAGGGCCACCTCCTGCAGCCGATCCTGATGGGTTCCGCGGTCAAGGTGCACCCGCTCGCCGTGGTGCTCGTGGTGGCCGGCGGCGCCCTGATCGCCGGAATCCCCGGTGCCCTGTTCGCGGTGCCGCTCGCCGCGTTCGTGAACGTGGCCGCCGTGACCATCAACTCCGGTGCGTGGCGCACCGGCGCCGCCCCGGATGGCGACTACATCTGGCAGACCGTGCCCCGGGTGCGGAGAAGGAGCAAGCGATGACGAACGACACGATCCCCACCCTCGCCGAGATCCAGCAGGCTGCGGACGGCCTGGACGGCGTGATCGTGCGCACCCCGACGCTGCCCTCGGTCGCGCTCACGAAGGTGCTGGGCTCGCCCGTGCTGCTGAAGATGGAGAACCTGCAGCGCACGGGATCGTTCAAGATCCGCGGCGCGGTGCACCGGCTCTCCCGTCTCACCGCCGAGGAGCGCAGCCGCGGCGTCGTGGCGGCCTCCGCCGGCAACCACGCCCAGGGCGTCGCCCTGGCGGCCCAGGCGCTGGGGATCCCGGCCACGATCTTCATGCCCATGGGCGTGCCGGTGCCCAAGCTTCTCGCCACTCGCGGGTACGGCGCGGAGGTCGTGCTCGAAGGCGAGACCGTGGCCACGTCGCTGCGTCTCGCGGCCGAGTTCGCCGAGCGCACCGGAGCGGTACTGATCCCGCCGTTCGACCACCGCGACATCGTGACGGGGCAGGCCACGCTCGGCCTCGAGCTCGTCGAGGACGTGCCGGACGTCGACACGATCCTCGTCGGGATCGGCGGCGGCGGCCTGATCGCGGGCGTCGCCGCGGCCGTGAAGGCACGTGCGGCCGAGCAGGGACGCACGGTGCGGGTGATCGGCGTGCAGGCGGAGAACGCCGCCGCGATGGGCCCGTCGCTCGCCGCAGGCCACCCCGTCGAGATCGTCACGCTGCCGACGATCGCAGACGGCATCCTCGTGGCGCGCCCCGGCGATGTGCCGTTCGAGATGATCGCGGAGCTCGTCGACGAGGTCGTGACCGTCAGCGACGATGACATCGCCCGCGCCCTGCTGCTGCTCCTGGAGCAGGCCAAGGTCGTGGTGGAGCCCGCGGGCGCGGTCGGGGTCGCGGCGATCCTGGCGGGCAAGGTGCACGCGAGCGGCACCACGCTGGCCGTCCTCTCCGGCGGCAACATCGACCCGCTGCTGCTGCAGCGTGTCGTGTCGCACGGTCTCGCGGCCTCGGGCCGCTACCTCACGCTGCGCATCCCGCTGCCCGACCGCCCGGGCCAACTCGCCCGGGTGTCGGAGCTCATCGCGCACGCCGGTGCCAACGTGATCGAGGCCATGCACACCCGCCACGGCCATGGACTGCAGATCAACGACGTCATCCTCGAGCTCAGCGTCGAGACGCGCGGCCCCGAGCACTCCGAGCTCACCCTCGACACGCTGCGTGCGGCCGGCTTCGAGCCGATCGTCGTGCAGGACTGACGGTCGATCAGCACGATCCGGATACGACGAACCCGCCGGCCCTCGATGGCGCGGCGGGTTCGTCGTCTGCGGTGTGCGGTCAGCCCGCGAAGGTCTCGACCTTCAGGATCTCGACCTCGATCGAGCGACCGTTGGGCGCCTCGTAGGAGGTCTTCTCGCCGACCTTGAGGCCCTGGATCGCGGATCCGAGAGGGCTCGCCTCGCTGTACACGTCGAGGTCCGTGCCGCCGGCGATCTCGCGGCTGCCGAGAAGGAAGACCTCCTCGCCGCCTGCGACGGTCGCGGTCACGACCGTGCCGGGCTCGACGATGCCGCGGCTGGCCGGGGCTTCGCCGACCTTTGCCGACTTCAGCAGGAGCTCGAGCGTGCGGATGCGCGCCTCCATCTTGCCCTGCTCGTCCTTGGCGGCGTGATAGCCGCCGTTCTCCTTGAGGTCGCCTTCTTCGCGCGCCAGCTCGATGCGCTTGGCGATCTCCTCGCGGCCGACCGTGGAGAGGTTCTCAAGCTCCGCGACCAGCCGGTCGTACGCCTCCTGCGTGAGGAAGGGGACCTGTGCGTCGTTCGACACGGCGAACTCCTTGCGAATCGGATCCGAGAACGGAACGTCCCGGATATGCCAAGACGCCCCGGCTCCTGCCGGGGCGTCGATCAACACGACGAGCCTAGGACACCCAGCAGGAGTTCACCAAACCCGTGGTCGCGGCCGAGACGATCGGGACATGCTCCGAGAACGCCCTGGAATGCTCCTGCGAGGCGGGGTAGGAGACGAGGCGCCAGCCGACGATTCCGAACTCCTCGTCCTGCGCCTCGACGATGCAGTGCACGGGCCGGTTCGTCGGGGCAGTGATCTGGAACTTCACCGTGACGGTGTGGTCATCCACGAGCGTGAAACCGGTTCCGGTGACGTCGACGGTGTCGGCGGAGCCCTGCCAGGTCCACCAGCCGAAGACGCCGACGACGATCGCGGCCGCCGCGATCGCGAGGATCATCGGCAGACGGCGGCGGGGTCCGCGGCCGTAGCGCTCGTCGAGCTGGGCGGGGGTCGTCACGGCGGGGTGCTTCCGATCGTTAGGCTTGAGGTTCCAGGTTATCCCGCGGGAGGCCCGGGGCCCGAACGGGCCGTCCCCAGAAAGGCTGAGAGATGATCGAGGCGATCCTTACCGCTGCCGCGGCGACCCCCACTCCGACCCCGACGGTCGACCCGAACCTGGTCACCCCGGGCCCTGTGGGCTTCGTGATCGTCGCGGTGGTCGTCGTCTTCGCGGCTCTTCTGATCTGGGACATGCAGCGGCGGATCCGTCGCGTGCGCTACCGCGAAGAGGTGCGGGCCGAACTCGATGCCGAAGAGGCGGCCCAGAGCGATGCCGCCGACGGCGAGGGCGACGCGGGCGCGCCGAAGGCCTGACGAGCGCGAGGAGTCGGGCGGCTCAGCCCGGCAGTCCCAGTGACGGGCGCAGCGGCGCCAGCGAGATGAGCAGGCACGCCGTCCAGTGGCAGAGGAACGCCAGCACGGTGCACACGTGGAAGATCTCGTGGAAGCCGAACTTCCCGGGCCACGGGTTGGGCTTCTTCAGCGCGTACACGATGGCGCCGCCGGTGTAGAGCAGCCCGCCCACGCAGACCAGCACCATCATCGCGACGTTGGCGTGCAGCAGGTCGACGATGTACATCATCGCCGCCCAGCCGAGCAGCAGGTACAGCGCGACGTACAGCCAGCGCGGGGCGTTGATCCAGAAGACCCGGAACAGGATCCCGAGGATCGCCCCCGACCACACCAAGATCAGCAGCAGCGCGCCCTTGTCCGGCGTGAGCGCGAGCGTCGCGAGCGGCGTGTAAGTCCCGGCGATCAGCAGCAGGATGTTGGCGTGATCGATGCGTTTCAGGATCGACTTGGTCTTCGGCTTCCAGTCGAAGCGGTGATACAGCGCAGAGTTGCCGAACAGCAGCATCGAGGTGATCATGAACACGGTGGCGGCCCACATCGCGACCGAGCCCTGGGCGAGCACGATGAGCACGATGCCTGCCGCGATCGCCACCGGGAAGGTGCCGGCGTGGATCCAGCCGCRCCAGGTGGGTTTGATCTCGACCTGCGCGTCGAGCTCCGMCTCCTCCAGGAGGGGCAGCTGGGGTACATCGGGTGCAGCGGATCGGGTCGCTCTGCGCATGGTTGAACTCTAAAGGTCCTGCCATGCCGAAACCCGTACATATGCACTGGATGACATGACGGCCCGATCTCGTCTGCGCGGTAGCGTAGGGGAGTGAGCGCACGGTCCGAGCAGCCAGGGAATGGCCCCCTCTATCGGCTGTACTCCCGACGCCTGCGGCGACGGCTGGATCCGGCGACGATGCCGCACCACATCGCGATGATGATCGACGGCAACCGCCGCTGGGCCCGGCAGCTCGGTTACGCGACCCCCGCGCACGGGCACAGGGCGGGAGCCGCGAAGATGCGCGAGTTCCTGGGCTGGTGCGACGAACTCGGCATCCGGGTGGTGTCCCTCTACCTGCTCTCCGCGGACAATCTGGGCAAGCGCGATTCGGCGGAACTCGCCGACCTCATCGAGATCATCGGCGAACTCGCCGACAGCCTCTCCCGCGAGGGCAACTGGCGGGTCAAGCATGTGGGGCGTGCGGACATCCTGCCCGCAGAGCTCGCGCGGGTTCTGGCCGAGGCCGAGGAGCGCACGCGCGATCACACGGGACTGCACGTGAACCTCGCGGTGGGCTACGGCGGGCGCAACGAGATCGTCGACGCCGTGCGGTCGATCCTCGCGCAGCACGACGCGTCCGGCGGCACGCTGGAGGACCTCGCGGCCAACCTCACCCCGGAGATGATCGGGGAGCACCTGTACACCGGCGGTCAGCCGGATCCGGATCTCGTCATCCGCACGAGCGGCGAGCAGAGGCTCAGCGACTTCCTGCTCTGGCAGAGCGCGCACAGCGAGTTCTACTTCGTCGAAGCACTCGGCCCGGACCTCCGTCAGGTCGATTTCCTCCGCGCCATCCGCGACTACGCCGACCGCGACCGCCGCTTCGGCCGCTGAGCGGCGGGCGGCGTCGGGAGCGCCTGTGCCGCATGCCAGACTGGCGGGATGCGCGCGATCGACGACTACACCGCGACGTTCGACGAGGATCCGGGATACCTGAACTGGGCCGCGTTCGGGCCGCTGTCCCCGGCCGCACGGGCGGCACTGGTCTCCGACGCCGACCTGCTCTCGACGGGGCGCGCCGAGGGCATCGCCACGACGGCGGGGCGGACGGCTGAGGCGCAGGCGGCGGTGGCGGGGCTGCTCGGATCCGCCGCCGACGAGGTCACGGTGCATCCCTCCTCGACGCACGCCCTGCAGCAGGCGCTCGCCGGGCTCGAGGGGGCAGTGATCGCCTCCTCCGCAGAGTTCCCGAGCGTCACGATCACCCTCGACCGCGCGGCGGCCGCCTCAGGCGGACGGCTCGCACCGCGCTGGATCACGCCGGCCGGCACCCGTGTGACGGCCGCGGCCCTGGCCGACGCGCTGGACCCCGCTGTGACGGCGCTCGTCGTGAGCCATGTCGACTTCCGCTCGGGGTATCGCGCGGATCTCGCCGCCCTCCGCGAGGCGCTCGGCGAGGACCGGCTGCTCATCGTCGACGCGGTGCAGTCCTTCGGCGTCGTGGACGAGGACTGGGCGGTCGCCGACGTCGTGGTCGGCCATGGCTACAAGTGGCTGCGAGCAGGACGCGGCACGGGATTCGCGCGGTTCACGGATCGCGCCCGCGAGCGGATCCGCCCGGTGCTCAGCGGCCGGATCGCGACCGCCGCGGCGGGCCTTCCCACCGACGCGCTGCCGGATCCGGCCCCGTCCGCACAGGCCTACGCCGTCAGCGCACCGGATCCGCTCGCGGCGGGACGTCTCGCCGCCGGCGTCTCCGAGATCCAGGCCGCAGGGGTCGGCGCCGTCGCGGAGCGCCTGTCCCGCAACGTCGACGCGCTGCTCGACATCGCCGATCGGCACGGGGTCGAGGTGGTTTCGTCGCGCGAGCCGTCGGAGCGCGCCGGCATCGTGGTGCTCGCCACCTCGGATCCGCAGAGCGTCGGCGAGGTGCTTTCCGCCGCGGGCATCCACGTCACCCTGCACGCGCGGGCCGTGCGGGTGGCGCCGCATGCAGGCACGAGCGAGGACACGCTGGGCCGGTTCGACGCCGCTCTCGCCGACGCCCGAGAGTTCATCCGCCCTTAACCGGTCAGAAGGCGTGTCCTCCTGCGCGATGTCGGTGGGGAGTCGTACGTTCATGGCATCGGACACGGCGTCCGATCGAGTTGGCCTCAAGGATCGCGACTCGTGGCCCTGGTCGACTCGCCTAGTACCGGGAATCCCCGGGTCGGGAGAGCGTTGTGGCCGCACGTACCGCACTGAAGAGCACCACCCGCACCACCGCCGTGAGCGAAGGGGGTGCAACGCTCGATCAGGATCTGAAGACCTACGTGCTCGACACGTCCGTGCTGCTGTCGGATCCGCAGGCGTTCTTCCGCTTCGCCGAGCACTCCATCGTCCTGCCGGTCGCCGTGATCGGCGAGCTGGAGGGCAAGCGCCACGACCCCGAGCTCGGGTACTTCGCCCGACGCGCGCTCCGCCACCTCGACGAGCTGCGCGTCGAGCACGGCAGGCTCGACTTCCCGATCCCGATCGGCGAGGGCGGCACGCTGCGTGTCGAGCTGAACAACTCCGACCAGACCGTGCTGCCCAGCGGCATCCGCCTCGGCGACAACGACAGCCGGATCCTCGCCGTCGCGATGCATCTCTCCCAGGACGGGCAGGATGTCACGGTCGTCTCGAAGGATCTGCCGATGCGCGTCAAGGCGGCCTCGCTCGGCATCAACGCCGAAGAGTACCTCGCCGAACAGGCGGTGGACTCGGGCTGGACCGGTATCAGCTCGATCTCGCTCTCGGGCGACGAGATGAGCGACCTCTACGAGAGCGAGGTCGGCACGAGCGAGGAGGCGATCGGTCTCCCGGTGAACACCGGCCTCATCATCCACTCGGAGCGCGGCTCCGCCCTCGGGCGGGTCACGGGAGACGGCGAGTACGCGCTGGTCCGCGGCGACCGCGAGGTGTTCGGCCTGCACGGGCGCTCGGCCGAGCAGCGCATCGCGATCGACCTGCTGTCCGACCCCGACGTCGGCATCGTCTCGCTCGGCGGCCGCGCCGGCACCGGCAAGTCGGCCCTCGCGCTGTGCGCGGGCCTTGAAGCAGTGCTCGAGCGGCAGCAGCAGAAGAAGATCATCGTGTTCCGTCCGCTGTTCGCGGTCGGCGGCCAGGAGCTCGGCTATCTGCCGGGCGACAAGGACGAGAAGATGAGCCCCTGGGGTCAGGCGGTCTTCGACACACTCGGCTCCGTCGTCTCGGGCAACGTCGTGGATGAGGTCGTCGAGCGCGGCATGCTCGAGGTGCTCCCGCTCACTCACATCCGCGGGCGCTCGCTGCACGACGCCTTCGTGATCGTCGACGAGGCGCAGTCGCTCGAGCGCAACGTGCTGCTCACCGTGCTGAGCCGCATGGGTCAGAACTCCCGCGTCGTACTCACCCATGACGTGGGCCAGCGCGACAACCTGCGGGTGGGACGTMACGACGGCGTCGCGAGCGTGATCGAGACCCTGAAGGGCCACAGCCTCTTCGGCCACGTCACCCTGCAGCGTTCCGAGCGCTCGGCGATCGCGGCGCTCGTCACGGAGCTCCTGGAGGGCGGCGAGCTCAGCTGACCTCGGCGGCACGGTTCTTCGCGACGCCTGCACGACCGGACGACGGATGCACGACGGATCCGCGGTTCGGATCGTGCAGGCGTCGCACTGTCGTGCGAGCGTCGCAGGGAACCGGGCGCACCGGGGCATCGCAGGCGAGTTGGTGCGGGTGCGTCGGTCGTGCTGCGCGCGCATGCGTGCGGCCTAGGCTGAGCTGATGAGCTCGATCGAAGGCCTGCCGGTCTCGGAGTATGCGTTCCCCGGGCCATTGCGGAATCGCCTCGTCGCGGCGATCCGAGCCGGGGTCAAGACCTCCACGACCAGCCTTCTCTTCGAATACGAGCGTGAGGGCGAGCCCGTGCCCGTCGTCGGCGACAGGGCGGTCGTGATCGACTCCGCAGGAGATCCGGTCGGGATCGAGGAGATCATCGACGTGCGGATCCTTCGCCTGGATGACGCCGATCTCGCGCATGCGATCGCCGAAGGAGAGGGTTTCACGACGGTCACGGAGTGGCGGGCGGGACACGAGCGCTTCTGGCACGGTGCAGACTTCCGGGAATGGGCGGGGGATCCGTCCTTCCAGGTGGAAGGCGACACGCTCGCCGTGCTGGTGCGGTTCCGCTTCGAACCGCTCTGATCCGCCGGTTCCGGTTCCGGTGCCGGTGCCGGTTCCGGTTCCGGCCGTGCCCATCTTCGCGACGAATGCACGACCACGCGACGCCTGCACGACGGATCCGGCGTTCGGATCGTGCAGGCGTCGCAACGTCGTGCAGGCGTCGCAGGCGTCGCAGGCGTCGCAGGCGTCGCATGCGTCACAGGCGACCGGGCGCGCCGGGCATCGCAGGCGACCGGGCGCAAGCCCTCAGACGAGAACCCGGGCGAGCGCGGCGAGGATCGCTGCCTGAACGGTCGGCCAGTTGTGCAGCACCTGGGCGTAGTCGAAGCGCAGGGTCTCGAACCCCAGACCTGAGGCGATCGCATCCCGACGCAGATCCTTGTGGCGCTGGGGGGATCCGTCGTGGTTCTCCTTGCCGTCCACTTCGATGATGAGCCTGCCGGCGACCACGAAATCGACCTTCCCGACTCCGGCGATACGGACTTGGCACTCGAGTTGAACGCCGAGGACGTGCATTCGCAGCCTCAGCAAGGACTCGAGACCGCTGTCCGCATCACGGCGGGCGAAATCGACGAGCCAGCGCGCCGTGCTCGGGAGGGCGTYGCGGATCCTGATGCGCGCGGCTCGGGAGAGCAGCCCCTTCCTCCACGCGGACTCGAAGGAGGCGAAGAACGCCTCGTCGCCGCCGCACCGGTACAGGTGGACCAGAGCGGTTTCCGCACCAACGACGCCGAAGGTCGCCTCACCGTTGAAGTAGTGGCTGACGCATGCGCACGCCGGATGCGGATGCACCCGGCCGTTCCGTCCCACCCACACGTGCGGGGGAGCATCCTTGTCGAGCACCCACACCCTGTGCAGTCGCAGTGCGGAGCCGCAGGTCAGTGCGCCTCCGTGCGCGGCGGCATCCACGAGCTGTCTCCTCGCTCCCGGCGCGGCGAACACTCCTGGCCGGACCCTGAGGATCGTCCGGCTCGACACGGCGCGGGCCAGCGCACTGCGGGTCAAGCCGAAGCGGTGCAGCTGCTCGCCGCGGGCGATGCCGCCGAGGCGGGTGAGGGTGGTGGCGGGATCCAGCATGCCGCTCACTCTGTCCTGAACCGCGCCGCGTGTGCTGGCCGTTCACGGAATCCGTGCTGTAACGGCAGGGCCGGTCGCTTGTGGAGGACGACCGTGTCGGCGACGCCTGTACGACCGCGCGACGCCTGCACGATGGATCCGGCTTTCGGATCGTGCAGGCGTCGCAACCTCGTGCACGCGTCGCACGGCAGGCAGGCAAGCAGCAGACAGGCAGGCACAAGCCAACGGCCCCAGGAACGACAGAAGCCGCGGCCCCCGTGGGGACCGCGGCTTCTGTGCGTCTCGACGGATCCGGTTCAGCCGGCGTGCGTCATCGACAGCAGGTCGAGCTTGGCGTCGAGCTGCTCGAGCGTGAGCTCGCCGCGCTCGACGTAGCCGAGGTCGAGCACGGCGTCGCGGACCGTGATGCCCTTGGCGACGGCGTGCTTGGCGATCTTGGCCGCGGCCTCGTAGCCGATGAGCTTGTTCAGGGGCGTCACGATGGACGGGCTCATGCCGGCGAATGCGGCCGCGCGCTCGACGTTGGCCTGCAGGCCGTCGACTGTCTTGTCGGCGAGCACGCGCACGGCATTGGCGAGAAGGCGGATCGACTCGAGCAGCGCGGTGCCCATGACGGGGATCGCGACGTTCAGCTCGAACGAACCGGAGGCGCCGGCCCAGGCGACGGTCGCGTCGTTGCCGATCACGCGGGCGCACACCATCAGCACGGCCTCGGGGATGACGGGGTTGACCTTGCCCGGCATGATCGAGGAACCCGGCTGCAGGTCGGGGATGTGCAGTTCGCCGAGACCGGTGTTCGGGCCCGAGCCCATCCAGCGCAGGTCGTTGTTGATCTTGGTCAGCGAGACCGCGATCGTGCGCAGCGCACCCGACGCCTCGACCAGGCCGTCGCGGTTGGCCTGGGCTTCGAAGTGGTCCTTGGCCTCGGTGATCGGCAGCTCGGTCTCGGCCGCGAGCAGCGCGATGACCTTCTGCGGGAAGCCGAGCGGGGTGTTGATGCCCGTGCCCACCGCGGTGCCGCCCAGGGGGACCTCGGCGACGCGGGGGAGAGCAGCCTGCACGCGCTCGATGCCGAGGCGGACCTGGCGGGCGTAGCCGCCGAACTCCTGCCCGAGGGTGACCGGCGTGGCGTCCATGAGGTGAGTGCGGCCGGACTTGACCGCACCCTTCCACAGCTCCGCCTTCGCCTCGAGGGCGACCGCGAGGTGGTCGAGCGAGGGGATGAGGGTATCGATGAGCGCCTGGGTGACGGCGATGTGCACCGAGGTCGGGAAGACGTCGTTCGACGACTGCGACGCGTTCACGTGGTCGTTCGGGTGCACGGTCGCACCCAGGATCCGCGTCGCGAGAGTGGCGAGCACCTCGTTCATGTTCATGTTCGAGGACGTGCCGGATCCGGTCTGGTACGTGTCGACCGGGAACTCGCCGTCGTGCTTGCCCGCCGCGACCTCGTCCGCCGCCTGGGCGATCGCGTCGGCGATGGCGCCGTCGAGGGTGCCGAGCTCCTTGTTGGCGAGCGCGGCGGCCTTCTTGATCCGGGCGAGGGACGCGATCTGCGTCGACTCGAGGCCCTTGCCGGAGATCGGGAAGTTCTCCACGGCGCGCTGCGTCTGCGCCCCGTACAGAGCGTTCACGGGCACGCGCACTTCGCCCATGGTGTCGTGTTCGACGCGGTACTCGATATCGGTCACTGCTGTTCCTCCAGATGTGACAGGGTGATGAGGGGGATGTTCAGGCGTGGGCGTCGCTGAGGCCCACGGTGACGACGGGCACGGCCGTGCCCTCGTTCAGTCGGTAGTTGGCGCCGACGATGCCCAGCGTCCCGTCGGCGACGGCCTGGGAGATCAGCTCCGAGGACTGCAGGAGGTCGCGCACGGTGTTGCGCAGGTGCTCCTGCCCCACGAGCTCGGCGTCGATCTCGGCCACGGTGGATCCGCCGTGCTCGGCGAGCACCTTGCGCGCGGCCGGCACGATCGGCGCGACCAGCCGCCAGATGTGCGGGGGGAGCGGGGCGGCGTCGATCGCGGTGCCGTCGATCGCGGCGCGCACGGCGCCACAGCTGTCGTGGGCGAGCACCACGATGAGCGGTACGCCGAGGATCGCCACGGCGTACTCCAGGCTCGCGACGATCGACTCGCCGAGGACCTGCCCTGCGTTGCGCACCACGAACAGGTCGCCGAGGCCCTTGTCGAAGATGATCTCGGCGGCGAGGCGCGAGTCGGAGCAGCCGAACAGGGTCGCGAGCGGCGCCTGCCCGTCCACGAGCTCGTGGCGCTTCCCGACGTCCTGATTGGGGTGCTCGGGATCGCCGGCGACGAAGCGCCGGTTGCCCTCGCTCATGAGCTGCCAGGCCTCGTCAGGGGTCAGCGTGGTGATGTCGGTCATCGTCCGCTTTCGAGTTGATCGATCTGCGGGCTGATCTTGGCGACCAGCTCCGCCGTGCCCGCCTTGCCCAGAGCGCCGTAGACGAGGACGTAGTCCTTGCCCACCTGGGTGCCGAGCGCGTAGTTGATGTTCGCCGCAGAGTCGGGGTTCGGGATCACGTACTCGTCCCACGCGCGCCCGCCGATCTTCACGGTGCCCTTCGAGGACGTGCCGCGAAGCGGTGTGGCGGCCCAGTCGGCGTCGGCGTCGAACGCCTGCGCGACGTGCGCGTAGCCACGGGCGTCGTCGGCCTGGGGCGCGACCGTGATGTCCCAGACGACCGGCTTGCCGTCGATCAAGACGGCCTTGTTGACCCGCCAGTTGTTGGGCGGGGTCGGCAGCAGGACCGGGCGGTTCAGGGTGCTCTGGGCGTTCTTGGCGGCGGCGGGGAGGTCGACGGCGTTGGATCCCGTGAAGTTGCCGCGCGGCACGATGAGCACGATCAGCAGGACGACGCCGACGGTCGCGATGAGCGCGGCGATGAGGCCGCGGAACGTCTGGCTGGAGCGATAGGCGGCGGAGGAAGCAGCCTTGCGGTCGGCGGTCTCCTGCGCGGTCTCCGGCCGGCCGAGCTCGGCGACGACGGGTGCGTGTTTCGGGGTGCGGCTCATCGCGCGTCTCCCTCGGAGGGACGGGTCGCGTCCAGGCGGCGCTTCGCGCCGAGCAGCCATTCCTCACAACGCGCGGCGAGCGCTTCGCCGCGCTCCCACAGGGTGAGCGACTGCTCGAGCGTCGGGGCCCCCTGTTCGAGTTCGGCGACCACGCGGACCAGCTCGTCCCTCGCCTGCTCGAAGCTGAGGGCGGCGGGATCGGCGACGGTCGGCGCAGAGCTCCCTGCGGAGGCGGACGGCTCGTTCGACACAGTCACCCCTCCATCCTACCGGCGCACGTCGGAGCGCTCGGCCGGTGCGGCGGAGCCCGCCTCAGGGGCTTCGGGGTCGCGGGATTCGGCGATCTCGCCCTCCGACACGGCTCGCAGCGAGCCGCGGTCGACGGTGAGGGTGAGCGCGGTGCCGGCGGGGGCGTCGGCGGCGTCGCGCACGATCACGCCGTCGTCGCGGTGCGCGATCGCGTATCCGCGGGCGAGAGTGGCGGCGGGCGACAGTGCGCGCAGCGAGGCACGCAGCTCTGCCGTGCGTCTCCCCGCGGCGTCGATCGCGCGTCCCAACGTGTCGCGGGTGCGGGCGGCGAGCAGCCACACCTCCTGTGCACGGCGCTCGATGAGCGGCTCCGGATCCCGCAGCACGGGTCTCGACCGCAGCTGCTCGAGCTGCGCGATGTCGTGCGCGATGCGCTGCGACACCCTGGTCGTCGCGCGAGCCCGCAGCTGGGCGACGAGCGCGCGCTGCTCACCGACGTCCGGCACCACCCGCTTGGCGGCGTCGGTCGGGGTCGAGGCGCGCAGGTCGGCCACGTCGTCCACCAGGGGATGGTCGTTCTCGTGGCCGATCGCGCTGACCACGGGCGTCCCCGCCGCGGCGACCGCGCGCACCAGGCGCTCGTCGCTGAAGCCGAGAAGGGTCTGCGGATCCCCGCCGCCTCGCGCGATGACGATGACATCGACGTCGGGATCCGCGTCGAGCACTTTGAGCGCTGCGAGGGTCTCCGGCACGCAGCGATCGCCCTGCACCGCGGCGTGCACGGTGCGGAAGCGCACCTGCGGCCAGCGCAGCTCGGCGTTGCGGTGCACGTCCTTCTCGGCGTCGGAGTTCTCACCCGTGATCAGCCCGATCACGTGGGGGAGGAAGGGGAGGGGCTTCTTGCGGGACGAGTCGAAGAGCCCCTCCTGGCGCAGCTGCGCGCGCAGCCGCTCGAGGCGTTCGAGCTGGTCACCGAGGCCGACGTGCTTCATCGCGGACACCGTGAAGCTGAAGTCACCGGCCTTGACGAAATAGTCGGCCTTGACCGCGGCGACCACGTGATCGCCGACCGCGAGATCGGCGGGGATCCGGGCCCGCACGCTCGACCACACCCGGATCGAGATCTGCGCGTCGGAGCGCGTGTCCTTGAGCCGCGCGAATACGTTGCCCGCGCGCACGTTCCAGCTCGTGATCTCGCCCTCGACCCACACCGTGCCCCACTGCGCCACGAAGTCGCGGATCGTGGCGTTCAGCCTCGCGATCGAGGTCGGGGCGTCCGCGGAGGACTCGCGTGGCGCGACGGAGTCGGCGGGCGGGGCCTCACCGGGGACGGAGGCTGCTTCGAAGACGGTCATCGCCTCCCCAGCGTAGCAATGGGTATCTGGCGGATCCCGGCCGGCTGTCAGGACGCCGCCGGTAGAATCGGGGCGTGAGTTCACCCGTCGCGCTGCCCGTGCCGCAGATCCCTCGTCGCCGCCCCACGGCCGTGCGCGAGCCGCTCCAGGACCGCCCCGTCGACGGACCCAAGCGGGTGCTGCTCGCTGCTCCGCGAGGCTACTGCGCCGGCGTCGACCGCGCCGTGGTCGCGGTCGAGAAGGCCCTGCAGCGCTACGGCGCTCCCGTGTATGTGCGTAAGCAGATCGTGCACAACATCCACGTGGTCACCGAGCTCGAGGAGCAGGGCGCGATCTTCGTCGATGAGGTGGACGAGATCCCCGAGGGCTCGCATGTGGTCTTCAGCGCTCACGGCGTCTCGCCGATGGTCGTCTCCGCAGCCGAGGATCGTCATCTGCACGCGATCGACGCGACCTGCCCGCTCGTGACCAAGGTGCACCGCGAGGCGGTGCGCTTCGCCCGTGACGACTTCGAGATCCTGCTCATCGGTCACGACGGCCACGAAGAGGTCGAGGGCACCGCGGGCGAGGCCCCCGACCACGTGACTGTGGTGAACTCGCCGGCCGAGGCCGACACCGTCGAGGTGCGCGACCCGTCCAAGGTCGTGTGGCTCTCGCAGACCACGCTCTCGGTCGACGAGACCATGGAGACCGTGAACCGGCTGCGCACGCGCTTCCCGGAACTGCAGGATCCGCCGTCCGACGACATCTGCTACGCCACCCAGAACCGCCAGGTCGCGATCAAGAAGGTCGCCGCCGATGCGGAGCTGGTGATCGTGGTCGGATCCGCCAACTCCTCCAACAGCGTGCGCCTGGTCGAGGTGGCGCTCGAGTACGGGGCGAAGGCCGCGTATCGCGTGGACTACGCCGACGAGGTGCGACAGGAGTGGCTCGACGGCGTCACGACGGTCGGTGTGACGAGCGGCGCCTCCGTGCCGGAGGTGCTCGTCGAGGAGGTCCTGCAGGCGCTCGCCGAGGCCGGCTACGGCGACGTCGCGGAGGTGCGCACGGCGGAGGAGGACCTCATGTTCTCGCTGCCGAAGGAGCTGCGCCAGGACGTCTCCGGCCAGCGTGACGAGCGGGCGCTGGGCGGGCGCAGCCGATGACCGACTCCGGTTCCGTGGAGCGGCCGCTTCGGCCGGCCTTCGGCGAGTACGCGACCCCCGAGGAGCAGAGCAGACGGGCGGGACGGCCGCTGACGCCGCCCGTCGTGCAGGCTCCGCCGACGGCGCTTCCCGTCGCCCAGCCCACGGCTCCCGCCCAGCCCACGGCTCCCGCCGAAGCCGCCGCGGAACGCCCGGCGCACCCGGTCGACCGGATGGCGTCGATCGCGTTGCTCGCCTACGGGCTGTGGAATGTGATCACTTCGATCTTCACGTTCCTGAACCCGTCCTCGCTCATGGCGACGATGATGCAGGCGGCGGGGATCTCCGGCACGTTCTCGAGCTACGGACAGGCGCGGACCTGGGGCATGGTCGCCGGCGTTGTCCTCATCGTCGGCTGGATCGCGACCGCCGCATGGTCGGTGCTCCGGTTGCGGCGCGGCAAGCTCACCTGGTGGCTGCCGGTGGCGGGCGGCGTCGTGTTCGTCACCCTTTCGATGGTCTGCATGATGGTGGCCTTCTTCACGGATCCGGCGGTCGTCTCGTACCTGAACGGGATGCTGCAGAAGTAGTTCGTTGCACGGTGAAGACCCCGCACCGGTGAACTTTCGGGGCACGGGCCTCGTTTCCCAGTGAGGAGGCGACTGTGGATGACGACGATGAACGGCTCACCGCGCTCTACGACGTGCACGCGGGACCGATCCGCCGCTACGTCGTGCATCTCACCGGGAGCAACGCCTCCGCGGATGACGTGGTGCAGGAGACGCTGCTGCGCGCCTGGCGCACGCCGCGCATCCTGGAGCAGGAGGCGAGCACGACCCGCGCGTGGATGTTCACGGTCGCGCGGCACCTCGTCATCGATGAGGCGCGCAGCGCCCGGCGACGCCATGAGCATCCGGTGCCGGAGGTCCCAGAGCGGGTCTCGGGCGACCACACGGACCGGCTGTTCGACGCGATCCTCATCGAGGATGYGCTGGCAGACCTCAGTCCCGAGCATCGCGCCGTGATCGTCGCGGGCTACTACGGAGGTCGCAGCGTCGATGAGATCGCGACCGAGCTGGGGATCCCGGGCGGCACGGTGAAATCCAGGATGCACTACGGACTGCGGGCCCTGAGGCTCGCGCTGCAGGAGAGAGGGGTGATCCGGTGAACGTGGATCCGGATCCGTACGCGACCTGGGATGCCGCCTATGCGATGGGCGCGCTGTCCGCCGCCGACCGCGCGCGGTACGAGGCGCACCTCGCGGTCTGCGCGGAATGCCGCGCGGCGCTCGCAGACCTCGTCCCCGCCGTGGGTCTGTTGTCGCGTGTGCACGCGGACGACGCGGCGCGGATCGGCGCCGAGGACGTCGACCCCGCGGGGCCGAAGCTGCTCTCGATCGCCCGTGCGCGCCGGCGCGGACGGCGCCGCGCGCTGTGGGCCGGTGTCGGCATCGCGGCCGCGCTCGCCATCGCCGTGCCCGTCACCGTCGTCGCACTCGCTCCGCGCCCGGCGGTCTCGGTGGCGCTCAAGGGCGCCGACGCGGTGCCCTTGAGCGCCACGATCTCGCTGACCCCGGTGGCTTGGGGGACGAAGATCGACATGGCCTGCCTCTATTCCGCGGACGCCCCCGATGCCGACTGGACCTACGTGCTCACGGTCGTCGGCGACGACGGCAGGAGCACCGATCTCTCAACGTGGAAGGCGGATCCCGGCCGCACGGCCACCCTCTCTGCGGGAACCGCGCAGCCGTTGTCAGACATCCGCACCGTGGAGATCCGCAACGCCGCCGGCACGGTTCTCCTCCGCCAGGACATCGGCCACGGTTCGTCGTCGGGGTGAAGTCCGGTGGCTGACCCCGCGGACGACAAGAGCGCCGAGGGGACGAATCCCCGCGGCGCTCTTGGAAACCGGTGCGGCTGTGCCGGTCGTCAGCTCTTGGACTGGCCGTACGAGCCGAGCTGACGGGTCGACTCCACGACGCGCTGCGCCATGGCGGTCTCGGCGACCTTGCCCCAGGCGCGCGGGTCGTAGACCTTCTTGTTGCCGACCTCGCCGTCGACCTTCAGGACGCCGTCGTAGTTGCTGAACATGTATCCGGCGATCGAGCGCGTGAACGCGTACTGCGTGTCGGTGTCGATGTTCATCTTCACCACGCCGTTCGCGACCGCGAGGGCGATCTCCGCGTCGGTGGATCCCGATCCGCCGTGGAAGACGAGGTCGAGCGGCTTGGCGCCGGTGCCGTACTTCGCGGCGACCTGCTGCTGGATCTCACCGAGCAGCTCCGGGCGGAGCTTGACGCCGCCCGGCTTGTACACGCCGTGCACGTTGCCGAAGGTGAGCGCCGCGATGTAGCGGCCCTGCTCGCCGAGGCCCAGCGCCTGAACGGCCTGGTCGACGTCGGCGAAGGTCGTGTAGAGCGCCTCGTTCGAGCCCTCGTGAGCGACGCCGTCCTCCTCGCCGCCGACGACGCCGATCTCGACCTCGAGGATCGCGTTGATCGCCTTCATACGGGGGAGGAGTTCGCGGGCGATCTCGATGTTCTCCGCGAGCGGCACGGCCGAGCCGTCCCACATGTGCGACTGGAAGATGGGGTTGCGGCCCGCCTTGACCTCTTCCTCGGAAGCGGCGATGAGCGGCTCGACGAAGCCGGCGAGGGCGTCCTTCGGGCAGTGGTCGGTGTGCAGTGCGACGGTGACCGGGTAGGACTTCGCAACCTCGGTGACGAACTTCGCGAAGGCGAGTGCACCCGTGGCGCGGGCCTTGACGGTCTGTCCGGCGAAGTAGTCGGCGCCGCCGGTGGTGACCTGGATGATGCCGTCGGAGCCGGCCTCGGTCAGACCCTGCAGCACGGCGTGGATGGTCTGCGAGCTGGAGACGTTGAACGCCGGGTAGGCGAAGCCGCCCGCCTTCGCGCGGTCGAGCATCTCGGCGTACTGATCCGGGGTGGCAACGGGCATGGCTTCTCCTGTGCTGGACGACGGGGGTCTGTGCCACTCTAGCGCCGCAGGATCGGCGATTCAGAGCGCGTGACGGCGGGCCTGGGATGGCGGATCTTCGGCCTGGTAAAGAAGAGCTGATCTTTCGGTTTCGCGGCGCGGAAATCTGGGGATCCGTAACCGGCCCGCCCCTACGCTGGGGGCATGGTGAGCCTCTCAGCCAATCTCAGCCCCCTCAGCCCCGACCGCAACCTCGCATTGGAGCTCGTCCGTGCGACGGAGGCCGCGGCGATCCGTGCCGTTCCGTTCATCGGACGCGGCGCGAAGGAGGCGGCCGACGGCGCCGCCGTGGATGCGATGCGCGCCTTCCTCGGCACCGTCGACTTCGACGGTCGCGTCGTGATCGGCGAGGGCGAGAAGGACAACGCCCCGATGCTCTTCAACGGAGAGCACGTCGGCAGCGGATCCGGCACGGGCCCGCAGTGCGACATCGCCGTGGACCCGATCGACGGCACATCGCTGACCGCTGCCGGTCGCCAGAACGCGCTTTCGGTGATCGCGGTGTCCGATCGCGGGACGATGCTCGACGCCTCCAGCGTCTTCTACATGGACAAGCTCGTCACGGGCCCCGCCGGTGTCGGCGTGGTCGACATCCGCCTCCCTGTCGCGGAGAACATCAAGCGTCTGGCCGGCGCCCTCGGCAAGCCCGTCGACGAGATCGTCGTCTCGGTGCTGAACCGTCCGCGCCACGAGCAGCTCATCCAGGAGATCCGCGATGCTGGCGCAGGCACGCGTCTGATGAGCGACGGCGATGTCGCCGGTGGCATCAACGCAGCGCGGCACGGCGCACGCACCGATATGTGCATCGGTGTCGGCGGAAGCCCAGAGGGCATCGTCACGGCGTGCGCGATCAAGGCGCTCGGCGGACACATCCAGGGCCGGCTGTGGCCGCGCGACGACGACGAGCGTCAGCGCGGCATCGACGCCGGACTCGACATGGACAAGGTCTATGAGGCCGATGATCTGGTGAGCGGCAACAACACGATCTTCGTCGCCACCGGAGTGACGGACGGGCAGCTCGTCGCCGGCGTCCGCCGCGACGGCGACTACCTCTACACGGAGAGCGTCGTGCTGCGCAGCGCCTCCGGAACCCTGCGCCGTATCGCCTCGGAGCACCTCGTCTCGAAGTGGCTCTGAGCGGGGCGTTCGCGGCACCGGCGTCCTGAGGGGCCGGGCCGCACGGGTCTTGAAGAGGCCCGTCGATAACGACCTGATCGCATTCCGCGTCTTCTCGGTGTCACCTGGCACAATAGAGGGGGCGCCGACCGGCGTGCACGGCGCATTCAGCGCAGTTCGGAATGCGGAGCAGGGGAGCGTGGACGATGGCTGCGGAGAACATCTACCGCCAGGAGACGGTCACCGACACCGGATCCGTCAAGATCGTCGAGATGGATGCCGCTCGCCGCACCGATGTGCTGTTCCGTGTGCGCCGCGAAGAGGGCCACGAGATCAGCGCCTGGTGGATGATCGGCGCCTTCGTGCTCTTCTCCGCCACCGTGGTCTTCCTGCTCAGCGCGGTTCCCGGGAGCGCGTGACCTCCTCCTGCTCGGCCCGGCCGTCGTGCTCGGTGCGATCGGTGTCCCGGTCGATCCGCGCAGCGGCGTCGTCCTGATCGCTCACACGAGAGCGCAGCTCGCCGAGGTCTGCACGCATCGCCTCCGCGTGATCCTCATCCGGAGATGACGTCAGTTCTTCTGCGGTGAACCGCCGTGTCGAGCTGGTCAGTGTCGCGGGCGGAATGAGCGCGTCGGCATCCACACCGGGGAAGCGACGTGCCGTCACCAGCACGCGGCTCTCCAGAGATCCGGCGAAGCGGTTGTAGCTGTCGACGGTGCGCTCGAGTGCGCGGCGCAGGTCGTCGGCGTGGCCGGCGAGCACGCCGAGCCGGTCGTACAGCTGCGTGCCGAGATCGAGAAGTACGGCCGCCTCGGTGGACAGCTCCTGCTGCTTCCAGGTGTAGGCGACCGTCTTCAGTACGGCCCACAGATTCACCGGGGTGGCCAGCGCCACCCGCTTGTTGAAGGCGTAGTCGAGCAGGGCCGGATCCTCGTCGAGCGCGGCCGACAGCAGCGATTCGGTGGGCAGGAAGCAGATCACGAACTCGGGGCTCACCTCGAGCCCCGACCAGTAGGCCTTCTTCGCCAGCGCGTCGATGTGCGCGCGCACGGCCTTGACGTGCTGCTGCAGGAGAGGTCGCCGCTGCGGATCATCGGATCCGAGCGCGCCCGCGGCCAGGAACGCATCGAGCGGGGCCTTCGCATCCACCGCGATCGAAGCCCCGCCGGCGAGTCGGATCACCATGTCGGGGCGGCCGTGGCCCGCATCCGAGTGGATCGTGGTCTGCAGGTCGAAGTCGACGTGTCGGGTGAGGCCCGCCGCCTCCACCACACGGCGGAGCTGGGTCTCGCCCCACACGCCGCGCGCAGAGGTGGAGCGCAGGGCGCCGGCCAGCGACTCGGTCGTGGAGCGCAGCGCCTCTCCGTTCTCCTCGGTGCGCCGCAGCTGCTCGCTGAGCTGGCCGAACTGCGCATGCCGCTCGCGCTCCAGCACGGTCACGGTCTGCTGCATGCGGTGCAGGCTCTCTCGCACCGGGGCGAGAGCGGTGAGCACGGCGTTCTCCTGACGGACGCGCTCCGCGGCGTCGTGCTGCTCGCGGCGCGCATGCTCGACGGCATCGCGGTACAGGTCGTTCTGCCTGTCCCTGTCTTCGCGCACGACGGCGAGCTCCGCGTCGGCGCGGGCAAGGTCGGCGGCGCCGCGGCTGCGGCCGAGGAACCAGCCCACGGCGAGGCCCGCCACGGCGGTGAGTGCGGCGATGAGCAGTGCGAGCGCGTCCATGCGTCCATCATGGGCGGGGCCACCGACATCGCAGGAGAGCGGGGCCGTGGGCGGCCGCAATCGCGTCAGGCGGCGGCGCGCACCTTCGCGGGCGCTGCAGGGGCCAGGGGGTCGCCGAGGCGCACGCCGATCGCCTCGGCGAGCTGGTGCACGGTGGCTGATGCCGTACGCCGGGCCGCGTCGATCACGATCTGCGCGCAGGCGCGTGCGTCGGCCAGCGCGTCATGGTGCGGGAACGAGCCGAAGCCGGCGGCGGCTGCGGCGACCGGGAGCTTGTAGGAGTCGAGGTCGTAGACCTTTCGCGCGACGCTCAGGCTGCAGAGCGACTGGTACGGCGGGCACTCGTCTCCGGTGGCCTCGCAGGCGCGACGGATCACGTTCAGGTCGAAGCCGGCGTTGTGCGCGACGAGCACATCGGCACCGGCGAAGGCGCAGAGCCGGTCCAGTTGCTCGCTCCAGCCATCGGCGTCGGCGACTTCGTGCGGCTGGATGCCGTGGATCCGCACGTTCCACTCCTGGAACGCATCGTGGCCTGCAGGAGGGCGGATCAGCCAGCCGGTCTGGGCGACGACGAGACCGTCCCTGACTCGGACCAGGCCTACCGCGCATGCGGAGGCGGGGGAGGAGTTCGCCGTTTCGAAGTCGATCGCGGTGAAGTCCAGGGCCACGAATCCACCCTCCGATGCAGAGCCGCCGGAGCCGTTCAGGCGCGCCGAGACTGTGCGAATCCGGGCGTAGGCTCGGGCCATGGTGGAACGTGCGACGAGCTTCGGATCCGAGACGGGCAGCTATGAGAAGGGACGGCCGGAGTATCGGTCTGATGCGGTCGCCTGGTTGTTGGAACCGCTGACGGACAGCGATAAGACGGTCGTGGACATCGGCGCGGGGACCGGCAAGCTCACTCGTGCCGTGCTCGCCCTCGGCGCGAGTGTTGTGGCCGTGGACCCGGATCCGCAGATGCTCGACGCCCTGCGCGAGAAGACGCCAGGGGTCGAGGCGGTCACGGGAACCGCGGAAGCGCTGCCACTGGCAGACGCCGTCGCCGACGCCGCCACCCTCGGTCAGGCCTGGCACTGGGTGGATCCCGTCGCCGCCTCCGCCGAGATCGGCCGCGTCGTTCGCCCCGGCGGCGTGCTCGGGCTCATCTGGAACGTGCGGGACGACCGCACCGAGTGGGTGCGTCGGCTGACCGAGATCATGGGCGGCAGTGCGGCCGAGGAGATGATCGGCGAGAACGCCGTGCGGGTCGCGGCTCCGTTCGGGGAGCTGGAGGAGCGGCGCTGGGAGTGGACGCGGGATATGACGCGCGCCGAGTTGCACGCGATGGCGAGCTCGCGCAGCCTCATCATCACATCATCCGACGAGGAGAAGGCGCGGATCGCCGCCGCCATGGACGAGCTGTTCGACGAGCTCGGCCTCGCCGAGGGCGCGACGCTGTCGATGCCGTACGTCACGGCGGCCTATCGCGCGGTCCGCGGATCCTGAGCCGAGGCGCACCCCGGTAGACTCGTACCCCGTGGCTCTCACCATCGGAATCGTAGGACTGCCCAACGTCGGCAAGTCCACCCTCTTCAACGCCCTCACCAAGAACGACGTGCTCGCGGCGAACTACCCGTTCGCGACGATCGAGCCGAACGTCGGCGTGGTGAACCTGCCCGACACGCGGCTGAACGCGCTCGCCGAGATCTTCGGCAGCGAGCGGATCCTGCCGGCGACGGTGTCATTCGTCGACATCGCGGGCATCGTGCGCGGCGCGAGCGAGGGGGAGGGGCTGGGCAACCAGTTCCTCGCGAACATCCGCGAGGCCGACGCGATCGCGCAGGTCGTGCGCGGCTTCGCCGACGACGACGTCGTGCACGTAGAGGGCGCGATCGACCCGAAGAACGACCTCGAGACGATCAACGCCGAGCTCATGCTCGCCGACCTGCAGACGCTCGAGAAGGCGATCGTGCGCATCGAGAAGGAGGTGCGCGGCCGCAAGACCGACGCCTCGGTGCTCGAAGCCGCCAACGCGGCGAAGGACTCGCTCGAGCGCGGCCAGTTGCTCTCCACGAGCGGGATCGACCTCGCCCCGATCAAGGAGCTGGGCCTGCTGACCTCGAAGCCGGTCATCTTCGTCTTCAACGTCGACGAGGCCGTGCTCACGGACGCCGACCGCAAGGCGGAGCTCGCGGCTCTCGTCGCCCCGGCGCAGGCGATCTTCCTGGACGCGAAGATCGAGTCCGAGCTCATCGACCTGGACCCCGAGGACGCGGCGGAGCTCCTCGCCTCGACCGGTCAGGACGAGTCGGGCCTCGACCAGCTCGCGCGCATCGGGTTCGACACCCTGGGCCTGCAGACCTACCTCACCGCCGGGCCGAAGGAGGCGCGCGCCTGGACGATCCACAAGGGCGACAAGGCTCCTCAGGCGGCCGGCGTGATCCACACCGACTTCGAGAAGGGCTTCATCAAGGCCGAGGTCATCTCGTTCCAGGACCTCGTGGACACCGGATCCGTCGTGGAGGCCCGCTCGAAGGGCAAGGCGCGCCTAGAGGGCAAGGACTACGTCATGCAGGACGGCGACGTGGTGGAGTTCCGGTTTAACGTCTGACGCTTCGACGGGCCGGACTCAATCGGACGCGTCCGGAAGCCGAGGGCAGTCAGGATCGGGTAGATCTTGAGGGCGAAGCCGTGGAGGACCTCGCCCTGGCGGGGAGTGTGTCGAACTCGTCCGCCAGCGCTGTCATGCGCTATCAGAACTGCTGCTTCTGCGCGTCGTCGATGCATCAAACTCGCGGCGCAGATAGTTTGGCGCCTGCACCCGCCATGCCTCGGTCACGAGCTCGGCGAAATGCCAGGGGTCGACCGCCGCCATGCGGAACGCGATCTTGGGCTCGCCCCAGCGGGTCGTCGCTGGAAGGAAGACGCTGGGCTCCATCTCGCGGAGGGCGAGCGCGTCGTCCGCGTCGGCGATCTTCACGCCGACCACGAGTTCCGATGCGACGATCGCACGAACCTGGTCAGGGATGCTCGGCCACGGGTGGCACTCCCACGCGTACAGCTTGCTTCGCACGAACCACGCCGCACCGCCCGTCGTCGCACGCTCCTCAGTGCCGGGGAGCTGCCCGGCTATGGCACGCAGATCGTCGAGGGTGGCCATGCATCTAGGGTACGAGGCACCCCCGACATGGAGCGGCCGGTTCACGGGCACCGCCGGCATGCGGCATCCCATTGACCGAACCGCCGACGGCTGCTCAGATGGGCGCCGACGCGTTACGGGCTTGGGATCCACGGCCGCCGCGTCAGCGGCCCTGGCGCTTCTTGTACGGCTTGGGCTGCCCTTTCACCGCGGGAGCCCGGCCCTTGCCCTTCGACGCCTTGGCCTTGCCGCCAGACGGCGTGATCGGCTTCGACGGCGCTGGCGGAGGCGCTGCGGCGACACGCTCCCGTGCCTCGGGGAGCAGGAGGATCCCGGCCTTCGTCAGCCGCGTGTCTCCGCCACGGACGACGAGTGGATGCCCGACCTCCTCCTCGAGCTTCTCGATCGAGGAGTACAGTGCGGCGAGCGAGATTCCGAGGTGGTCCGCCGCACGAGGGAAATGCAGCTCCTCGGCGACGGCGACAAAGCGCCGTAGCTGGGTGATGTTCATGCAAGCCCGTCCTCTCCCGCACGGATCGCGGCCGTTCACCAGCGTACTAGCAGGCCCAGGCGGCTTCCTGCGCCCGGCTCGGTGCGCCCGTTGCCCTCCATCGTCAGGTGGTCAGATCCGCTTCACCGTCTGCTGGACGGGCGGATGCGCCGTGGGCCTCCGCGTCATACGGTGGTGCTGTGGATGCGCGCACAGGCAAGACCACGGTGCACTACGTGGAGCATGGGGCCGGGCTGCCGGCCTTGGTCCTCCACGGAGCCGGCGTCGATCACCGCGAGTCCGAGGCCTGCTTCGAACCGGCGTTCGCGGGAGCCGAGAGGATCCGGCGGATCTATCCGGACCTTCCGGGCATGGGCCTCACGTCGGCGACGCCGGAGATCCGCAGCGCTGAAGACGTCCTTGCCGTGCTCCTCGAATTCGCGGACCAGGTGAGCGGCGGAGAGCCCTATCTGCTGGTGGCGCATTCGGCGGGTGCTCATTTCGCGCTGGCGATGGCAGCGCGTCGGCCTGAACGCGTGGCAGGTCTCGCGCTGATCTGCCCGTTGCTGCCGGACATCCGGGATGTGCCGGAGCATCGCGTCGTCGTCGGATCCGGCGAGCTTGGCGACGAGGAGTTCCGCGGATACTTCGTCGTGCAGACGTCCGAGATGCTCGAACGGTATGAGCAGTTCGTGGTCCCTGGCATGGCCCTCGCCGACGGGGCCGCGATGGAGCGGATCGCCGAGCACTGGGAACTCGCGCCGGGGAAAGGAGCGCCGTTCAACGGCCCCACTCTCGTGGTGGCGGGCCGGCTCGATTCGACGGTCGGATACGCCGCCGCGCTCGATCTCGCGGAACGCTATTCGCGCGCGACAGCGGCACTGCTCGACGGCACCGGCCACGCTCTTCCGCACGAGCGGCCCGAACTGCTGCATGCGCTGCTCCAGGACTGGGTGGACCGAGTCTCGCGCTGAGCGCCCTCTTTCGTCGTGCCGCTCGTAGGATGACGGTGTCGTCCAGAGGAGGCACGGCCGTGTCCGATACCGATGAGCAACCCACGCCCCGACATGTCCCGGCAGAGGGCGAGCCGACGATCCCTGAACTCGAGGAGGACGAGAACATCGCGCCTCGTCCGGAGGAGGAGATCGCGGATCTGCTCCGCGCCGAGCCCGACGAGGAGGGGCAGGTCAGCTGACCTGGCGGACCTCCTGCGGCCAGCCGCACGCCTCGGCGATCCTGCCCGCCCAGAGCTTCGCGGCGTCGTCATCGGCGACGTCGATGATCGTGAAGCCCCCGATGTACTGCTCGTCCGGCGCGAAGGGCCCAGAGGTGATCACCGGCGTGCCACTCGATGCGTCGGCGGTGAAGGCGGCATCCATGTCCTCGTGCACGCCTCCGGCGAAGACGAGGGCGCCCGCCTCCCTGAGATCCGAGACCACGGCAGTGGCGAGCGGTCCGCGTTCGGCGAACCATTCCGGGCTGTGGTCGCCCACCCACTGCTGGTTGAAGTAGATGATGTATTGGGTCATCGTCGCTCCTCTTGTCGCCACATTCCGGCTCGATGTGATCGACGAATGAGTCGACGTCGCCGGGCCCAATCGCCGACAGTACGCCGGAACGTTGGCTGGCGTCCCGGATCTGCGGCCGCGGCGGTTTCGGTATCCGCCGCGGTGCTTCCTCGGTGCCTCCGGCGGGAATGTCCCCGCCTCGTGCCAGGGTCTCGTCATGGAAGCGCAACAGATCGAACTTGAGGCGGAGCGGATCGTGCGCACGCTGTCGGAGGAACTCCTTGCTCCTCGCGACGGCGAGTGCTTGGTCTGCTTCGTGGACCGCCAGCTGACCGCGCACGGATGCAACGGCAGCCATCGTTTTGCCACCCACTTCCGAGATACGAGGGCGCCGCGGGCGACCGCGCTGTTGCGGACACTGAGCGACAAGGGCGCGTGCTGCTGCGACTGCGAGATCCTCATGAACGCTTACGAGCGCGTGCGTGGAACCGAAGGCATGGGTTGCGGCGGGGTCCGCGGGGGATCCGTGCAGCCATGCGGGCGTTGGCAACGACAACAGCGGGGCCGATGGTGAGACTCGATACGATGAATCGGTGACTACCGAGAACAACAGCATCTTCGAACCCGATGGCCGCGCGATCCCCTACATCGACGAGATGTCAGAGGGCGACGGGCCCGTTCTGGTGCTGATCCCGGGACGCGGTCTCGAAGGCGGAGCGCTGGGATCGGTCGCACACATCCTCGCCGGTGAAGGGATCCGTGTGCTGCGGATCGGTAGCCGCAAGGACGACGACGCGACGCTCGAGGACCGTGTGCAGGACGCGAGCGACGTCATGGACCACGCAGGCATCGGCGCGACCTGGATCGGCGGTCACGGCGTGGGCGGCACGGTCGCCCGCGCGCTCTCCGCGAAGCGCACCGACCGTGCCCTCGGCGTGCTGCTGCTGGGGGTCGAGGACATCGAGGTACCGATCGCTCCCTCCGTGCCGATCTTGATCATCCAGGGATCCGCGGACGACGTCATGCCGCCGGCGAACGGCGAGAAACTGCGTGCGTCCGCGGTGGAGCGCGCCAGTGTCGTGACGATCGAGGGCGGCGGGCATCTGTTCCCCGTCAGCGACCCGGTCGACACGGCCTTCGCCATCGAGGACTACCTGGCCTGGGACTGATGCCCACGGGCCTCGCCGTGCGTCCGGAGGAGCGCACCATCCTCCTCGTGATCGACATGCAGGAGGGCGTCATGCCCGGCTGCTTCGATGAGCACGGGGTGCTGTCGAGGACCGACGCGCTCGTGCGCCGGGCGCGCGTCGAAGGGGTCCCCGTGGTCTGGGTGCATCACGATCCCGTCGGCGTCGGCACGCCGGACTGGGAACTCGCGGCACCGCTCGTCCGCATCGATGGCGAGGCACTCGTGCGCAAGAGCTACCGCGACGCGTTCGCGGACACCGATCTGCGGACGGTGCTCGACGGATACGGCGCGACCCGCCTGGTCATCGCAGGCGCCCAGTCCGACTTCTGCGTGCGCACCACGACCCAGCGCGCGGCGGCGGAAGGGTATGACGTGACACTCGTGCGCGACGCGCACACGACGGTAGACGCGACAGCGGATGGCGTCCGGATCTCCGGCGAGCAGATCGTCGCCCACACCAACATGTACTTCGCCGGCCTCCGCTACCCGGGTCAGGAGTTGGCCATCGCGCGGCACGACGAGGTCGCGCTCGCCTGAGCGGGGGCGGCGTTCGCCTGAGCGGCGTATCGGGCGGATGTCCGACCCCGGTGCGAGGATGGGCGCATGCCCGAGTCTCCGGAGGTGCAGGCGCTGGTCGAGYTCCTCGACGAGCGGATCCGCGGTCGCGCGATCGCCGACCTGGATGTCGGCGAGTTCCGCATCATCAAGACGCGGGATCGCCCGCCGGGCTCGCTGGTCGGAGCGCACATCCGGCACCTGGAGCGCTTCGGGAAGCACGTCGGCTTCGACACCGAGGCAGGATGGCTGATGATTGGCTTCGGTCGCAACGGCTGGATCCGCTGGCATGCCCCGGAAGACCCGCCGAGTGAAGAGCCCGTGCCCGAGGTGGCGCGGATCACGCTCGATGACGGCGCAGTGATGCAGTTCGTGGACATGGGCGATTTCCTGGCCGTGACGGCCAACGTCGTCGACGCACCCGCCGACGTCGCGGGCATCGCGGCGCTCGGGCCGGATCCGCTCGCCCAGGACTTCGATCGCGACGCCTTCGAGCGTGCACTCGGCGGCCGGCGCAAGCAGATCAAGGCGCTGCTACAGGAGCAGACGTCGCTCGCCGGGATCGGCAACGCCTACTCCGACGAGATCCTGCACCGCGCGAAGATCTCGCCCGTGGTGCATGCCGCCCTGCTCGACGGTGAGGAGCGCGAGCGGCTCTTCCACGCCACGGTCGACGTGCTGAGAGGCGCGCTCGCGGATCGGCGGGGATTGCCGCCCGGCCGGCTCAAGCAGGCGAAAATCGCCGCGATGGCCGTGCACGGGCGCGGCGGCGAGGCGTGTCCGGTGTGCGGCACGACGATCGTCGACCGCGTCTTCGGCGGCGCCTCGGCGCAGCTCTGTCCGCATTGCCAGCCCGAACGGTCCGCGGCATGAGCCGGCGCCGGGGATAGCATTCGGTGGTGAGCGAGCTTCCCCTGCGACACCGTTGGCGCGTGCGCGCCACAGTCGCGATCGTCGTCGGCATCGTGGTCGGCTTCGTCGTGACACCGTTCCTCGGTCTCGCGGCGGGCATACTCGCCGGGTGGGGCACGCTGGCCCTCGTGAGCGTCGTATGGATCTTGCTGGTGGTGTGGCGAATGGATGCCGCGCAGACGCACGCGCACGCGATCGAGGAGGATCCCGGACGCGGCGCCGCCCGGGTGATCGCGCTGACGGGCAGCTTCGTCAGCATCGCGGCTGTCCTCGTCGTGGTGCTCCAGGCCCGGCATGCGGCGGGGTGGACGCAGTTCGCGCTGGCGGGGAGTGCCGTGCTCAGTGTGGCCGCCTCGTGGGGGCTCATCCAGACCGACTACATGCTGAGGTACGCGAAGCTCTACTACGACGGATCCGGCGGGATCGTCTTCAATCAGAAAGAGGATCCGGAGTACACCGACTTCATCTATTTCTCGGTCGGGCTGGGGATGACGTATCAGGTGGCGGACACCAACGTCACGCGCAACGCGATCCGGCGGATCGTCATCGCGCAGACCACGATCGCCTACGTGTTCGGCGCGCTGATCCTCGGCACGATCATCAACCTCGTCACGGGCCTGGGGTGACCGCGGGGAACTCCTCGCGCAGGCGCGGTTCGGTGCGCCGTTCGGGGCGCACGCCCGCCTTGTCCGCGTAGAACCCGCGGATCCGATCCATGTCGGCGGCGACATCTCCGGTGAGCTCGAACGTCGGCCCGAGCCCGGTCGTCATGGTGGTGCGGTCGACGAAGCCGAGCGTCACCGGCAGGCCCGTCTCCAGGGCGATGCGGTAGAAGCCGCTCTTCCAGTATTCGTTGCCACCACGGGTGCCGTCGGGGGTGACCACCAGCCCGAACACGGCGCCGTCATTGACCTGCGCGACGACCTCATCGACGACGCGGGAGGGATCCGACCGGTCCACGGGTATTCCGCCGAGGCGACGCATGAGCGGGCCGCGCCAGCCTCGGAACAGACTGTTCTTACCGAGCCAGTGGACATCGATGCCGAGCCGCCAGGCGATGCCGAGCATGAGCACGAAGTCCCAGTTCGACGTGTGCGGTGCGCCGATCAGCACTGTGGGACGTGTCGGTGCCGGTTCGGTCGCGAGCGTCCAGCGGCTGAGCATCCAGAACACGCGGGCGGCGAGGCGTTTCAGCATCCGTCCACGGTAGAGGGGGCCGCATGCCGCACTCTGCATGAACGGGAACGGGCGCATGACCGGACGCGAGGTCCTGGTCATGCGCCCGTTCGGCTCGCGCCGAGAGTCAGGCGACCTTCGGCATCAAGGAGAACGACACGGCGCCCTCCTCATTCACGTTCGCGTCGAGGACCTTGTCGTCCAGGACGATGGCGGCCTCCCCTTCGAGGAAGACCGGGGCGCCGGGCAGATCCAGGATCTGATCGTCAGGCTCCGGCGAGACGACCACATCGGCGGCAAGGCGGGGTTCGCCCGCCTGACCCGGTGTGTCGGCCGTATGGATGCGCAGTCCCGCCCCCTCCGTGTCGGTACGACGACGGACGAGCGTGGTGACCAGCGCAGTGGCGTTGTCGGTCAAGGTGAGCACGAGGCACTCCTTCCGGTTGCGGACATGCCGAGGTCACGGCATGTGTCCGGGCCACGATTCCCCTTTGGGACGGAGCTCTCAACCGCTGTGCGGCGATTCGGCTCGATTCGGAGGGTCTTCCCACCTGGGAGCGCGGGAGGGGTCGGGCGGTGCTTTCGGCGGGAGCGGGGCGGGTCGGGCGGGCCTCAGCCGGCTGCGGCTCGCAGCGCCGCAGCCGTCTCCGGATCCAGTCCCGGCACCTCCTCGGTCGGCACGGCAAGGGCGAGCAGCGCGCGGCTGAGGTAGTTTCGCGCGGCCGCGGCGAGGGTGATGTCCACGATCTGACGGTCGTCGTAGCCGGCATCCCGCAACTGTTGCGTGTCGGCATCTGTCATCGTCCGCGGATCCGTGGATAGCGCCTCGGCGTACCGGATCACCGCCTGCTCGGCAGGACTGAACCCGCCGTCGTCGCCGTGCGCGAACGCGGCGAGTCCTTCGTCGCTGAGCACTTCCGCGCGCAGCGACTTGCGTCCGTGAGCGAGGAGGCAGTGCGGGGATCCGATCGCGCGTGCCGCGCCGAGGGTCGCCGCCTCATAGACGCGGACGCCGATGGAGGGCACGATCGCCCGGATGAGCGCCATGAACGCCTCATGCGCCGCCGGGTTCACCGCCATCGCCCGGGTGTGGGCGAAGACGAAACCGGCGTCCGCGATGTCTTCGGCGTACATGTCGGCGGCATGCCCTTCGGCGGTCTCGGCCGGGGGAGTGCTGATGATCATGGGAAGCTCCTTCGCGTCCGCGCCGGGGCGTCCTCGCGGGCGGCKAACTCCAGCGCACGACCGAAGAATACGCCCGGCGCAGGAGGGCGGCATGGGGCAAACGCCTCAACGGCGCCCGTCGCCGTGCGCGGGCGTACCATCGAGGGATGACCACCGCAGCCGAATCCGAGCAGCACACCTCCGCGGACGCCCAGCGCCCGACGAATGGTGCTGCTCCGGGCGGCGCTTCGGCCGGCCTGGCGCCGTTCCCAGGCATCGACTCAGCCGATGGCGGCCTGGCACTGTTCCCGGGCATCGACCCAGCCGACGCTGGCCTCTGCATCGGCGGCGTCTGCCGTCTCCCCGCCGCGAAGTCCTGACGGCTCCCTTCCCCTAGCCCCCCGGGCTGGCTTCTTCTTCCGCCTCGTCCCCGTCAGCGGACCCTATGGCGTGCGCTCGCGGGGACGACTCGGGGTTGTGGTGCCCCGCCCTTTGGGTCGTCGCTGTCAGCGGCGGTTRTGGCGTGCGCTCGTGGGGACGACTCGGTCCCGGGCTCCTTGAGTTTGCAGTGCTCCTTCTTCCGCCTCGTCCCCGTCGGCGGACCCTGTGGCGTGCGCTCGCGGGGACGACTCGGGTTTGAAGTGCCCCGCCTTTTGGGGTCGTCCCTGTGAGCGGCGGTTATAGCGTGCGCTCGTGGGGACGACTCGACGTCGTGCGCTGGCCACATCCTGCAGCATTCGGAAGCGACAGGGTCAGGCGGCGCGGGGGACACCGAGCAGACGCAGGTCGTGGGCGATGGTCCCCGGGGTGTCCCGGAGCTCCCGCGCGGTGCAGCGGATCTGCACGCGGCCGTGCGCGGCGAGTGCTCGCTGGCGGGCGAGGTCGTCCTCCCAATGCTCGAGTTCCATATGGAACGCTCCGTCCACTTCCAACACCAGCGTTTGGCCGTCGGCCAGCTGCCATTCGCAATCGGTGTACCGAATCCGACCCCGCGCATCCCGGCGTTTCGTCTGCCGCTGGGGTGCGCACAAGCCGTACTCGCGGCACATCCGCAGCACGTCGAGCTCCGCAACGGACTGGGATCCGTCTGCGATCTCGCCCAGCGTCTGACGGAACATCGGCGCCCAGCGCAGGGGCCGCATCCGATCGACCCACTCGCGCAGCAGCGCGGCCGTCGTGAGTCCTTGCTGCACCGCCGCCGCCAGCACGCCTTCTGCCGTGCGCGTCGATGGCTGATACGCCGCGAAGTGGAGCACGGCGGGTTCTAGCCTGCAGACCGGAAGGTCGAGGTCAGGTAGTCTCATCGTCTTCAGCGGGCGCCTGGTCTCCACGAAGCGGATCCTCTCCAGCGGCGGTCCGAGCTCACGGCCCTGGGGGACCAGCACGGTGACCTCTTCGCGATGCCAGTTGCGCAGTCCGCCGAGCTCCGCCGCCGTGAGGTCACCGATGAGCGCGGCGCCGCCCGCGTGCAGGACACCGAGCCGCATGAGCTGGGCTCGGGTGAGGTCGCCGGTGGTCGTGCCTATGACCAGCGAAGATCGCGCGACCCATCGATCCGTCGAGATCCGATGCCGGATCATGCCTCGTGTCACCCCGACGGCGTGCAGCTGGGCCCGGGTGATCAGCCCCTGTTGTGCGTGTGCGACCTCGCGCCATCCCATGCCACGCAAGCGTGCCGCATGGAGCGAGATGGCGCGGAAACTATCCACAGCCACAGAGTCGTCCCCGTCAGCGGAGCCTATTGGGTGCGCTGGCGGGGACGACTCGGAATGTTGGGATCCACGTCACCGGGTCGTCCCCGCGAGCAGAGCCCCTGGCGTGCACTCATGGGGACGACTCGCTAGGTGAGGCTGCACCCGCCGAAGATGGCGCCAGAACCACGGGGTCGTCCCCGTCAGCGGAGCCTCTGGCGTGCGCTGGCGGGGACGACTCTAAATGGGGAACGCCCCGGAACGGCACGCCCCGGAGCGCCCCGGGAGGGTCAGTGCATTGCGGGGGCGGAGCCCGCCTCGTCGGGCTGGTCCTCGGGCTTGCGGATGATGAAAGCACCGAGGATAGTCACGGTCGCGATGACGGCGCCGATCACGAACGTGCTGCGCGAACCGGCCGCGACGGCGTCGGGCGCCTCGGTGCCGCCGTTCGCGTTCACGATGAGCGTGAACACGGCGATCATCACGGCGATGCCGGCCGCACCCGCGACCTGCTGCACGGTGCCGATGACCGCGCTGCCGTAGGAGTAGAACTTCGGCTTCAGCGACGCGAGCGATGCGGTGAACAGCGGCGTGAACGACAGGGCGAGCCCGATCGACAGCAGCGTCTGCGCGACGAGCACGATCCACACCGGGGTGGTCGTGGCGAGCGTCGTGTAGAACCACAGCGATGCGGCGGTGAGGATCGAGCCGGGGATCAGCAGGATCTTCGTGCCGCGGGAGTCGTAGATCCGCCCGATGACCGGACCGAGCAGACCCATCGCGAGCGCGCCGGGCAGGAGCACGAGCCCCGCCTCCGTCGTCTCCAGGCCGAGCGCCTTCTGCAGGAACAGCGGTATCACCGTGAGCGTCCCGAAGAACGCGAGCGACAGCAGGAACATCTGCACCATCGAGAGGGTGAAGTCTCGCGAGGCGAACACCCGCAGGTCGAGCAGCGCGTCATCCTTGCGCTGCAGGATCACCTGCCGCCAGAGGAACGCGACGAGCCCCGCCACGCCTACGACGAGCGAGATCACCAGAGGAGCGGCTGTTGCGCCGCCGCCTGCGAGGGCGCCGATCTGGCTGAGGCCGAACACGAGTCCGCCGAAGCCGAACGCACTCAGCACGATCGAGAGCACGTCGAGCGGGGCGTCGGTGCGCTCGCCGACGTTCGTCAGCCAGCGCCAGCCGATCAGCATCGCGACCAGTGCGATCGGCAGCACGACCACGAAGATCGCGCGCCAGCTGAAGTGATCGAGCAGGAAGCCCGACAGCGTCGGGCCGATCGCGGGCGCGAGCGAGATGACGATGCTGACGCGCCCCATCATCCGGCCGCGGCTCGCCGCGGGGACCAGATTCATCAGCGTGGTCATGAGCAGCGGCATCATGATCGCGGTGCCGGAGGCCTGCACGACGCGGGCGACGAGCAGCACCGTGAAGCCGGGTGCGAGCGCGGCGATCAGCGTTCCCGCGGAGAAGAGCGCCAAAGCGCCGAGGAACATCTGCCGCGTCGTGAAGCGCTGCAGCAGGAATCCGGTGGTGGGGATCACGACAGCCATGGTCAGCATGAACGCGCTCGTCACCCACTGCGCGGCGAGGGGCGTGATCTTGAGATCGTCGATGAGGTGCGGGATCGCCATGCTCATCGTCGTCTCGTTGAGGATCGCGACGAAGGCGGCGGCGAGGAGCACCCAGATGACCGCCATGTCTCGGCGGGGGATCAGGGAGGATCCGGCGCTGATCGGCACGGATCCGGTGTCAAGGGCGGACATGTGTTTCCTCCGGCTCTGCGGGGGCGAAAAAAGGGGATGGGCTGCGCGGAGCTGCGAGCGACTCTCAGCGTAACCACAGCCTCGGACATTCCATTCCCGGATCGGATCCGCAGGCGCCCGCGCTGCTCACAGCAGCGCCCCGATGCCTGAGCTGCTGTGCGAAGCGCCCGGCCGCGCGGGTTGCGCCCTGAGCGGACGCATCCGGCGGGTGCGCCGCGACGTCGGCGCCCGGACATACGCTTACCCCGAAGCAGAGAACGGCAGGTGCCGACGGCGCGGGCGGCCGGAGGCGGTCAGGGGTGTGGGCGGATGAGCATGATGGCCAGGATGGGCGGCGTGCGCGGCGGGCGCCCGGTCGACGAGGCGGCGCAGCGCAAGCAGAATGCGGACGCACCTCGCATCCCCGACCTCGGACGCCGGGTGGTGGGGCTGTTCCGGCCCTATCGGCGGCGGATCCTCACGACCGTCCTGCTCGTCATCGTCGGCGCCGCGCTCGGGGTGATCCCGCCGCTCCTGGTGCAGAAGGTGTTCGACGACGCGCTGTTCCCGCATGGCGGTGGCCGACCCCAGCTCGAACTGCTGGTGGTCCTGGTCGTGTCGATGATCGGCCTGTACCTGCTCTCGTCCGGACTGGGCGTCGTGCAGACCTGGCTCACCTCGACCGTCGGCAACAGCGTCACGGGAGATCTGCGCGTGCGACTGTTCGAGCACTTGCAGTCGATGGAGCTGGGCTTCTTCACGCGCACCAAGACCGGCGTCATCCAGTCCCGCCTGCAGAACGACGTCGGCGGAGTGTCCGGCGTGCTCACGAGCACGGTCACGAGCATCCTCGGCAACACCGTCACGGTGATCGCCTCGCTCGTCGCGATGATCCTGCTGGACTGGCGGCTGACGATCATCGCCGTGTGCGTGATGCCGATCCTGGTGCTCGTGCAGCGGCGGGTCGGACAGGTGCGCGCGCGGATCGCCGGGCAGACGCAGGAGTCGCTGTCCGAGCTCACGTCCATCACGCAGGAGACCCTGAGCGTGTCGGGGATCCTGCTGTCGAAGTCGTTCAACCGGCAGCGTTCCGAGTCGGCGCGCTATCAGGCGCAGAACCGCACCCAGATCCGCCTGCAGGTGCGCACCGCGATGAGCGGCCAGGGATTCTTCGCCGTGGTGTCGGTGCTGATGTCGAGCGTCCCCGCGATCATCTACCTCGTCGCAGGATTCCTCGTCGCGGGCGGCACCGGAACGATCACCGCCGGCGCGATCGTGGCGTTCACGACCGTGCAGGCGCGCCTGCTCATGCCGCTGATCGGGCTCATGCGCGTCGCGCTGGACGTGCAGACCTCGCAGGCGCTGTTCGCGCGCATCTTCGAGTACCTCGATCTGGTGCCCCAGATCCAGGACGCGCCGGATGCGCAGTCCGCGACGGCCGCGCCAGGCCCGCGCGGCCGCCTCGAGTTCCGCGACGTACGGTTCCGCTACCCCGATGCGTCCTCCGCCGGGCGTGACACCCTCCAGGGGATCTCGTTCACGGCGGAGCCCGGACAGCACGTGGCCTTCGTCGGCCCCTCCGGCGCGGGCAAGACGACGATCCTCTACCTCGCGCCGCGGCTCTACGAGGCGTCAGAGGGCGCGGTGCTCTTCGACGGCGCCGACGTGCGCGACCTCACGCAGGAATCGATCATCGACGAGATCGGGATCGTGTCGCAGGAGACCTATCTGTTCCACGCCACGATCCGGGAGAACCTCGTCTACTCCAAGCCGGACGCGACCGACGAGGAGCTCGTCGCGGCCTGCACGGCGGCCAACATCCACCACGTGATCGCCGGCTTCGAGGACGGCTACGACACCGTGGTGGGGGAGCGCGGCTATCGGCTCTCCGGCGGCGAGAAGCAGCGCATTGCGATCGCGCGGGTGCTGCTGAAGGATCCGCCCGTGCTGCTGTTGGACGAGGCGACCTCCGCGCTCGATACCGTCTCGGAGCGGGTCGTCCAGGAGGCGCTGGACGAGGCGGCCAAGGGCCGCACCACGCTCACCATCGCGCACCGGCTGTCGACGGTGATCGGCGCGGACGTCATCCACGTCGTGCAGGAGGGGCGGATCATCGAGTCGGGCACGCACGCCGAACTGCTCGCGCAGGGCGGGCTCTACGCCGACCTCGCCGCGCAGCAGGTGGCCGCAGCCCGGATCGACGACGACGTCCGCTCGGCCTGACGGTCCCCGGCACGACGCCAGCGGCTCCGGCCCTGAGAGGGCCGGAGCCGGGYGCGCTCAGTGCACGCTCAGGCCGCCGTCGACGAACAGCGAATGCCCCGTGACGTACGCGGATCCGGCGCCGGCGAGGAACACCGCGGCACCCGCGAAGTCGGAGGGCAGCCCGTTGCGGCCGATCATCGTGCGGGCGGCGAGCGCCGCGATCTGCTGCGGATCCTCCTGCAGCCGGGCGTTGAGCGGCGTCAGCACGAAACCGGGGACGAGGGCGTTGCTGGTGACTCCGGTCCCGCCCCAGGCCTCCGCCTCGGACCGCACCAGGGATTCGATCGCGCCCTTCGAGACGCCGTAGATCCCGCTGCCGACGAAGGCACGGTGCGCCTGCTGCGAGCTGATGTGGATGAGGCGGCCGTAGCCGCGCTCCGCCATGCCCGTGGCGTACCTCTGTCCGAGCAGGAACGGGGCGAGCGCGTTCACGGTCATCGTGGCGTCCCAGTCGGACTCGGTGATCTCCGCGAAGGCCGGGCGGATGTTGATGCCGGCCGAGTTCACCAGGATGTCGGGCTCGCCGAACGGCAGTGCGGCCGCCTCGCCGGCCGCACGGATCCCGTCACGGGTGCCGAGGTCGCCGACGACGCCCGCGGCGCGGCAGCCCGCGTCCGTGAGCTCGCGCACGGTCTCCTCGATCCGCTCGGCGCCGCGGGCGACGATCACCGTCGCGGCGCCGGCGCGGGCGAGTGCGGTCGCGATGCCGCGGCCGATGCCGGAGCTGCCGCCGGTGACCACGGCGGTGCGGCCATCGAGAGAGAAGAGTTCGGAGAGATAGTCGTTCATGGTGGTCCTGATTCTGGGCGGCTCGATGCGCGCGGGCGCGCCGGCCGTCCTGGCCGTGGCCGCGGCTACCAGTGCAGCGCGGCGGCGAGGGTGGGATCCACGCGGGCGTCGGCGAACTCGGGGAGTGCCTGGAGCTCTTCGAGGAACGCTCGGACCGCCGCGGGATACGCGGGGTCGGGGTGGGTGCCGGCGATCTCCTGGAGCGGCGGCACGTCCATCGCGAGGATGAGGTCGAGCCTAGCGGCCACGGCAGCGCGCGCGCCCGCCTGATGCAGCACATCGATGCCGCCGCGCAGCGCCGCGAGGTAGTCGTGCAGCACGCGGAGCCGATGCTTGCCCTGCGTGATCGACGTGCCGTTCTCGCGCAGCCGCCACCGCACGACCACATCGGGGATGACGTCGAAGGCACGTGCGGTCGTGTACATCCGCTGCGCAACGACCTGGTCCTCGTAGGCGACGCCCTCCGGGAACCGGAGGCCTTGCCAGAACGCGGTGCGGCTGACCTTCGACCACGCCACGATGTTCGCCGACGCGGCAGGATGCGCGAAGATCGTGGTCCCGAGGCGCTCCGGATCCGTCGCCGCCGCGACCCAGGGCTGCACCCGCCCCGCCTCGTAGCCCCGGCCGTCCCAGCGCGAGCGCACGTAGGCGCCCGTCACGAAGTCGCTGCCGGTCGCGGCGAGGGTGCCCGTCATCCGCGCGAGAGCGGTCGGCGCGAGCTCGTCGTCGCCGTCGAGGAAGCCGAGGTACTCGGTGTCGACGAGGTCGAGGGCCGCATTGCGGGCGGCGCCCAGGCCCCGGGAGCGGGCGTGGCGCAGGAGGGTGAACCGGGGATCCACGTGCGCCGCGGCCTCGAAGATCCGGCCGGTGTCGTCTCTGGATCCGTCGTCGACGAGGATCGCACGCCAGGACGTCTCGGTCTGCGCGCGCAGCGAATCGAGGGCGGCGGGGGCGAAGTCGGCGATGTCGCGACCGGGCACGATCACGGTCACGAGCGGAGCGGGCACCTCGCCAGTCTAGGAGCGCACGGCGGCCACGGCGTCGGAGACGAGGCCCACGAGCCGTTCCGGTCCGTCGCCGGGAAGACCCGCGTGGCCGAGCGTGAAGCGCACCGAGGTCTGCGCGACGACGGGGTCGATCCCGCAGGCCAGCAGCACGTGGGAGGGCTCGTCGCTGCCGGCCGCGCACGCCGACCCGCTGGACGACACCACGCCCCGCCGCTCCAATTCGAGCAGCACGGCTTCGCCAGAGACCTCGGCGAAGGTGAAGCTCGCCGTGCCGGGCAGCCGCCGCTCCGGGTCACCGGTCAGGCGCGCCGAGGGCACCGCCGCGAGGATGCCCGCGATGAGCCGCGCGGACTCCGCGCCGACGCGAGCGGCGGCCTCTGCGCGTTCGCCCTCGGCCAGTTCGAGCGCCGTGGCGAGAGCCACCGCGCCCGCCACATTCTCGGTGCCGGAGCGGCGTCCGCGCTCCTGACCTCCGCCGTGCACCAGGGGCTCGAGCGGCACGCGTCCGCGCACCGCGAGCGCGCCGATGCCCTTGGGGGCGCCCAGCTTATGGCCGGCGATCGCGATCGCGTCGGCGCCGAGTCCCGACAGCGGCAGCCAGCCGGCGGACTGCACGGCGTCCACATGCAGCGGGACGCGGCGTGCCGCGGCGGCCGCGGCGATGCCCGCGACGTCCTGGATCGTGCCGATCTCGTTGTTCGCATGCCCGACCGCGATCAGCGCGGTGTCGTCGCGGATCGCCGCGGAGACCGCGGCCGGATCCACTCGACCCCGGCCGTCGACGGGCACCAGGGTCGCCGTCACGTCGTGGAAGCGCGCGAGGTATGCGACCGACTCCAGGATCGACTCGTGTTCGATCGGCGTCGTGATCACGTGCCGCCCGCCTCGGGCGCCCCTCGCCTCGTCGCTGCGCTCCTCGCTCGGGAACCGCGCGGCCAGTACGATGCCCTTGACCGCGAGATTGTTCGCCTCGGTGCCCCCGGCGGTGAAGACCACGTCGCCGGCGCGCAGCCCCAGCACGCGGGCCACGCGGGCGCGGGCGTCGTCCAGTGCCGCGCTCGCCGCTTCGCCCACCGTGTGGTGGCTGGACGGGTTTCCGAACGTCCGGGTCAGGAAGGGCGCCATCGCCTCGAGCACCTCGGGCCGGACGGGTGAGGTCGCCGCGTGATCGAGGTAGAGCGGACCAGCCATCTCAGTCGATCCGCGGACCGGCGTCGATCCGCACGTCGAGCCCGAGATCGAGAGCCCGTGCGGAGTGGGTGAGCGCGCCGACCGAGATCACGTCGACCCCGGTGCCGGCGATCGCGCGCACGGTGTCGAGGTTCACGCCGCCCGAGGCCTCCGCGGTCGCCCGGCCGTCGATCAGCGCGACGCCGGCGCGCAGATCCTGCAGCGAGAAGTTGTCCAGCAGCACGGTGTGCGCGCCGCCCTCCAGAACCGCGGGGATCTGGTCGAGCCGGTCCACCTCGACCACGACGTGCGTGGTGTGCGGCAGCGTCGCGATCGCCTCCTGCAGCGCGGTGGCGAGGTCGCGTCCGCCGCGGCTCAGCACCGCGAGGTGGTTGTCCTTGGCCATCACCGCATCGGACAGCGAGAACCGGTGGTTGCGCCCGCCGCCGGCGAGCACGGCGTGCCGCTCGAACGCGCGCAGGCCCGGGGTGGTCTTGCGGGTGTCCGCGATACGCACGCGTTTGCCGTCGGGGCCGGCGCCCTCGACCGCGGCGACATAGGCGGCGGTCAGCGTCGCGATGCCGCTGAGACGCTGCGTGAAGTTCAGCGCCACGCGCTCGGCCGTGAGCAGGCTGCGGGCGGATCCGGTCACCGTCGCGAGCACGTCACCGGCCGCGAAGGCGTCACCGTCCGCGACGTGCAGGTCGACGACGGTCGTCGGATCCGTGAGCGTGAACGCCTCGGCGAAGACGTCGCCGCCGGCCAGCACACCGGGCTCGCGTGCGACGAGGTCGGCGGTCGCCGGCGCGTCGGCGGGTAGCAGCGCGGTGCTCGTCAGATCGCCCCACGGGGCGTCCTCTTCGAGGGCGGCGCCGACGACGCGGGTGAGGAGTGCGGGGGTGAGCATCAGACTCCGATCAGGGCGGGGGCGGATTCCTCGGCGGAAACCGGACGTGCAGAGGTGAGGATGTGATGCGCGCCGACCGAGACCGGGCGGGCGAGTGCGGCGGCGATCATGGCCTCCGCGACTTGGAGCAGGTTGCGGTCCTCGACCGCGGTGCGGGTCAGATCCCCCGACTCTCGCCATGAGTGGACGGTCGCCCGTGCCACCTCGAGGCCTTCGGTGGTGCGCAGGGGCCCGACGAGCTCCCACATGAGGTCCTGCAGGGCGACGCGGGAGAACGGATCGGGGAGGGGTGCGGCATCGAGCCGATCCAGCCTCGGAACCGGGGAGCGTCCTTCGTCTCGCTGCGCTCGCTCAGGAACCGGGGAGCGTCCTTCGTCTCGCTGCGCTCGCTCAGGAACCGGGGAGCGTCCTTCGTCTCGTTGCGCTCGCTCAGGGATCGGGGAGCGTCCTTCGTCTCGCTGCGCTCGCTCAGGAACCGGGGAGCGTCCTTCGTCTCGCTGCGCTCGCTCAGGGATCGGGGAGCCTGCGACGTCCGCGCTCAACGACCATGAGGAGAGTGCTGCCGCGGCGCGCGCGCCGAACACGGCTCCCTCGAGCAGCGAGTTCGAGGCGAGCCGGTTGGCACCGTGCACACCCGTCCGCGCGGTCTCGCCGACCGCGTAGAGGCCGGGCAGTGTGCTGCGGCCATCGGCATCGGTGACCACGCCGCCCATGAGGTAGTGCGCGGCGGGCGTGACCGGGATGGGCTCGCGGGCCCAGTCGAAGCCGCGCTCCCGGGTCACCCGGTCGATCGTCGGGAAGCGCTGCGCGAGTCGCTCCGCGCCCAGGGCCGTGGCATCGAGCCGCACGGGGCCTCCCTGTTCCCGCGCGCGGCGGACGACGGCCCGGGTCACGACATCGCGCGGGGCGAGCTCGCCGTCGGGGTGCGCGTCGAAGGCGAAGCGCACCCCGTCGTCGTCGATCAGGGTCGCGCCTTCGCCTCGCACCGCCTCGGAGATCAGGAACGCGGGTCCCGTCGCGGCCAGGATCGTGGGGTGGAACTGCACGAACTCCAGATCGGCGACCGCGGCGCCCGCGCGCAGAGCGGCCGCGATGCCGTCGCCCGTGCAGACCGCCGGGGCCGTCGTGTGCCGGAAAAGCCGCCCGGCTCCGCCCGTCGCGAGGATCACCGCATCCGCCGAGACCTCGGCGATCCGTCCGCCGGCGAGCAACCGGGCTCCGTGCACGGCCCCGCGCGCCACGAGCAGATCCACGAGCATCGTGTGCTCGCGGACGGCGATCCCCACATCCCGCACGGCACGCACGAGGGCGGCGGAGATCGCCGCGCCCGTCGCGTCACCGCCGGCGTGCGCGATCCGCGCCGCGGAGTGCGCGGCCTCGAGCCCGCGCAGAAGCCGCCCCTGGGGGTCTCGGTCGAAGGGCACACCTCGGGCGACCAGCTCGGCGATCCGCGCCGGCGCCTCGGCCACGAGTACGTCGACCACCTCGGGATCCGAGAGCCCGGCCCCGGCGGCGAGCGTGTCCGCGGCGTGCGCCGCGGGGGAGTCCGCCACTCCTTCGACGTCCACGCCGTACACCCCGGCGATGCCGCCCTGGGCGAGCGCGGTCGCGCCGTCGCCGAGAGCGTCCTTCACGACGACCTCGACACGGTGGCCGGCCTCATGCGCATGCAGCGCCGCGGTGAGTCCCGCGATGCCGCCGCCGATCACGAGCACGTGCAGCGCCTCGGCGGCGCGGCGCTCGCGGGAGGCCTGCATCAGGCCACCGCCACCGGAGGGCGCGCGGCCAGCATGCGCTCGAGCGCGACCCTGGCCGGGTCCGCCACGTCCGCGGGCACCGTGATCCGGTTCGGGGTGCGCCCTGCCACGAGCTCCTCGAGCACCCAGGCGAGGTAGCCGGGGTGGATCCGATACATCGTCGAACAGGGGCAGACCACCGGATCCAGGCAGAAGATCTCGTGCTGCGGATACTCCGCCGCGAGCCGCCGGACGAGGTTGATCTCGGTGCCGACCGCGAAGGTCGTGGGCTCGGTCGCCGCGGCGATGGCCTTGCGGATGAAGTCGGTGGATCCGGCCTCGTCCGCGGCGTCCACGACCTCCGTCGGGCACTCGGGGTGCACGATCACGCGCACGCCGGGGTGCTCTGCGCGGGCCTGGTCGATCTGCGCGACGGTGAAGCGACGGTGCACGGAGCAGAACCCGTGCCAGAGGATGACGCGGGAATCCTGCAGGCCCTCCGCAGAGGATCCGCCGAGCGGACGGCGCGGATTCCACATCGGCATCTGCTCCAGCGGCACGCCCATCGCCTTCGCCGTGTTGCGGCCCAGGTGCTGGTCCGGGAAGAACAGCACCCGCCGTCCGCGCGCGAACGCCCACTCCAGCACGGTCCGCGCGTTCGAGGAGGTGCACACGATGCCGCCGTGCCGACCCACGAAGCCCTTGATGGCGGCCGAGGAGTTCATGTACGTGACCGGGATCACGGGCACGAGCCCTTCGGCATCCAGCTCGTCGAGCGGGCCCAGCACCTCGGCCAGCTGCTCCCAGCAGTCCTCGACCTGGTCGATGTCGGCCATGTCCGCCATCGAGCAGCCGGCAGCGAGGTTCGGCAGGATCACGGCCTGGTCCTCGCCGGAGAGCAGATCGGCCGTCTCGGCCATGAAGTGCACGCCGCAGAACACGATGGCTTCCGCATCGGGGTGCTGCTTCGCGAACCCTGCGAGCTGGAACGAGTCGCCGACGTGGTCGGCGTGCCGCACGACCTCTTCGCGCTGGTAGAAGTGCCCGAGCACCACGACGCGCTCGCCGAGGGTCGCCTTGGCCGCGCGGATCCGCTCGTGCAGCTCGTCCTCGTCGGCCTCGCGATACGCGGAGGGGAGCTCTCCCTGGCGGGGCGCGCCGGTCGGGATGACGTCGCCCATGGACGATCCGGGGCCGTAGCCGGGGATCGCGTCGAAGTTCCAGGGGCCCGCGGCGAGATCCGTCGTGCAGGTTGACTCCGCGGATGCACCGGCGACGATCAGCCGCAGCGCGTGGTCGACGGACGGATCGATCGAGCCCGGTCTCTGAGCCTGTCGTACCGGTCCCTGAGCCTGTCGAAGGGGAGAGGTGGTGCTCATGAGGTCCTCGTCTCGTCGGGGGCGAGCGGGCCGCGATCGGCGAGCTCGACGTCGGTGGCATCGCGGTACAGCCGGGCAGGGCGATGGCTGCCCGTGCGGAACGCGTTGGTGGGGATCAGGGTCCGCGTCGCGTCGACCTGACGACGGAAGTTCGCGGGATCCAGCTTGCGTCCGAGGATGGTCTCGTACGCCTCGCGCAGATCGGCCAGAGTGAATTCCGGGGGGAGGAACCCCTGCGCCACGCGGCTGTACCCCGCCTTGTTGCGCAGCCGCCACAGCGCGTACTCGACGATGCGCCCGTGATCGAAGGCGAGTGCGGGCAGCTCGGAGGCGTCGAACCAGGCGACGTTCTCGATCTCCTCGCCGGACGACCCCCGCGCCGCCAGCTGCTGGTCCACGAGATCCTCGCGCAGCAGGGCCCAGTACACGACCGAGATCACGCGGCTGGGGGAGCGGTCCACGGCGCCGAACGCGTACAGCTGCTCGAGGAAGCTGGGGGCGAGGCCGGTGGTCTCGGCGAGCGTGCGCGCCGCTGCGGCCGCAAGGCCCTCGCGCTCATCCAGCCAGCCGCCGGGGAGCGCCCAGGCTCCGGCATGCGGGTCGCGGGTACGGCGTACCAGAGGCAGGGCGATGCGCGGCGCGGTGCGGCCGTCGCGGCGCATCGTGAGGATCACCGTCGAGACGGCGACGCGAATGCCGTCTTCGGATCCCTCGCTTCTGGTCATCATGACTCTAACCTCCGGATCCGATCTTAGAGTCATTCTGACCAGAAGGCGACTTCATGACATGACGACGTGCGGACGCGGGTCTTCGCGGTGCTGCCGCCACGGGCCCCTGTCGCGATAGGATGAGCGCGCACAATTGAACACGTGGCCGCATGGTCCGCGCGGGAGAGTCCGGTGATCGCAGCCGGACACCGAAGGAGCAAGCCTCCCCGCCAATCTCTCAGGTAACCGCACCGCGCAGACCCGGCCGCTCTGAAAAGCGATTCCGACTTCACCGTCGGGATCCGCCGACGGTGAAAGCTCTGCGCCCTCTCGAAGCGCGCGGGCGAAGCTCTCAGGCTCATGACAGAGGGGGAGTTCTCGGATCCGCGCGCCGCGCGGATCCTCACCGATACGCACGGGAGAGCTCCATGACAGACCCCCGCTACACGCCCCTCCGGGAGCGCCACGAGGCGCTCGGAGCCTCGTTCACCGACTTCGGCGGCTGGCAGATGCCGGTCCGCTACACGTCCGACCTCGCCGAACACCACGCGGTGCGCGAGAGCGCGGGCATCTTCGACATCTCCCACATGGCGGAGTTCACGATCGTCGGCGCCGGCGCGGGGGACTACCTCGACTACACGCTGGCCGGCCGGCTCTCCGCGCTCGCCGTGGGCAAGGCGAAGTACTCGCTGCTGCTCGCCGAAGACGGCGGGATCATCGACGACGTCATCGTCTACCGGCTCGGGGACGACGACTTCCTCATCATCAGCAACGCGGGCAACCGCGACGCCGTGCGCGAGGCGCTGCTCGCCCGTACGACGGACCGCGAGGTCGTCGTAGAAGACGTCTCCGACGACTACGCGCTCATCGCGGTGCAGGGGCCGAACGCCGAGGCGATCCTCGCCGGCACCCCCGGCATCGAGGACGTCTCGATCCCCTGGGCGGAGCAGAAGTACTATGCGTGGGCGTCCGCCGGCTACAACGGCAAGCCGCTGCTGCTCGCGCGCACGGGCTACACCGGCGAGGACGGATTCGAGATGCTCGTCGCGGCGGACGACGCCGCGGCGCTCTGGGATGCGGTCGTCGCCGCCGGCGCAGCGCACGGGCTCGTCCCTGCGGGCCTCGCCGCGCGTGACACGCTGCGCCTCGAGGCCGGCATGCCGCTCTACGGCCACGAGCTGAACCGCGAGACGAAGCCGGCCCAGGCCGGGCTCGGCCGCGTCGTCGTCTCCGACAAGGAGAGCTTCGTCGGCAAGGAGGGCACCACTCCTGCGGAGGGTGCGCGCGTGCTTGTCGGGCTGGCCGCGGAGGGCCGCCGTGCCGGTCGCGCCGAGTATGCGGTCGTGACCGAGGACGGCGCAGTGGTCGGCGAGATCACCAGTGGCGCCCTGAGCCCCACGCTCGGCCACCCCATCGCCATGGCCTTCGTCGACCCCGCGGTCGCCGACGGCTCCGTCCCCCTGTTCCTCGACGTCCGCGGAACCAAGATCCCCGCGTCCATCACCGCCCTGCCTTTCTACCGGAGGAAGAAATGACCGATCTGAACACCCTGCGCTACAGCGAAGAGCACGAGTGGGTCGCCGTGGACGGCGAGTCCGCGACCATCGGCATCACCGACTTCGCCGCCGACGCCCTCGGCGACATCGTCTTCGTCGAGCTGCCCGCGGTCGGCACGTCGTTCAGCCGGGGCGACGTCTTCGGCGAGGCCGAGTCGACCAAGTCGGTCTCCGAGCTCTACGCGCCGGTCGACGGCACGGTCCTCGAGATCAACGACGCCGTCATCGACGACCCGTCGCTCGTCAACTCCGCCCCGTTCGAGGGCGGCTGGCTGGTCAAGGTCTCGGTCGCGGCAGGTGCCGTCGACGGTCTCCTCGACCGCGACGCCTACGTCGCCCACACGGAGGGCTGAGAGTGACCGCGTTCCTCGACCGTCACATCGGCACGACCTCTGACACCCAGCGGACGATGCTCGACGCGATCGGCATCTCCTACGGCGCCGACGAGCGTCCCGTCGACGCGCTCATGCGCGAGGCCGTCCCCGCCTCGATCCGCTCGAACGCCGATCGCTTCGGCGTGCTGCCGGCCGCGGCGAGCGAGGCAGAAGCCGTCGCCGAGCTGCGCTCGCTGGCCGACCGCAACACGGTGAACCGCCCCATGATCGGCCTGGGCTACTACGGCACCCTCACGCCGAGCGTGATCCAGCGCAACATCCTGGAGAACCCGTCCTGGTACACGGCCTACACGCCGTACCAGCCGGAGATCTCGCAGGGGCGCCTGGAGGCGCTGATCAACTTCCAGACCATGGTCTCGGAGCTCACCGGCCTCGACACCGCGAACGCGTCGATGCTGGACGAGTCCTCCGCCGTCGCGGAGGGCATGCTGCTCGCGCGGCGCGGATCCAAGGCCGCGTCCCACACGTTCGTGGTCGACGCCGATGCGCTGCCGCAGACCAAGGCCCTGCTCGCCACCCGCGCGTCGGCGCTCGGGATCGAGCTCATCGAGCGCGATCTCGCGGGCGGCGAGAGCCTGCCCGAGGATCTGTTCGGCGTGTTCGTGCAGTACCCGGGCGCTTCGGGGCGGATCTGGGACCCCTCCGCGGTCATCGACGCGGCACACCTCGCCGGCGGCCTCGCCGTCGTCGCGGCCGATCTGCTCGCGCTCACGCTGATCGCCTCGCCGGGCTCGCTCGGCGCGGACGTCGCCGTGGGCACCACGCAGCGCTTCGGCGTGCCGATGGGCTTCGGCGGCCCGCACGCCGGCTACATGGCCGTGCGCTCGGGGCTGGAGCGTCAGCTGCCCGGCCGCCTCGTCGGGGTCTCGCAGGACGCGGACGGCCATCCCGCCTACCGCCTCGCGCTGCAGACCCGTGAGCAGCACATCCGTCGTGAGAAGGCCACGTCGAACATCTGCACCGCGCAGGTGCTGCTGGCCGTCATGGCGTCGATGTACGCGGTCTACCACGGCCCCGAGGGACTCAAGGAGATCGCCTCCGGCGTCGCGTCGAAGGCCCGCTTCCTCGCCACGCAGCTGGAGAAGGCCGGTGCCGAGATCGTGCACGCGGACTACTTCGACACGATCACGGTGCGCATCCCCGGCCGGGCGGACGCGGTCGTCGCGGACGCGCACGCGGCGGGGATCCTGCTGAACCCCGTCGACGCGGACACGGTGAGCATCGCCGCCGATGAGACGACGACCTACGAGGACATCCTCGCCGTGGCCACGGTCTTCGGCGCGGGGGAGGGCTCGTTCGCCTACATCCCGGTCACGAGCGTGCCCGCGGCCCTCGCCCGCCAGGACGAGTACCTCACGCATCCGGTGTTCCACGCGCACCGGTCCGAGACCGCCATGATGCGGTACATGAAGAGCCTCGCCGACCGCGACTACGCGCTCGACCGCGGCATGATCCCGCTCGGATCCTGCACGATGAAGCTCAACGCCGCGACCGAGATGGCCGCGATCACCTGGCCCGAGTTCGCGCAGCTGCACCCGTTCGCCCCTGAGGCYGACGTGCAGGGCTCGCTCGAGCTGATCGACCAGCTCGAGGCGTGGCTCGCCGACGTCACCGGCTATGACGCCGTCTCCCTGCAGCCGAACGCCGGATCGCAGGGCGAGCTCGCCGGCCTGCTCGCGATCCGCGGCTACCACCTCGCGAACGGCGACGATCACCGCACCGTGTGCCTGATCCCGTCGTCCGCGCACGGCACCAACGCGGCGTCCGCGGTGCTCGCGGGTATGAAGGTGGTCGTCGTCGCGACCGATGAGCTGGGCAACGTCGACCTCGACGACCTGCGCGCGAAGATCGCGCAGCACGCCGACGAGATCGCCGCGCTCATGATCACCTACCCGTCCACGCACGGCGTGTACGAGCACGACGTGCTCGACATCACGGCGGCGGTGCACGCGGCCGGCGGTCAGGTGTACATCGACGGCGCGAACCTGAACGCGCTGCTCGGCTACTCGCGGTTCGGCGACCTGGGCGGCGACGTCTCGCACCTCAACCTGCACAAGACCTTCGCGATCCCGCACGGCGGCGGCGGCCCCGGCGTGGGACCGGTGGGAGCCAAGGCGCATCTCGCGCCGTTCCTGCCCGGTCACCCGCAGGCGCAGCGCACCGCGCACGCGGGCGGCCACGTCTTCGAGGGCGGCCCGGTCTCTGCGGCGCCGTACGGATCCGCCGGCGTACTGCCCATCTCGTGGGCGTACGTGCGGATGATGGGCGCCGACGGGCTGCGTGACGCCACGGCGGCCGCGGTGCTCGCGGCGAACTACGTCGCCGCACGTCTCGGAGAGCACTACCCCGTGCTGTACTCGGGGGAGCAGGGCAGGGTGGCGCACGAGTGCATCCTGGATCTGCGTCCGCTCAAGGAGGCGACCGGGATCACGGTCGACGACGTGGCCAAGCGCCTCATCGACTACGGCTTCCACGCGCCGACCATGTCGTTCCCCGTGGCGGGCACGCTCATGGTGGAGCCCACGGAGTCGGAGGACCTCGGCGAGCTCGAACGCTTCGTGGAGGCCATGATCCAGATCAGGGCGGAGGCCGACGAGGTCGCCGCGGGCGTCTGGCCGGCCGACGACAACCCGCTCGTGCACGCACCGCACACGGCGGCGTCGCTGCTGATGGGCGAATGGAACCACGCCTACACGCGGGAGAAGGCGGCCTACCCCACGCACGCCCTCATCGCGGGTAAGTACTGGCCACCCGTGCGTCGCATCGACAACGCCTACGGCGATCGCAACCTGGTGTGCGCCTGCCCTCCGGTGGAGGCGTTCGCGCTGTAGCATCGGCGCGGTCCGACAGACGACGAGGCGTCCTGGGAGCGTTCCCAGGACGCCTCGTCGTCTCAGGTCACCAGTGAATAACGGTTAACGGTACGCATTCGTGCGATCGGTGGATTGGCGGTTAGGCTCAGTTATCCCTGAGCACTCGACGACGAGTGCGCAGATTGCTGTCAACTGTCCACAGGAGGACACAACGTGAAGCGCAACAAGATCGCCCTCGCGGGTATCGGGCTGCTCGCCGTGGGCGCACTCGCCCTCGTCGGCTGCTCCAGCAAGTCCGGCGGCGGAGACTCCACCGCCTCGGCCGGTGGTAACTCGAAGACCGTCATCAAGGTCAGCGGTAGCGAGCCCGAGAACCCGCTGATCCCGACCAACACCAATGAGGTCGGCGGCGGAAAGATCCTCGACTCGCTCTTCGCCGGCCTGGCGTACTACGACGCCAAGGGCAAGCTCGTCAACGACATGGCCGACTCGATCAAGGTCGACGACGCCACCGACCTCACGGTCAAGGTGAAGCAGGGCAACACGTTCTCCAACGGTGAGAAGGTCACGGCCGACAGCTTCATCAACGCCTGGCAGTACGGCGCCAAGTTCTCCAACAAGCAGCTCAACCAGTCCTGGTTCAGCGACATCGAGGGCTTCAGCGACTCCGCCGACTCCGAGCTGACCGGTCTGAAGAAGGTCGACGACTACACCTTCACGATCAAGCTCGCGAACCCCGTCGCGGCGGACTTCTCGCAGCGCCTCGGCTACTCGGCCTATTACCCGCTGCCTGAGGCGTCCCTCAAGGACATGGCGACGGCCGGCGAGAACCCGATCGGCAACGGACCCTACAAGTTCGCCAAGGCCGGCGCGTGGCAGCACAAGGTCGAGCTCGACCTCGTGAAGAGCGACACCTACAAGGGTGGACGTCAGGCCAAGAACGGCGGCGTGAACTTCATCTTCTACGCGACGGCCGACGCCGCGTACGCCGACCTGCAGAGCGACAAGGTCGACGTGATCGACCTGATCCCGGCATCCGCGCAGCAGACGTTCGAGTCCGACCTGGGCGACCGCGCGGTCAACCAGCCGGCCGCGATCTTCCAGTCGTTCTCCATCCCGGGCAACGCCGCGCACTTCACCGGTGACGAGGGCAAGCTGCGTCGCGAGGCGATCTCCATGGCGATCGACCGCGCTGCCATCACCAAGACGATCTTCAACAACACCCGTACCCCGGCCAGCGACTTCACCTCGCCGGTCATCGCGGGCTGGTCGGACTCCCTCAAGGGCGCCGACGTGCTGAAGTTCGACGCCAAGAAGGCGAAGGACCTGTGGGCTCAGGCCGACAAGATCTCGCCGTGGTCCGGCAAGTTCCAGATCGCGTACAACTCCGACTCCTCGCACCAGGCCTGGGTCGACGCGGTCTCGAACCAGCTGAAGAACAACCTCGGCATCGACGCGTCGGGCAACCCGTACGTCGACTTCGCCGCGCTCCGCAAGGACGTGAACGCACGCACCATCCAGACCGCGTTCCGCACCGGCTGGCAGGCCGACTACCCGGCGCAGTACAACTTCCTGCAGCCGATCTACGGCACCAAGGCGTCCTCGAACGACACCGACTACTCGAACCCCGAGTTCGACAAGCTGGTTTCGAAGGGCGCCTCGGCGACCGACCAGTCGGAGGCCACGAAGGACTACGCCCAGGCCCAGGAGCTGCTGCTCCAGGACCTCCCGGCCATCCCGCTCTGGTACTCGAACGTGAACGGCGGCTTCGCCAAGGGCGTGAACAACGTCCAGTTCGGGTGGAACTCGGTTCCGCTGTACTACGAGATCACCAAGGGCTGATCAGCCCCAGGGATCACACCCGCGAGGCGGTGACGACCACGTCACCGCCTCGCGCGCTGTCGAAAACAGTGTCGTGCACGTCGAACACGTGACACGATTCTCTCAACGAGGCGTCACGCCCGCACCGATCGTGCGGGTACCCGAGACGCCTCCTCATCTGGAGGGAGGGCGAATGTGGTCGGTTACATCCTCAAACGCCTCTTGCAGGTGATCCCGGTCTTCATCGRGGCCACCCTGCTCATCTACTTTCTGGTGTTCGCCATGCCCGGCGACCCCATCGCGGCGCTCTTCGGYGACAAGCAGCCGAGCAAGCAGCTGCATGACGCGCTCGTCGCGCAGTACCACCTCGATCAGCCGTTCATCGTGCAGTACTGGTACTACCTGACCGGCATCTTCCGCGGCGACATGGGGACGACGTTCTCCGGCCGCTCCGTGAACGACGTGCTCGCGGCGACGCTGCCGGTGACGGGTCGTCTCGCGGTCATGGCGATCGGGATCGAGTTCACGCTCGCGATCATCATCGGGACGTTCTCGGCGCTGCGCAAGGGCAAGATCTTCGACAACTCGATGCTGGTGCTGTCGCTGTTCTTCATCTCGCTGCCGATCTTCGTCATCGCGTTCCTGGCGCAGTACTTCCTCGCCGTCAAACTGCAGTGGTTCAGCCCCACGGTCGGCGCGACGAACGACTGGGGCGACATGTGGCTGCCGGCGATCGTGCTGGGTCTCAGCCTGTACGCGGTGAGCATGCGCCTGATGCGCGGCTCCGTCATCGACACGCTCAACCAGGACTGGGTGCGCACCGCGTACAGCAAGGGACTGCCGCGGCGCCGCGTCATTCCCGTGCACGTGCTGCGCAACTCGCTGATCCCGGTCATCACCAACTCCGCGACCAACTTCGGCGTGCTGCTGGTGGGCGCGACCGTCACCGAGGGCATCTTCAACATCCCCGGCGTCGGCAACACTCTCTTCCAAGCCATTCGACAGCACGAGGGCTCGACGGTCGTTTCCTTCGTGACGGTGTTCGTGATCATCTACGTGCTCGTCAACCTGGTCGTCGATATGCTCTACGGCCTGCTCGACCCGAGGATCCGCTATGTCCGGTGACACCAGCGCGACGCATTACGTCGCTCCCATCCAGGACGGCACGATCGCCGTCGACGTGGTCAAGATCGCGGAGAAGCCCTCGAACCTGTGGCGCGATGCCTGGGCGGACATGCGGCGTCGGCCGATGTTCTGGGTCTCCGTGGTCATCGTGCTCATCATCCTGCTGATGGCCGTCTGGCCGACGCTGTTCACGCAGACCCCGCCGAACAGCGATTGCCAGCTGTCCGATTCCAACGGGGGTCCGACCGCCGGGCATCCGCTCGGCTTCACGTTCCAGGGCTGCGACATCTACGCGCGGACCGTGTGGGGCGCGCGGACCTCGGTCTCGGTCGGTATCATCGCGACGCTCATCGGATCCGTCATCGGTCTCGTCATGGGCGCCCTGGCCGGCTTCTACGGCGGGTGGCTGGACGGTCTGCTGTCCCGCATCGGCGACATCTTCTTCTCGATCCCCTACATCCTCGCGGCCGTCGTCGTGATGAGCGTGTTCGCGCAGTTCCGCAACGTGTTCACCCTCGCGTTGGCGATCGGTGGGTTCGCATGGGCCTCCACAGCCCGTGTCGTCCGCGCCGAGGTGCTGCGGGTGAGACAAGCCGACTTCGTGATGGCGTCCAGAGCACTGGGCAAGTCCCGGTTCGGCACACTCATCGCGCACGTCATCCCGAACGCGATCGCGCCGCTGCTCGTCGTGACCACGCTGAGCCTCGCCGCCGCCATCGTCGCCGAGGCGACGCTGTCGTTCCTCGGCGTCGGACTCGGCAGCGACACCATGAGCTGGGGCAACGACATCAGCCAGGCGCAGCAGTCGCTGCGGGTGGCGCCGATGGCCCTCATCTATCCTTCGATCGCGCTGACCGTCACGGTGCTCGCGTTCATCATGCTGGGCGAGCTCGTGCGAGACGCCCTCGACCCGAGAGCGAGGGCGCGCCGATGAGTGCATCGACCGACACTCCGCTGCTGCGGATCCGCGACCTCAAGGTCGCCTTCGACTCCCAGAAGGGATCGAAGGAGGTGCTGCACGGGATCAACCTCGAGCTGTACCCGGGGGAGACGCTGGCCATCGTGGGCGAGTCCGGTTCGGGCAAGTCCACGACCGCATCCGCGATCGTCAACCTGCTGCCCGGCACCGGGCACGTGACCGCCGGCAGCATCACGCTGGACGGTCAGGAGCTGACCGGGCTCACCGAAGGACAGATGGAGAGGATCCGCGGACGCGAGATCGGCTACGTTCCTCAGGACCCGATGTCCAACCTCAACCCCGTGTGGTCGATCGGCTTCCAGGTCAAGGAGGCGATCCGTGCGAACGGTCTCGCCACCGGGCGCAAGGAGATCGAAGCGCGCGCGATCGAGGTGCTGCAGCAGGCCGGTCTTGCTGATGCGGCCAAGCGCCTGCACCAGTATCCGCACCAGTTCTCCGGCGGTATGCGCCAGCGAGCGCTGATCGGCATCGGCCTCGCGGCCGACCCGAAGCTGCTGATCGCGGATGAGCCCACCTCGGCGCTCGACGTGACGGTGCAGCGCGTGATCCTGGATCACCTGGCATCGCTCACGCAGGAGAAGGGCACCGCGGTGCTGCTGATCACGCACGACCTGGGACTCGCGGCCGAGCGCGCCGAGAAGATCATCGTCATGCAGAACGGCGAGATCGTCGAGGCGGGGCCGAGCCGGGAGATCCTGGAGAACCCGCTGCACCCGTACACGAAGAAGCTCGTGGCCGCGGCGCCGAGCATCGCGTCGCAGCGCATCCAGGCCGTCGCCGAGAAGCGCGGCATCGAGACGAGCGAGGACATCGCCGGCATCCCGCCGACGGTCTCCGTGCGGGACCTGACCAAGGACTACAAGATCCGTCAGGGGCAGTTCCGCAGCGTTCCGTTCCGAGCTGTCGACAGCGTGTCGTTCGACATCCCGAAGGGCAAGACGCTGGCGCTCGTCGGCGAATCCGGCTCGGGCAAATCGACCGTCGCGAAGATGGTCCTGAAGCTCGAGGATCCCACCTCCGGATCGATCCTGATCGACGGCTCGGACGTGTCCGATCTGTCGGGCCGGGAGACGCTCGCGCTGCGCCGCCGCATGCAGCCCGTGTTCCAGGACCCGTACGGATCCATGGATCCGCTGCGGAACATCGGCAACACGATCTCGGAGCCGCTGGACATCCACGGCGTCGGCGACAAGGCCTCGCGGCACGCGCGCGTGCTGGAGCTGCTCGACCAGGTCTCGCTGCCGACCGAGCTGGCCACGCGGTACCCGAACGAGCTGTCCGGCGGTCAGCGCCAGCGCGTCGCGATCGCGCGTGCTCTGGCGCTCAAGCCCGACATCGTCGTCCTCGACGAGGCGGTCTCCGCGCTCGATGTGCTGGTGCAGGACCAGATCCTGAAGCTGCTCGCGGAGCTGCAGAACGAGCTCGACCTCACGTACCTGTTCATCACGCACGACCTCGCCGTCGTGCGCGTCGCGGCCGACATGGTCTGCGTGATGGAGAAGGGCAAGCTGGTCGAGCAAGGCACGGTGGACGAGATCTTCGCCAACCCGCAGCAGGAGTACACGGAGCGGCTGCTCCAGGCCATCCCCGGCGTCTCGATCGCCCTGGGTGGTCGCGGCGCGTGAGTTCGATGGATCAGATGCCCGTGGGCGTGCGGACTTACCGCGCGTCCACGGGCATCGCCGTTCTGGTGGTGTGCGCGGTTCTGGCCGTCTTCCTGCTCGGCGACGCGGTCGTGCGCGGCAGCTGGGCGCAGATGCTCCTGTACGCGCCGTGGGTGCTGCTCGTCCTGTGGCTGATCTACGTGATCAGCGTGGCCTCGATGGTGCGCGTCGACGAGGAGGGCGCGACGGTGCAGAACTTCCTGCGCCGCACTGCGTTCGGCTGGCACCGGGTGTCCGAGCTCGATCTGCGCTGGCAGTTGGACTTCACCCTCGACGACGGCAAGAAGCTGGCGTGCTGGGGAGGACCTGGCCGGGTGCAGTCGCCGCGGCTGAGCCGGCGCTCCGGCGAGCTCAAGGTGCCGCAGAGCCTGCAGACCCTCACGGAGGTGCGCACCCGCTGGGAGACCGCGGTCGAGCGGGTCGCCCGAACCGTGGGGGAGGGCGTCGACGCCCCGATCCGCCGCAGCTGGGACTGGCCCACGATAGGCGCCCTGGTCGCGATCGTCGCCTGGGCCGCCGTCGCCGTCGCCGTCACCCGCTGACCGGGACATTCGTAGACCGCGAGACCGAACTTGCGTCCCGAAACCGACGTTCTCATCGGCGGTCTCGGGACGCAAGTTCGGTCTCGCGCCTCCCGCGCGCTTCGCGAAGCCCGCGCCTGGAGCGCCTGGGCTCGCGAACGGTGTTCACGCCAGATCGCGGAGAGTTGCGAGCAGGGCGGCGTCGCGGCGATGGGGGCGGGGAACGCCGGCGTTGGCGAGGATCCTGACCAGGATGTCGAAGTCCCGGATCTCGGTCCACCCCCAGCGCATGAGGCCCGAGGACTGGCGGCGCAGGCGGGACTCGCGCTGCTTCTCGTCCCGGATCGCGGCGGTCGGATCCTCGAGGGTTCCGTCGTACTTGAGCTGACCGTCCGCCTCGCCGATGAGTCTGCGGCTCGGCCAGTAGAAGTCCGCGCGGTCCTCGAATCCGTCCAGACGGAACTCGACCTGCAGCTCGGGAAGCTCGAATCCGGCGAGCTCGATGATGCCGAGGCTCAGCGACTCGAGCGGGCTTTCGGGCACACCGGACACGCGATCGAGGGCCCACCGCGCGTTCCTGCGTCCGCGGGAGGTCGCCCGGCTCTCATTGATGGCCCGCAGCTGATCCGGATTCGGTGACCGTGTGCGGCGCAGCAGCGCGTCGGCGTACGCGAGACCCTCGATCGGTGCCACAGACCGGGCGACATCCACGATCGTGTCCGGGATCCCGGTGACCAGGACGCCGTCGAGCTCCACGACGGCGCGCTCCCGGATACCGGTGTGCACGCGGACCCTGCCCGCGATCCGACTGGATCCGAGTGGCTCGAGCACATGAACCGGCTCGTCGACCCGACCGAGATAGACGCCGTGAAGCGCGGCAGCCGACACTCCGCAGAAGACGCTCCTCGGATCCTTCACCGCTACCGCGTGCACCTGTGCGAGGTACCGGCTCCACCGCGGCAGCTCCCGCCAGGTCCGCGAATCGGCGTAGACGCCGGGCAGGATCCGGATGACCTCGCCGCGATGCCAGGCACGATTCAGCAGACTCGTGTTCACCGAACCGCTCGGTCTGAGCAGCTCGATGGGAGCAGGGGAGATGGTGTGCTGTGCGAGGGATCCGGCGGAAGTGATGGTGGTCATCGCCCCGATCCTGGCCCGCGGCCACGCCGTGTGCGGGCCTTCCACGAAGCCCGTGCACAACGTCTCGGATCCCGCGCCTGTGCAGGGCGAGCCGTTGTTGACCGCGAAACCGAACCTCCGTCCCGAGACCGACGTTCTCATCGCCGGTCTCGGGACGCAGGTTCGGTCTCGCGGCCACCCGACCCGGCCGCCCAGCCCCGACCCGGCCACCCGACCCGGCCGCCCAGCCCCGACCCGGCCACCCGCCAGCCCCGCGTCAGTGCGAGGGCAGTCCGAACAGGGCCGGCCACGTCGAGGCGACCCAGGGGTAGCCGACGAACACCGCGGCGTCGATCAGGAAGTGTGCGACGAGGAAGGGCAGCAGCCGGCCGGTGCGCAGGAACAGGAAGCCGAACAGCAGGCCCATGCCGAGGTTGCCGATGAACGCGCCCGGCCCCTGGTACAGGTGATAGCTCGCGCGCAGCACGGAGGTGGCGAGGATGATCGTCCACGGGCCCCAACCGAGCTGGCGCAGCCGGGCGAAGAGGTAGCCGAGCACCACGAACTCCTCTTGAACGGAGGCGCGCGCGGCGGACAGCAGCAGCACCGGGATCGTCCACCAGTAGCCGCTCTGGGGGCCCGGGTCGACGGCGACGAACATGCCCCACGCGCGACCCGCGAGGTAGAGCGCGAGGCCGGGGATCCCGATCGCCAGGACGAGCCCGACGCCCTGGCCGGCATCGCGACCCACGCGTGTGCCGTTCAGGCCCAGTGCGCCGAGGTGCGGAGGTGCCGGTCGCCAGAGCAGGAAGCAGACCAGCAGGACCGGGACCACGGAGAACCCGATCCCGAGCACCTGATAGAGGAAGTCGAACAGCTCGCGGTCGGACTGCGAGGGGTTCAGCGTCGCCGTCTGGTCCGCGAGAGGCGTCGGGCGGGACAGACGATCCAGGAGCTGGACGATCGCGTAGACGGCGGACTGGCCGAGTCCGAGGGCGAGCACGATCGCGATCTCCCCGCCGAGTCGCTTCCCGGGCGGAGCATCCGGCGGGGCGAGCGGCAGGGCGATCCTCATGCGACGAGCGTACGCGTCGCCCTGCAGAGGACGTCCAGGAGCGGTGATGTATCCTGAAGAGTCCGGAATCCCGGGCGAAACCCCAGCTGCATAGGATCCCTTCATGGCGCACGCCCTCCGTTCCGATCTCCGCAACGTCGCCATCGTCGCGCACGTCGACCACGGCAAGACCACACTGGTCGACGCCATGCTCCGCCAGACCGGATCCTTCGGCGAGCACGCGCACATCGAAGAGCGCGCGATGGACTCCAACGACCTGGAGCGTGAGAAGGGCATCACGATCCTCGCCAAGAACACGGCGATCACGTACAACGGCGTCCACACCGACACCCCGATCACCATCAACGTGATCGACACCCCCGGCCACGCGGACTTCGGCGGCGAGGTCGAGCGCGGTCTGTCCATGGTCGACGGCGTGGTCCTGCTCGTTGACGCGTCGGAGGGCCCGCTGCCGCAGACCCGCTTCGTGCTGCGCAAGGCGCTCGAGGCCAAACTCCCGGTGATCCTGCTGGTGAACAAGACCGACCGCCCCGACGCGCGCATCGCCGAGGTCGAGGAGGAGGCCCACGACCTGCTGCTGGGTCTCGCGTCCGACCTCGTCGACGACGTGCCGGATCTCGACGTGGACGCGCTGCTCGACGTGCCGGTCGTGTACGCCTCCGGTCGCGCCGGCGCCGCCTCGCGCACTCGCCCGGCGAACGGCGACCTGCCGGACAACGACGACCTCGAGCCGCTGTTCGAGGCGATCCTCGAGCACGTCCCTGCGCCGTCCTATGACGATGAGGCTCCTCTGCAGGCCTGGGTCACCAACCTCGACTCCAGCCCGTTCCTCGGCCGCCTCGCGCTGCTGCGCGTCTTCAACGGCACGCTGAAGAAGGGCCAGACCGTCGCCTGGGTGCGTGCGGACGGCACCACCAGCAACGCCCGCATCACCGAGCTGCTGAAGACCCGCGCGCTCGAGCGCTACCCGGCCGACAGCGCCGGCCCCGGCGACATCGTCGCGATCGCCGGCTTCGAGGACATCACGATCGGCGAGACGATCGCCGACCCGGAGGACGTGCGCCCGCTGCCGCAGATCCACGTGGACGACCCGGCCATCTCGATGACCATCGGCACGAACACCTCGCCCCTCATGGGCAAGGTCAAGGGGCACAAGCTCACCGCGCGAATGGTGAAGGATCGCCTCGACCGCGAGCTGATCGGAAACGTCTCGCTCAAGGTCGTCGACATCGGACGTCCTGACGCCTGGGAGGTGCAGGGCCGCGGTGAGCTGGCGCTGGCCATCCTCGTCGAGAACATGCGTCGTGAGGGCTTCGAGCTCACCGTCGGCAAGCCCCAGGTGGTCACGAAGCAGGTGAACGGCAAGACCCACGAGCCGTTCGAGCACCTCACGATCGACGCGCCCGAGGAGTACCTCGGAGCGATCACCCAGCTGCTCGCGGCCAGGAAGGGCCGCATGGAGGGCATGTCGAACCACGGCACCGGATGGGTGCGCATGGAGTTCGTCGTCCCGTCGCGCGGCCTGATCGGCTTCCGCACCGAATTCCTCACCACGACCCGCGGCACGGGTATCGCCAACGCGATCTCGCACGGCTACGAGCCGTGGGCCGGTCAGATCACCACCCGTCAGAACGGCTCGATCGTCGCCGACCGCATGGGCGTCGTCACGCCGTTCGCGATGATCGCCCTGCAGGAGCGGATGTCATTCTTCGTTCAGCCGACGCAGGAGGTCTACGAGGGCATGGTGATCGGCGAGAACTCCCGCGCCGACGACATGGACGTGAACATCACCAAGGAGAAGAAGCTCACGAACATGCGTGCCGCGAGCTCCGACACCTTCGAGTCGATGACGCCCCCGCGCCTGCTGACGCTCGAGGAGAGCCTCGAGTTCGCCCGTGACGACGAGTGCGTGGAAGTGACCCCCGAGGTCGTTCGCATCCGCAAGGTGGCGCTGGATCAGACCACCCGTGCGCGTGAGACCGCGCGCCTGAAGCGCCAGGACGCGAACGCGTAATCCGCGTCCGATCGAAACGGCCCGTCTGCTCCGGTAGGCGGGCCGTTTCGCGTGCGGGCCGTCAGCGCAGCTCGGAGATGAGCACCGCGGAGGTGCCGGGTTCGAGGGCTTCGAACACGTGCGATGCATCCCCGGGATAGGAGAGGTAGTCGCCGGGCTGGAGCTCCTCGGCGGCGTCCGCGGGGCCGATCAGGGCGCGGCCGCTGATCAGCACCACGTGCTCCGTGGTACCCATGTGGTGCGGTTGCGAGCGACGCGGCTCGCCCGGCTCCGCCTGGATGATGTAGAGGTCGCGGCGGGCGCCGGGGGGACAGGCCGCGATGAGCGTCGCCAGATACGGCGCTGCCGCCGAGGGCACCCCGGCGTGTTCGCCCGCGCGGATCAGGGTCGGGGCGTTCGTGCGCTCCTCGACGAAGGCGGCGAACGGCAGCCCCAGCGCGTCGGCGATGGCCCACAGGGTCTCGACGCTGGGGCCCGAGGATCCGCTCTCCAGCTGCGACACCGTCGCCTTGGACACGCCGGCGCGACGAGCGAGCTCGGAGACGGAGATTCCGGCGGCCTCGCGCTCTCGACGCAGGGACCGGGAGATGCGCGCGCGGAGGTCATCCATGCGGCCAGTATTCCAAACGATCGTTCGCCTTGACAAACGAATTGCCCTTGTTCAGAATGATCGTCATGCGTTCAGCGGAGCGAACGATCGAGAGCGGCCCGGAGGACGACGCCGCCACCGAGGTGCGCGTGGCGCGTCGCGAGGCGCTCGGGGTCGTCCTCGCCACGAGCGCCTATGGGATCTCCTTCGGCGCGCTCGCGGTCGCCAGCGGATTCGACGTCTGGCAGACCTGCGTGCTGAGTCTGGTGATGTTCACCGGCGGATCGCAGTTCGCGTTCGTGGGCGTGATCGGGGCCGGCGGGCTCGCCGCCGCACCCGCCGCGATCGCGTCCGCGCTGCTGCTGGGCGTGCGCAACGTCGCCTACGGCATGCGGATGTCGCCGGTGATCGGTCGAGGGCTCGTCCGGCGCAGTCTCGCCGCTCCGTTCACGATCGACGAGTCCACCGCGGTGTCGCTCGCACAGCGCTCGCCACGGGCGCGCCGCGTCGGATTCTGGATCACGGGCGTCGGGATCTATCTCGGCTGGAATCTGACGACGCTGCTCGGCGCGCTGCTGGGCGACGTGCTGGGGGATCCGAAGACCTACGGACTGGACGCGGCCGCCGCAGCCGCATTCCTCGCGCTGCTGTGGCCGCGCCTGCGCCGTCGCCAGGCGATCGCGGTCGGGATCGCGGCGGCCGCCGTCGCCACGGTGCTCACGCCCGTGCTGATCCCCGGTCTTCCGGTGCTCGTCGCGGCGTTCGTCGCCGTCGTCGTCGGCTGGTTCAACTGGTTCGCGCCGAAGAGCGCCGCCCGGACGCAGGGGGAGGAGGCGGGATGACCCTGTGGAACGCCGTGCTGCTGGCGGCCATCGGCTGCCTGGCCCTCAAGGGTGCGGGCTATCTCGTGCCGGCGTCGGTGCTCGAGGCGCCGCGACCCGCGCGGATCACCGATCTGCTGACCGTCGCTCTACTCGCCGCCCTCGTGGCGGTGCAGACGCTCGCCGCCGGCCCGCACATCGTCGTGGACGCCAGGGTGCCCGCGCTGCTCGTGGCGGCAGGGCTTCTGCTGCTGCGCCAGTCGTTCCTTGTCGTGGTGATCGCCGCCGCGGTCGTCGCGGCTCTCCTGCGGCTCCTAGGCTGGGCCGCGTAAGCTCGGACCGTGCGTGGATCGTGGCTCGGCAGAGCGCTGTCATGGGTGGCCCTGTTCGTGGTGGGGGCGGTGTTCGGTCTCGCGGCGACGGTCACGCACGCGACCTCCGTCTGGGGGCTGCCCTGGGTGGGCCTTGTGCTCGGTGCGGTCGCGTGCGGCGGGATGCTCCTCGCCGTGCGGCTGCTGCTGCACGACCGCTGGGGTGCGCTCGCGACGGGTCTCGGAATGCTCTTGGGCATGGTCGTGATCTCGGGTCGCGGACCCGGCGGCTCGGTCATCGTCCCGAACGATCTGCTGGGCGTGACCTGGACCTGGACGGTCGCCGTGATGGTGCTCCTGGTCGCCGCCTGGCCGGACTTCTCGCGGATCCGCCGTCTCCAGCAGGAGCAGGCGGCCCTGGCCCGGGTGGCGGGAGAAGGGTCCGCCAACGGGTCGTAGACTGGATCCGTGACCTATGTGATCGCTCTTCCCTGCGTCGACGTGAAGGATCGTGCCTGCGTCGACGAGTGCCCCGTGGACTGCATCTACGAGGGTGAGCGATCGTTGTACATCCACCCCGACGAGTGCGTCGACTGCGGCGCGTGCGAGCCCGTCTGCCCCGTGGAGGCGATCTACTACGAGGACGACCTCCCCGAGGAGTGGGCGGACTACTACAAGGCGAACGTCGAGTTCTTCGACGAGATCGGGTCCCCGGGTGGGGCTGCGAAGGTCGGCGTGATCCACCACGACCACCCGGTCATCGCCGTGCTCCCGCCGCAGGGCGAGTAGCGGCCGCCGCCATGTCCGTCCGCGATCTCGCCGACTACCCCTGGGACGCGGTCACCCCGTTCCGTGAGCGTGCGGCTGCGCACCCCGACGGCATCGTCGATCTCGCGATCGGCTCCCCGGTGGATCCCACGCCCGAGATCATCCGGCACGCCCTCACCGAGGCGACCGACGCGCATTCGTACCCGCAGACGGTCGGCACCCCTGCCGTGCGCGAGGCCATCGTGGACTGGTACGCACGGCGCCGCGGCGTGCCCGACCTGCGCGTGGACAACGTGATGCCCACGATCGGCTCCAAGGAGCTCGTGGCGCTGCTGCCGACCCTGCTCGGACTCGGCGCCGGCGACATCGTGGTGCAGCCGCGCGTCGCCTACCCGACCTACGCGGTCGGCGCGCAGGTCGTCGGCGCGACGGTCGTGAGCGAGGACGATCCCGCGCTCTGGCCCGAGGGCGCCAAGCTCATCTGGATCAATACCCCCGGCAACCCGGACGGGCGCACCTGGAGCGTCGGCGAGCTCGCCGCGGCCGTGAGCCGGGCGCGCGAGCTGGGTGCGATCCTCGCGAGCGACGAGTGCTACGCCGAACTCGGCTGGGACGGCCCGTGGGCGAGCGAGCCCGTGCCCTCGGTGCTGGACCCGCGCGTCACGGGAGGAACCAGGGCGGGTCTGCTGAGCGTCTACTCGCTCAGCAAGCAGTCCAACCTCGCCGGCTACCGTGCCGCGTTCGTCGCCGGCTGCGCCCGCGTGGTGGGGGAGATCCTCACCGCCCGCAAGCACCTCGGCCTCATGCCGCCCGCGCCCGTGCAGCACGCCATGGCCGTCGCTCTGCGCGACGACGAGCACGTGGCGGTGCAGAAGGAGCGCTACCGGCAGCGCCGCGACGTGCTGCGGCCCGCGCTCCTCGATGCGGGCTTCCGGATCGACGGCTCCGAAGCGGGCCTCTACCTGTGGGTCACCCAGGGCCGTGACGCCTGGGAGTCCATGGGTGCGCTCGCGGACCTCGGGATCCTGGCCGGACCGGGGCCGTTCTACGGCGAGCATTCTCCGCAGCACGTGCGCCTCTCGCTGACGGCGCCGCTCGAGCGGATCGAAGCGGCCGCGGTGCGCTTGCGCGGAATGGTTTCGTAGCTTTCCACAGGGCCTCGACCGTCACTCTTGGTCGTTTTCACAGTAGGTCTGTGCGCGGACTAGGCTGTATGAGCGACGCGATCACGGGCCCACCGGCACGGATCGCGCATCCCCCACACGAGACGGACGCATGAGGAGGTCTGCGTGAGCGCAGCGGGCGAGCGGCCTACGAAGGCGACGCTGACATTAGGCGACAAGACCGCGGAGTTCCCGATCCTGCACGGCACAGACGGCCACGCCAGCATCGACTTCTCCACCCTGACCAGGCAGACCGGCCACACCGGTCTCGACTACGGCTTCGTGAACACGGCCTCCACCAAATCGGAGATCACGTTCATCGACGGCGACAAGGGGATCCTGCGCTACCGCGGCTACCCGATCGAGCAGATCGCCAACTCCTGCTCCTACCTCGAGGTCGCCTGGCTTCTCATCTACGGTGAGCTGCCGAGCGCCGCGGAGCTGGCGGAGTTCGACGAGAAGATCCGTCGGCACACGCTGCTGCACGAGGATCTCAAGCACTTCTTCTCCGCACTGCCGCACACGGCGCACCCCATGTCGGTGCTGTCGAGCGCGGTCGCGGCTCTCTCGACCTACTACGAGGGCGAGACGGATGTGAACAACCCGGAGCACGTCGAGCTGAACATGGTGCGCATGCTCGCCAAGCTCCCCGTGATCGCGGCCTACGCGCACAAGAAGAGCGTCGGCCAGGCGTTCCTCTACCCGGACAACTCGCTGAGCTTCGTGGACAACTTCCTCAAGCTCAACTTCGGCGTGCACAGCGAGCCCTACGAGATCAACCCGGTCATGTCGAAGGCCCTCGAGCTGCTGCTGATCCTGCACGAGGACCACGAGCAGAACGCCTCCACCTCCACGGTGCGCCTGGTGGGATCCACCGGGGCGAACCAGTTCGCCTCGATCTCCGCCGGCATCCAGGCGCTCTCCGGGCCCCTGCACGGCGGCGCGAACGAGGCCGTGCTGACGATGCTCGGCCAGATCCGCGACTCGGGTCAGAGCGTGCAGCGCTTCGTGGAGCGGGTGAAGAACAAGGAAGACGGCGTGAAGCTCATGGGCTTCGGACACCGCGTCTACAAGAACTACGACCCGCGTGCGAAGCTCGTCAAGGCGGCCGCCGACGAGGTGCTCTCCGAGCTCGGCGTGACGGATCCTCTTCTCGATCTTGCGAAGGAGCTCGAGGAGCTCGCCCTCGCGGACGACTACTTTCAGGAGCGTCGCCTCTACCCGAACGTCGACTTCTACACCGGCGTCATCTACAAGGCCATGGGCTTCCCGACCCGGATGTTCACGGTGCTGTTCGCGATCGGCCGCCTGCCGGGCTGGCTGGCGCAGTGGCGCGAGCTGAACCTCGACCCGCAGACCAAGATCGGCCGTCCGCAGCAGTTGTACACGGGGGCTCCGGAGCGCGAGTTCCGTCGCGGCTGAGCGCCGCACCGCAGAGACGCGAAGAGGGGGATCCGGATCGGATCCCCCTCTTCTGTGCGTGCGGTGTCTGGGCGTACGGCGGCGTCAGCGCCCGGTCGGAGTGCCCTGAGGGCGCGACGACCGACGCCGGCGACGACGGGCGGGCGCCTCACCGGCCGTGGCCGGATGCTGCGCCGCACGGGCCTGGCCCTGGTGCTGCTGGCCCTGCCGGCCCTGGCCCTGGCGCCCCTGGCCGTGACGCGCCTGCCCCGGCGCAGCCGGCTTCTTGGGCGCCTGGCGCTGCGGCTGCTGCACCGGGGCGGGCTTGACGTAGGCCGCGGTCTCTCCGACCAGGGCCCCGACGGCGGGGGAGGTGGCAGAGACCTGCTCGATGTCGGCGGTGATCTTCGCCTTGCGCAGGAGGTCCTTCACATCGCGGCGCTGCTCGGGCGTCAGGACGGTGACGACCGTGCCGGCGGCGCCTGCACGGGCCGTGCGTCCGGAGCGGTGCAGGTACGCCTTGTGCTCGGCGGGCGGATCCACGTGCACGACGAGGTCGACATCGTCCACGTGCACGCCACGGGCGGCCACGTCGGTGGCGACGAGCACGCGCACTCCGCCGTCCGCCGGGTCGGCGGAGAAAGCGGCGAGGTTGCGCTCGCGCGCCCCCTGGGAGAGGTTGCCGTGCAGGTCGACCGACGGGATGCCCGCGGTCGTCAGCACCTTGGCCAGCTTCTTGGCCTGGTGCTTGGTGCGGGTGAACAGGATGCGTCGTCCGCTGCCGGACGCGAGGGTCTGCACGAGATCCTTCTTCGCCTCGGCGTCGGAGACCTCGAGCACGCGGTGGGTCATCTCGCCCACGGGCACGCTGGACTCGTCCACCTCGTGCTTGGCGGGGCGGGGGAGGAAGCGGCGCGCGAGCACGTCGATGCCGTTGTCGAGGGTGGCGCTGAAGAGCAGACGCTGGCCGTCCTTCGGCGTCGCGTTCATGATGCGGGTCACGCCGGGGAGGAAGCCGAGGTCGGCCATGTGGTCGGCCTCGTCGAGCACGGTGACCCGCACCTCGTCGAGGCGCACGAGACCCTGCTTCATGAGATCTTCGAGGCGGCCGGGGCAGGCCACCACGATGTCGACGCCGCGGCGCAGCGCCTCCTCCTGGGGGCGCTGGCTCACCCCGCCGAAGACGGTGGTCACGCGCAGGTTCGCGGCCTTGGCGAGCGGCGCGATGACCGCGGCGATCTGCGAGGCGAGCTCGCGGGTCGGCGCCAGCACGAGACCGCGCGGGTGCTGCGGCCGGGCCTTGGCGCCCGTCAGGCGCGCCACGAGCGGGATCGCGAAGGCGAGGGTCTTGCCGCTGCCGGTGCGGCCACGGCCCAGCAGGTCGCGGCCGGCGAGGGAGTCGGGCAGGGTGCCCTGCTGGATCGGGAACGCTTCGGTCTTGCCGTCGGCTTCGAGCGCGGCGGCGAGTTCGGCGGGCACGCCGAGATCGAGGAAGGTAGGCATGGATATCTCCTGGACCGGATCGTCCGGCCGCATACGGGCGTCTGTTCGACGCGAGAGGTCGCCGCTCGAGAACCGGATCGCGAGGGGGAGCAGGGCTCCGCTTCCAGGGATCGAATCCAGGGGATCCGGGATGGCGACGAGATGCCGGAAGATCCGACATCCCGCCCATCCTACCCTGGATTCCCCGATCTTCGGTTCACGCGTCGACGAGCTCCGGGAGCGGGGTCGCCGAGGTGGTGACCGCGGGGCGGGTGCGCACCACCCAGACGATCGCGCCCGCGAGGAGCGTGGCGACGGCGACGAGTCCCCAGGCGGTGGCGAAGCCGGAGCCGGTGCCGTGCGGAGCCGCGCCGAACACGATGGCGCCGGTCGCGGCCGAGCCGATCGCGGATCCGATCGTGCGGAGGTTCGCGTTCACACCGGTCGCGACGCCGGTGACCGCCGCCGGCACGCTCTGCACGACGATTCCCGCGGAGGCCGCATAGGCCAGTCCGCATCCGATGCCGAAGCCGGCGCCGGCCAGGGCCAGCTGCCACGGCGCCGAGTGCGCGAGAGCGGCGGATGCGCCGGAGAGGCCCATGAGCATCGAGCCGATCACCAGCAGGGTGCGCAGCGACAGGATGCGGTTCAGCGCACCGGTGGCGAAGCCGACGCCGCTCATTCCGATGAGCATCGGGACGAGCATCAGCCCGGCGTCGCGCACCGAGAGGCCCGCACCGCCGGAGGACGTGGACAGCTCCAGGAACTGCGGCAGGTAGCCCCAGAACGCGAAGACGCCGGCCCCGATCAGGAGCGATGCGGCGTTCACCGGCCAGATCGCGGGCGAGGCCAGCAGGCGCAGATCCACGAGCGGCTCCTTCGCGCGGAGCTCGGACACGATCCAGGCGGCGAACGCGAGAGCGGCGAGGCCGAACAACGCGAGCACGGCCGGTGACGTCCAGCCCCAGCGTGAGGCGGTGCTCAGCGGGACGAGCAGCGCCACGAGCCAGGCGGAGAGCAGTACGGAGGAGAGCGTGTTGACCCGGCCCCGTGCGCGGACGCCGCTGTCGCGGACCGTGGCGAGGGTGAGGAAGGCGCCGAGCGCCGCCACCAGGAACGGCACCGCGAACGTGCCGCGCCAGCCGACGAGGTCGGCCAGCGGGCCGGCGAGCACCGTGCCCGCGGCCCCGCCGATGCCGATCACGGCGCTCACCACGCCGATCGCCCCGGTCACCCGCTCGCGCGGCAGGGCGTCGCGCAGCAGGCCGTAAGCGAGGGGGAACAGCGCCCCGCCGACGCCCTGCAGCACGCGGGCGACGATGAGCACCTCGAGTGTCGGGGCGACCGCCGCCAGCACATCGCCGGCCGCGGTGACGCCCAGGGTGATGAGGAAGGTCGTGCGCCGGCCACGCAGGTCGCCGACGCGTCCGAGCGTGGGCGTCGCGACCGCGGCGGCGATCAGCCACGCGGTCATGGTCCAGCTTGCCGCGTCCGCGGTAACGCCGAACTCTGCCTGGATCAGGGGTACGAGCGGGATGACGAGGTTCTGAAGAAGTGCGATGGAGGAGACCGCCACGGCGATCGCGACCAGGATCGAAGTGGATGAGCGGGACATGAGTTCCCTTCCGGAGCCTGGAGAAGAGGGGTAAAGTGGAGGGAGACCTCCGAACGGAGGATGCCTCCGGATTGAGATTACCGGAGGGTCCCTCCGGTTTGCAAGAGGTTTTCCGAGACTTTTTGGAAGGGACGGCACGATGGGCGGCCAGAACCGGGCGACGACCACGCTGGAGGAGCGGCGACCGCGCCGCGCCGACGCGGCGCGGAACTTCGACGCCCTCGTCGCGGCAGGGCGCGAGGCGTTCGCCGAGGACGGGTCCGGCGCCTCGCTCGAGGACATCGCCCGCCGGGCCGGTGTGGGCATCGGCACGCTGTACCGCAACTTCCCGACCAGGGACGACCTGATCGAGACGCTCTACCTCCGCGAGGTCGCCGCGCTCGCGGACGCCGCCGACGAGGTGGCCGACCTGCCGCCGTGGCCGGCGCTCGAGGCCTGGCTGGGCCGGTTCATCGAGTACGTGGGCACCAAGCATGTGCTGCTGGACGGCCTGAATCGGGAGTCGTCGGTGTTCGCGGAATGCCGCGGCGTGATGCTGGGTGCGGGGGAGCCGCTGCTGCGGCGCGCGCAGGCGGACGGTGCGGTCAAAGGGGACGTCGCGATCGCCGACGTCGTCAAGCTCATCGCCGGTGTGAGCGCGGTCGCCTACGACGACGAGGAGCAGCGCCGCCGCGTGCTCGGCCTCGCGATCGGGTCGCTGCGCTCCTAGGCGTGCAGCGCCTCGTTGAGCGTGACGCCCACACCGGCGCGGCGCACGGCCTCGACGGCGCCGGAGAGCGAGTTGCGGCGGAACAGGATCCCGTTCTCGCCGCTCAGCTCAGCGCCCTTGACCACGGGGCGGCCGCCGTCGGCCAGCGGTGCGCCGTCGGCGAGCACGATCTTGGTGCCGGCCGTGACGTAGAGCCCCGCCTCGACGATGCAGTCGTCGCCGAGGGAGATGCCGATGCCGGCGTTCGCGCCGAGCAGGGTGCGTGCACCGATCGAGACGCGATGCGTGCCGCCGCCGGAGAGCGTGCCCATGATCGAGGAGCCTCCGCCGATGTCGGATCCATCGCCGACGACGACGCCCTGCGAGATCCGGCCCTCGACCATGGAGGCTCCGAGCGTTCCCGCGTTGAAGTTCACGAAGCCCTCGTGCATGACGGTGGTGCCAGGGGCCAGGTGGGCGCCCAGGCGCACCCGGGAGGCGTCGGCGATGCGCACCCCCTCCGGCAGCACGTAGTCGGTGAGCCGCGGGAACTTGTCCACGCCGGAGATCTGGATCCCCGCGCGCTGCAGCAGCGGGCGCAGCCGCGTGGCGTCGGCGGGGAGCATCGGGCCGGCGCTGGTCCAGGCGATGTTCGGCAGGTGCGCGAAGATGCCGTCGAGGTTCAGCTCGTTGGGGCGCACCAGGAGGTGTGAGAGCGCGTGCAGGCGCAGGTAGGCGTCGGCGGTGGAGGCCGGAGCGGCGTCCAGGTCGATCGACAGCTGCACCGCTTCGACGGTGACGTTGCGGCGCTCATCCGGACCGGCGAGGGCCTCGAAGGTCATGGCGGAGGCGGCGAGGTCTCCCGCAGACGGCGCGACCGCGCCGATCTCGGCGAACCAGGCGTCCAGGACAGTGCCGTCGCCGGCGATGGTGGTCAGTCCGGAGCCGTGGATCCTGCGCGCGTCGGTCATGCCTCCACGCTACCGAACCCCGCCCCCAGCTTCCCCTTCATGACGCGGCGCTAGGGTGGGGACCATGCCGCTCGATCTCACCGCCTCCGCGGCGGACATCACCCGCGCGATCTGCGACATCCCCAGCGTCTCGGGGGAGGAGAAGCCCCTCGCCGACCTGATCGAGGAGGCCGTGCGCGCGCTCGGCCATCTCGAAGTGCTCCGTGACGGCAACACGATCGTCGCCCGGACGAACCTGGGCCGCGCGCAGCGGGTCGCGATCGCCGGCCACATCGACACGGTGCCCATCAACGACAACGTGCCCACGCGCGACGTGGAGATCGACGGCGAGGCGCTGATCTGGGGGCGCGGCACGGTCGACATGAAGGCCGGCGTCGCGGTGCAGCTCAAGCTGGCCGCCGAGCTCACCGAGCCCGTGGTCGACATCACCTGGATGTGGTACGACAACGAGGAGGTCGAGGCCGCACGAAACGGCCTCAAGCTGCTCGCCGATCACCGGCCGGATCTGTTCGAGGCCGACTTCGCGATCCTCGGCGAGCCCTCGAACGGCGAGGTCGAGGGCGGCTGCAACGGCACCCTCCGCGCGGTCGTGCGCACGACCGGCGTGCGCGCGCACTCGGCGCGCGCCTGGATCGGCGAGAACGCGATCCACCGTGYGGCGCCGATCCTGGCGCGTCTCGCCGAGTACCGTCCGCGCGAGGTCGCCGTCGACGGCCTGGAGTACCGCGAGGGGCTGAATGCCGTGCGGATCAGCGGCGGCATCGCCGGCAACGTGATCCCCGACGCCTGCGAGGTCGAGGTGAACTACCGCTTCGCCCCGAACAAGTCCGCGGCCGACGCCGAGGCGCATGTGCGCAACGTGTTCGCCGGGTTCGCGGTCGAGATCACGGACGTCGCCGAGGGCGCTCGCCCGGGTCTCGACGCCCCGATCGCACGGGAATTCGTCGCCGCCGTCGGCGCGACGCCGAAGCCGAAGTACGGGTGGACCGACGTGGCGCGGTTCTCCGCGTTGGGCATTCCCGCGGTCAATTACGGACCAGGCGATCCGCACCTCGCGCACCACGACGAGGAGCGGGTGCCGCTCTGGCAGATCACGGCCACCGAACGGGGCCTGCGTTCCTGGCTCAGCGGTGTCTGAGCTCGCGGCAACGGCGGCGCCTCGCCGACGCAATGCGGCCGCAGCGCCGCGATGGGCCGCCCGGTTCTACGCGCGCACGCCCGCCTGGGCGGGGATACTCGCGATCTACCTCGGCGCCCGCCTGATCACCACGGGCCTGATGTTCTGGGCGACGGAGCTGTCCGGCGCGCCGGGCTCGCGGTTCGGGCACGGGGCGTCGATGGCCTCGTTCGTGACCGGGTGGGACGCGCAGTGGTATTGGTACATCGTCGTGTACGGGTACCCGGCTGACCTCCCTCTCGGCCCGGATGGGCACATCACCCAGAACTCGTGGGCCTTCCTGCCCGTGTATCCGTGGGTCTCGCAGGTCTTCGCTCTCCCGTTCGGCAACGGCGGCTGGGGCGTGGGCGCCGCTCTCGTCTCCCTGGTGGCGGGCTATCTCTGCTGCCTCGTGCTGTTCCGGATGATGCGCGGCCGGATCGGGCGGATGGCGGCCGTGTGGACGGTCGTCTTCTTCGCCTCCGGCCCCCTGGGCGCCCTCTTCCAGGTGGGCTACGCCGAGGTCCTGAACATGCTGTTCCTGCTGCTCGCCCTGGACGGCCTGATCCGTCGCCGCTATGTGCGGCTGTATCCGCTGATCGTGCTGATGGGCTTCACCCGGCCCGGCGTGCTGGCGTTCGCACTCATGCTCGGCCTCATGCTCGTGGTGCGCTGGGTGCGGCGGAGGGCGGATCCGCTCACCGGCCGTGAGATCGCGCACTACCTCGCTCTCGGAGCGCTCGGCGTCGTGGTGGGCTTCGCGTGGCAGGTGATCGCGGGCATCGTGACGGGCGTGCCGAACGCCTACCTCGAGACCGAGTTGAGCTGGCGCGGATTCTGGATGCCGCAAGACGGGCAGGCCGTGTTCTCGCCGTTCGAGGGGTGGCTGAGTGCGGTGCCCTATTGGGCGCAGCTGCTGGGTCTGCCCGGATGGCTCGGGCTCGTGATCCTGGCCCTGCTCGTCCTGCTGTTCGCCGCGGCGCTGATCTTCGGTCCCGGCGTGCGGCGACTCGGTCCGGAGATCCGTCTCTTCGCGGCGAGCTACGCGCTGTACCTGCTGGCCGTGTTCTTCCCGCAGTCCAGCACGCTGCGGCTCATGTTCCCGCTCGCGCCGCTCTGGGGCGCGGTCGGGTGGCGCCGCTCCTGGTGGCTGCGCATCGGGGTGCTGGTGGCGTGCATCGGCGTGCAGGCGCTGTGGATCGCGAACGTGTACGGCTACGCGAACACCTTCTGGCGCGTGCCCTGAACCGCGTAGAACACGAGCCGTCCCGGCCGTGCCGCGGTAAGCGGTGTCCCAGCACCCACTAACATGGGAGTTGTAGACCACCGAGGAAAGGGAGCACCGCGATGGCAGCGATGAAGCCGAGGACTGGCGACGGACCCATGGAGGCCGTGAAGGAGGGCCGGCTGATCATCGTGCGCGTCCCGCTCGAAGGCGGCGGGCGCCTGGTCGTCTCCGTCAACGACGCAGAGGCGAAGGAACTTCACGACGTGCTGAGCAGCGTCGTGGCACCCGCCTGAACGATCCGCACGATTGTACAGATCCAGATCTTCTCAGATCTTCTCAGATCTTCGAAAGGCCCGCTTCCTGCGGGCCTTTCGTCATTCCGCGATGCCGGTCAGCTGCAGCAGGCCCTCTCCGACCGTGCTCAGCGCGGCGAGGACGGCGGGGGACTGCTGGGTCTCCTGGATGAGAGAACGGTAGGCGACCGTCACCTCGTCGCGCTGCACCGGATCCGCGACCCTGCCGCCGGCGAGCACGCGCGGCACGAGGACGGTCCCTCCGGCGCGCACGAGTCGCAGGCCGTGCTCGACGTACTCGATCACGTTCTCCGGATCCGCGTCGACCAGCACGATGTCGTAGGCGGCCTCGTTCATGCGGGGCAGCACGTCGGCGGCCCTGCCGGCGATGAACCGCGCGCGCGTCGGCGCGATCCGCGCGTCCTGGAAGGCGCTGCGGGCGGCGGCGAGATGCTCCGGCTCGTTATCGATCGAGGTCAGCACGGCCTTCGGGGCTCCGCGCAGCAGCCACAGGCCGGAGACGCCGGCACCCGTGCCGATCTCGACGATCGAGCGCGCACCGGTGGCCGCGGCGAGCACGGCGATCTGGGCTCCGACGGCGGCGCTGATGGGCTGCGCGCCGAGCTCGACCGCGTGCGCGCGCGCCCGTGCGATCTCATCCGGTTCGATGATGGCTTCGCGCACGTACCGTGCGTTGGCGTCCTGCTCGCTCACTTCGACTCCCTGGCGGTCGCTCAGTGCTCCGCATGTTCCCCAGAGTATGCGTCCTCCGTGTCCGCGCGGGCGAGGCGCGGCGGTACCCTTGTGACATGTTCTTCGGCATCACCATCGAGAAGCTGCTCGTGATCGGCGTGATCGCTGCCCTTCTCGTGGGCCCCGAGCGCCTTCCGAGGTACGCGGAGTCGTTCGCGCACATGGTCAAGAAGGCCGGCGATTACCTGCGCGGCGCCAAGGATCGCATGCGCGAGGAGGTCGGGCCGGAGATCGACGAGCTCGACTGGCGCAAGCTCGACCCGCGGCAGTACGACCCGCGTCGCATCATCCGCGATGCGCTGCTGGACGACACCCCCGCCACGCCGACCCCTGCCACGCCGACCCCTGCGGCTCCGGCTCCGGCGATCGAGGCCGCACCGACGCCCGCCGCCGCGGGCTCAGCCGCCGCACTGCTGGCCACCGCGACCGCGATGAACGCGGCCTCGGCCTCAGGCGAGACCGTGCCCGCGACGAGGGGGCCGAGGGTGTTCTCCGCCGAGGAGCTTCCCCCCTACGACAGCGAAGCCACCTGAGCCCGCTCAGCCCGGTGTGACCGGTAGGCGGCGCCCCGCGAGGCCGCGGCCCGCCTGATCTATCGCGTCCGCGACCGCGAGGATCGCGCGCGCCGCGGGATCCTGCGGATCCCCGAGCACGACCGGCATTCCGGCATCGCCGCCGGTGCGCAGCGCAGGACTCAGCGGCACGGACGCGAGCAGCGGGACGGGATCCCCGTCCCGCGAGAGCGCGTCCGCCACGGCCTGCCCTCCGCCGGAGCCGAACAGATCCAGCACGGTACCGTCCGCCAGGGTCAGGGCGGCCATGTTCTCCACGACCCCGATCACGCGCTGGCCGGTCTGCCGTGCCACGAGCGCACTCCGGATCGCCACATCGGATGCGGCCTCCTGAGGCGTGGTCACGACGAGGACCTCGGCGTGCGGCAGGAGTTGGCCGAGCGTGATCGCGATGTCGCCGGTGCCCGGCGGCATGTCGATCAGGAGCACGTCCAGGTCGCCGAAGAACACGTCGGTGAGGAACTGCTGCACGGTGCGGTGCAGCATGGGCCCGCGCCACGCGACCACGGATTCGCCCTCGCGCAGGAACATCCCGATCGAGATGGTCTTCACCTCGTGCGCGACCGGGGGCAGCATGAGGTCGTCGATCCGGGTGGGCTGCGTGCCGGGGGCGATTCCGAGCAGGCCGGGGATCGAGAAGCCGTGCACGTCGGCGTCCATCAGGCCGACCCGACGACCGCGGGCGGCCAGCGCAACCGCGAGGTTGGCGGTGAGGGAGGACTTGCCGACCCCGCCCTTGCCGCTCGTGACGGCGATCACGCGCGTGAGCGAGTCCGGGCCGAACGGCATCTGCCGGGGAGCCCTGCCGTCGCGCAGGCGCTCGGTGAGCGCGCGGCGCTCCTCCGGGGTCATCACGCCCACCGCGACCTCGACGGCCTCGATCCCGGGGACGGCGGCCGCGGCCGCGTGCACGTCGGACTCGATCCGCGTGGCCGCGGGGCAGCCGACGATGGTGAGCGCGATCCCGACGTGCGCGACCGCGCCGTCCACCGTGATGTCGCGGAGCATGTCGAGGTCGGCGAGCGGACGGCGCAGCTCGGGGTCGGTGACGGCGCCGACCGCGCGACGGACCGCGTCGGCGAGTTCGCCGGTCACGGAGTCTGCTCCGCCGGATCCTCGTCGCGCAGCTCGGCCAGCATCGCCCTGAGCTCTGCACGCAGCACTTCCCGGGTGACGCCCTGGGACGAGCGCTCCTCGAGCGCCATCCGCAGCGCGACGATCTCCCGGGCCAGGTACTCGGTGTCGGCGAGGTTGCGTTCGGCGCGCTGCCGATCCTGCTCGATCTGCACGCGGTCGCGGTCGTCCTGCCGGTTCTGCGCGAGCAGGATCAGGGGAGCTGCGTACGAGGCCTGCAGCGAGAGGATGAGCGTGAGCAGGGTGAAGTTCGTCGCGGCGGGGTCGAACTGCCACTCCTTGGGCATCGCGATGTTCCACCACAGCCAGACGATGACGAACACCGACATCCCGATGAGGAAGCCGGAGGTTCCCATCGCCCGTGCGAACGCCTCGGAGAAGCGGCCGAAGGTGTCGCTCGACGGCGTCGAGGACGAGCCGCGGCCGAGCATGCCGGAGCGGCCGCGGGGCAGGTCCAGCCCGCGACGGCCCGACTTGGCCATCATCCCGCCGCTCCCGGCGCCTTGACGGGCCGTGCGGATCCGCTGTGGTCATCGGCGTCGTGCGAGCGCCAGTCGTCGGGGAGCAGGTAGTCGAGCACGTCGTCGACGCTGATCGCGCCGACGAGCCGGTGCGCCTGATCCACGACGGGGAGCGAGACGAGGTCGTAGCTGGCGAGCATGCGCGCCACCTCGGCCGCGGACGCCGTCGCGGGCACGGGTTCGAGCGTGTCGTCGACGATGGCGCCCAGCCGTTCGTGCGGGGGATAGCGCAGCATGCGCTGGAAGTGCACGACGCCGAGCAGCCGTCCCGTGGGCGTCTCGAACGGCGGCAGCGTGATGAACACGGCGGCGGCCAGCGCGGGGTGCAGCTCGTGCCGGCGGATCAGGGCCAGCGCCTCGGCGACCGTGGCGTCGGCGGAGAGGATGATCGGCTCTGGGGTCATCAGGCCGCCCGCGGTGTCGGGGCTGTAGCGCAGCAGCATGCGCACGTCCTCCGCCTCCTCCGGCTCCATGAGCTCGAGGAGGTGCTCCAGGCGGCCCTGCGGCAGCTGCGCGAGCAGGTCGGCGGCGTCGTCCGGCTCCATCTGGTCGAGGATGTCCGCGGCGCGCTCGTCGCCGAGGCGATCCAGGATGTCCATCTGGTCGTCCTCAGGCATCTCCTCGAGGGCGTCGGCGAGCCGCTCGTCCGGAAGCTCCTCTGCGACCTCGATACGGCGCTGCTGGGGCAGGTCGAGCAGGGTGTTCGCGAGGTCGGCGGGGTGCATCTCGGAGTAGGTGGCGACGAGCTGCTCGGCCGACTGCGCCTCACCGGGACGGTTGTGCTCGTGCACCTGGCTCCAGGTGGCGAACGTGGTCGGTCCCTTCGCGAACGGAGAGGCACTGGTCTTGGGCTTGCGCAGGAAAAGCTGGCTCACGGACCACTCGCCGAGTCGATTCGGCTCGATCGCGACGTCCTCGATCACCGCCGTGCCGGAGGCGTCGGAGAAGTCGACACGCCGGCCGACGAGCTCTGCCATGATGCGCACCTCGCCGTTGCGCGGCTTGAAGCGGCGCACGTTCATCAACCCGGACGTGATGACCTGTCCGGTGCTGATCGAGCCGACCCGTCCGATCGAGAGGAACACCTGCCGGCGGCCGGGGATCTCGCACACCAGGCCGATCACGCGAGGAGCCGCGCTACTTCGGTACACGACGACGACGTCCCGGACTTTCCCGATCCGGTCGCCGGCGGGGTCGAACACAGCGCACCCGGCCAGGCGCGCGACGAAAACCCGCTGTGTGCTCATGGGTTCCAGCGTACTGTCCGAAACCCTGCGAACCGGGGCCGGTGACGGTATCCGGCAGCCATGACGCGGCCGCATGGAAGAATGGTCCGATGAGCATGCTCAACACGTCAGGACCCGCGGGCGAGATCGGCGAGACGGTCGCCACTGTGACCGAGTACGAGGCCGCGCAGAAGCTCGTCTCGCAGCTGATCGCGGGGGAGATCCCGGCGAGGGCGATCGCCATCGTCGGCGTCGGCGTGCAGACGGTGGAGCGGGTCACCGGCCGCCTCGGCTATGCGAACGCGGCCCGCTCCGGCGCGGTCAACGGCGTGCTCATCGGACTCTTCCTCTCGGCGATCTTCGTGCTGGGCAACCCCGCCGTGCCGATGCAGGCCTTCGTCGGGATCCTTTTCGTCGGTGTCGCGATCGGCATGATCCTGAGCCTCATCACGTACTCGATCGTGCGCCGTCGCCGCGACTACGCGAGCGTCATGCAGCTCAAGGCAGACCACTACGAAGTCACGGTGCTGCCGGATTCCGTCGGCAAGGCGCGTCAGCTGCTCGGTCGGGCCGTGACGCCCATTCCGCAGCCCGGCCCGGTCGCCGGCCCCGCGGCCGGTTCCGCCGCCGGTACCGTGGCTGCGCCTCCCCAGTACGGCGAGCGGATCGAAGAGCCGCCGCGCTACGGAGAGCGCATCGTGCCGCAGCGCCCGCCGATGCCGCCCGTCCCGCCTGTCCCGTCGGTCGCCCCGGTGCCGGTCGAGGATCAGCCGGTCGAAGACCCGGCCGCCGAGGGCGAGAACCCGGCTGAGGGCGCGAACCTCGCTGAGGGCGAGAACCCCGTCGAGGGCGAGAATCCGGCTGAGGGCGAGAACCCCGCCGAGGGCGAGAACCCGGTGGGCGACGGCGCCTCGCGATGACCGCGCTCCCCGGGGAGCGGTTTCGGATCCCGGTCCCGCTCCCTGCCGGAACGGTCGAGGTGTCGGCGGCGTTCGGCCCCGCGAGCGGTGACCTCGACGGCGGGGCCGACGCGCCGATCGTCGTGATCGCCCACGGCGCGGGGGCGGGCATGGACCATCCGTTCCTCCTCGGATTCTCCGCCGCCCTGCAGACCGCGGGCCTGCACACCCTGCGGTTCACCTTCCCGTACCTCGAGGCGGGGCGACGCATGCCGGGTCCCGCCGCGCACGCGATGCTCACCTGGCGTGCGGTGATCACGGCGGCGCGCGAGCGCGTATCCGGATCCCTCGTCGCGTGCGGCAAGTCCTATGGCGGACGGATGGCGTCGATGGCCGCCGCCGAGGAGGCCGGCCTCGACGCGGACGCGCTGGTCTACCTGGGCTATCCGCTGCATCAGCCCGGCAAGCCGGAGAAGCCCCGGACCGAGCACCTGCCGGCCGTGGCGCAGCCGCAGCTCTTCGTGGAGGGCACGAACGACCCGTTCGTGCAGCCGCTGTCGCAGCTCGAGGAGGCCGTGGCGTCCTGTCAGGACGCGCGGATCGTCTGGATCGACGGCGGCGGGCACTCGTTCGAGGTGAAGGGCCGCAAGCGCCCGGCCGACGAGATCGGGGCGGAGCTCGCACCGCTCGTCGCCGAGTTCGCGCGGTCGGGTTTCGTGATCGGTGCGGCCGAGCCCGGCGCATCAGGCAAGGACGCAGAGGGAGACGCATGAGCACGGCGGAGGAGCTGGACGCGATCGGGATCGACAGGCTGCGCGAGATCGGCAGCCTGAAGTGGTCGGTGTTCCCCGAGGCGATCGGCGCGTTCGTCGCCGAGATGGACTTCCCGCCCGCCCCGGCGATCGTCGCCGCCATGAAGGGGGCGATCGACGACGGCCTGACCGGATACCTGCCGGCGGCCGTGCGGACGCGCATGACCGAGGCGACCGCGCGATGGCAGAAAGACCGCTACGGCTGGGATGTGCCGGCGGAGCGGATCCGCCCCGTGCCGGACGTGCTGACCGCGCTGCGCGCCACGATCGACTACTTCACCGCGCCCGGGTCGAAGATCGTGCTGCCCACGCCTGCGTACATGCCGTTCCTGACGATTCCGGCGATGCACGATCGCGAGATCATCGAGGTGCCGATGCTGCTCGAGGACGGGCGCCACGTCTACGACCTGGACGGTATCGACCGCGCGTTCGCGGACGGCGGCGGACTGCTGATCCTGTGCAACCCGTACAACCCGCTGGGGCGCGTGTTCGAGCGGGCCGAGCTCGAAGCGGTCGCGGAGGTCGTCGCACGGCATGGCGCTCGGGTGTTCTCGGACGAGATCCACGCGCCGCTCGTCTTCACGCCGCATCGGCACGTGCCCTATGCGAGCATCAGCGCGGTCGCTGCGGGACACACGATCACCGCGGCGAGCGCCTCGAAGGCGTTCAACCTGCCGGGCCTCAAGGCGGCGCAGGTGATCCTCACGAACGACGCGGATGCCGAGACGTGGGCGCGGCCGGAGGTCGCCTGGGCCGAGCACGGCACGGCGAACCTCGGCGTCATCGCGACCACGGCGGCCTTCGACGACAGCCGGGAGTGGCTCGACGGGACGCTCGACTACCTCGACGGCAACCGCCGGATCCTGGGCGAGCTCCTCGCGGAACACATCCCGGACATGGGCTACCGCGCTCCCGAGGGCACCTACATCGCGTGGCTGGACGCGCGCGGTCTCGGCATCGAGGGCTCACCCGCCGCGTTCTTCCGCGAGCACGCGGGCGTCGCCATGACGGACGGAGTCTCCTGCGGCGCCGCGGGGGAGGGCTACTTGCGCTTCATCCTCGCGACGCCCCGTCCCGTGATCGAGCAGGCCGTGCGCCAGATGGCCGCAGCCCTCCGCGAGCGCGTCGCGCGCTGACGCCGGATCCGCCCGCTCATCCGTCGAGGCCCCCTCGCACGATCGAGGCCCCCTCGCAGTTACGCAACTGCGAGGGGGCCTCGACGCTCAGAGGGGGTCTCGACGTCCGCCGCCCGCCGGACCGCAGCGCATGCCCTCCGTCAGGACGCGGATCCCTGCACGCGGGCGATCCAGGCCTCGACCTCGGCGGAGGTGCGGGGGATGGCGGCCGAGAGGTTCACGGGGCCGTCGGCGGTGATGAGGATGTCGTCCTCGATGCGCACGCCGATGCCGCGGTACTCCTCTGGCACGGTCAGGTCGTCGATCTGGAAGTACAGACCGGGCTCGATCGTGAACACCATGCCGGGCTCGATCCGGCCGTCGTAGTACATCTCGCGGCGGGCCTGGGCGCAGTCGTGCACGTCGATGCCGAGGTGGTGGCTCGTGCCGTGCACCATGTAGCGGCGGTGCTGGCCGCCCTTGTCGGCGTCGAGCGCCTCTTCCGCGGTGACCGGGAGCAGGCCCCACTCGGCGGTGCGGCGGGCGATCACGTCCATCGCTGCCGCGTGCACCTCGCGGAACAGCACGCCGACCTTCGCGGCGGCGAAGGCGGCGTCCGCGGCCTCGACCACGGTGTCGTAGATCCGGCGCTGCACGTCGCTGAACGTGCCGCCCACGGGCAGCGTGCGGGTGATGTCGGCGGTGTACAGGCTGTCGGCCTCGGCCCCCGCGTCGACGAGAATCAGGTCGCCCGGCAGCACGGCGCCGTCATTGCGGGTCCAGTGCAGGTAGCAGGCGTGCGGGCCGGACGCGGCGATCGTGTCGTAGCCCTCCCAGCTGCCGTCGCTGCGGGCGCGCTGGTGGAAGACGCCCTCGACGATGCGCTCGCCGCGGGGATGCGCGATCGCGCGCGGGAGCTCGCGGATGATGTCGTCGAACCCGTTCGCGGTGATCTCCACCGCGCGGCGCATCTCAGCGACCTCGAAGTCGTCCTTGACGAGGCGCAGCTCGGAGACGAACTGGGTGAGCTCGCCGTCCTCGTCGACCACGAGGTCGTGATCGCCCGGCGCGAAGTCCGCGAGGTGCGCGGTGGCCACGCCCAGGTCGGCGGCGACGCCGGCGAGTGCGGGACGGGGCCCGATCCAGAATTCACCGATCGTGGCGTCGGAGTAGAACTCGCTCGTGGTGCGGTCCGCGCGCTCGCGGAAGTACAGCGTCACGTCGTGGCCGTCTGCCGTGGGCTCGAAGACGAGCAGGGAGTCGGGCTCCGCGTCGGCGGCCCACCCGGTGAGGTGCGCGAACGCCGAGTGCGCGCGGAACGGGTAGTCCGTGTCGTTGCTGCGCTGCTTGAGGGATCCGGCGGGGATCACGAGGCGCTTGCCGGGGAAGGCCGCGGACACGGCCGCTCGCCGGACCGCGGCGTACGGCGCCTGCGCGCGAGGATCCGGCAGGGCTTCGGGGCGCTCGGCCCAGCCTGCGGAGATGGTGTCGAGGAAGCCCTGGGGGAAGGGCTGTCGGCGGTTGGTGGTCGTCGTCGAGGTCGTCGCGGTGGCGGCATCGCCCTGCTGCTCGATCGTGTCGTGCTCGGAGGTCATGGATCCATCCTCTCACCGGCCGGCGCGAGACGGATCCGGGCTGCAGGCGCTGCGGGCGACGAAGGGGCCCGGACCGCCGTCAGCGGCGATCCGGGCCCCTCCTGTCGATCCGGTTCAGATCACTGCACGGCCTTGAGCGCGTTCACGATGCCGTGACCGTAGTAGCTGTTCAGCTCGGGAGTGCCCACGCACGCGGCGCCCTCGTCGTACTGCGGAGCCGAGCACGCGGTCGGCGTCGCGTCGGCCTCGAGCTTCTGCACCATCTGCGCGGGCGTCAGGTCGGGGTGTGCGGACTTCATCAGCGCGAGCACGCCGGCGACGTGCGGGGACGCCATCGAGGTGCCGCTCTTGAGGCCGTACTTCCCGCCGGGGATCGTGGAGAGGATCCGGGATCCGGGTGCCGCCACGTCGATCTCGCCGAGACCGCGGTTGGAGAAGTAGGACAGCTGACCGGTCTGCGTGAGCGAGGAGACCGTCACGACGCCGGGGACCTGGGCGGGGATGTCCTTGCAGCCCTGGTTGATCGTGCGCGGGGTCGGCTGCGCGGCGTCGTCCGGGCTGCCCTCATCGCGCGTGTTGACCGTCAGGTCGAGACCGGAGTTGCCGGCCGCTGCAGCGCTCACCACGCCCTTGGAGTTGGACCAGTTCACGGCGCGGGCCACGGCCTCGCGGACCGCCGCCTGGTCGGGCTGGTCGTCGCACCAGAACTCGAACGGGTCGATGTAGTAGCTGTTGTTGGTCACGTCCATCCCGCGCTGCGCGGCCCACATGAAGCCGCAGACCGCGTACTCGGGGTAGATGAACCCGTCGTCGTTGACGACCTTCACCGACGCCAGGCGCACGTTGGGGGCGACGCCGACGATGCCCGCATCGTTGCGGGCCGCCGCGATCGTGCCGGCGACGTGCGTGCCGTGGTCGGAGGTGGTCGGGTACCAGCCGCCCGCGGCCTGGTCGGGCCGTCCGCCGGTGGTGCAGTTGACGGAGTCCGCCACGTCGATGTTGGCCTGCAGGTCGGGGTGCGTCGGGTCGATCCCGGAGTCCAGCACGCCGACGAGCACGTTACGGCTGCCGTCGGTGACCTGGTGCGCCTGATCCGCCTGGATCATCGTCATGTCCCACTGCTGAGCTTCGAGCGAGTCGGAAGCGGCCGCGGGCACCGGCTCGGTGGGCTCGTCACCGTTGACGGGCTTGTTCTTGCCGTGGTTCCAGCCGGAGGCGCCGGGTCCCCACGGCGCCTGCGGGCCGGTGACCTTGTCCTTGACCTCGACGGTGCGGGTCGCGCCGACCGACGCGACGACGTTGCGGCCCTTGGCCTTCACGGTGTCGCGGAAGGCCGCCCGGTCGGACTGCGCGATGACGACGCCGATCTCGGGCCAGCTCTGCACGACGACGCCGCCGGCCTCGGTCACGGCCTTCTCCGCCTTGCGTGTCTGGCCGGGGTTCGCCTGGCCGATGTTGACCACGTAGCTCATCACGGTGCCGTCCGGCGGGGTGATCGGGACGGGGGTCGAGGGCTCGTTCATCGCCGCGGTGGCGCTGACGGAGCCCGCCAGGACCAGTCCCAGCGCCGCGACGGTGCAGGCGATGGTGCGGAACGAGCGATGGGGGGTTGGCATCCTCATCAGTGAGGGTCCTCTCGTGGGGGTGGGTGCCGACGGGGTCGGCGCGGGCGGATGGCCCTGCTTCGTTTCTAGTGGGCTCTCCCAGCCATTTCAATGCTTGCTGATAGCTGAATATCAGGGTAAGAGCGGCGAGTGGCGCAGGGCGCAGGGCGCACGTCGTGTGGCGCAGGAGGCATAGCCCCGCCGGGCTACCGTGGAGGGATGACCGAAGCAGCCTCCGTCCGCCGATCCGCTCTGTCCTGGCCGTGGGCGCTGGGGATCGACGCCGTGCTGGTGATCGTCTTCGCCGCGATCGGGCGGGCCAGCCACGAGCACACGCTCGACGCCCTGGGCGTGCTGGAGACGGCATGGCCGTTCCTGGTCGGCCTGGCGGCGGGCTGGCTGGTCCTGCGGGCATGGCGGGTGCCCGCCGCCCCGCTGCGCACCGGCGCAGGGCTCGTCGTGATCACCGTCGTGCTCGGGATGATCCTGCGCGTCGTGACCGGCGGCACGACCGCGGTGGCGTTCATCATCGTCGCCACGATCACCCTGCTCGTGTTCCTGGTCGGATGGCGCGGGATCGCAGCGCTCATCGCCCGAGCGCGCGCTCGCCGCTGAGTCGATCGGCACGCTTCGCGGCTGCGAGAAACCAGATCCAGCATGAGACCTACCCGCAGAAGGTGGGTCTCATGCTCGATCTGGTTTCTCGGATCGGCACGCAGGCTCCGCTAGGGCGTCACGGGCTCCAGCTGGCTGATCAGGGCGCGGTGATCGCTGCCGCCCGTCCCGGCCGGGAGGACGGCGGATCCCGTCGCCCGCCAGTGCACGCTCGCCATGACGTGGTCGATGGGGGCGCCGAGGAGCACTGGCACCGATGTCGGCCAGGTGCCGACGCCGCCGGAGCCGGAGCGTGATGCCACGTCGCGGCAGGCGCCGAGATCCCCGCCATCCGTGCCGAGTCCGCCCATGTGGTCCAGGGTCGCGTTGAAGTCGCCGGCGAGGATCACGTTCTTCCCGGCCGGGCACTGGTCGGCGACCCAGCGCAGGTCCTGCGTCCAGTCCGCCATCTCCTCCTGGCGCGGGGCGACCGTGTGCACCGCGACGACGGTGGGCCCGTCGCCTGTGACCGGCATCACGACGGCGCTCGGCACCGAGGACGTGTTGCTGGATCCGTCCGCGGAGGAGGGGATGACGGAATAGTCGCCCAGGGCGGGCGAGATCAGCACCGTGGTCTGCCACGAATCCGGTCCCTTGGTGACCTCGGGGCGGTACTGCACGTGATGCACCCACATCGGGTGCCCGGCCTCGCGCAGTGTGAGCGCGATCTCCTCGCCCACGGCCTCTGTCGTCTCCGGCAGCGCCACGATGTCGGCCTTCTGGGTGACGATCGTGGTCGCGATCTCACCCGCGGAGACCGCCTCGCCCGCCGTGTTCCAGGCGAGCACGCGCACGCTGGTCGCGGTCTTCTCCGGAAGCGCGTCGGCGGTGTCGACGCCGCGCAGCGCGAGGATGGCCGCCGAAGCGCCGCCGCCGAGCAGCGCCACGAGCGCGATCGACGCCGCGAAGCCGCGCAGCGGGCGGGCGATCAGGAGCAGCAGCGCCAGCACCAGGATCGCGCCGAACGCGAGCACGAGCACCGCGCGCGAAGCCACGATCTGCGTGATCGGGAACGTCTGCTCGAGGTGGAAGAACTGCGGCCAGGTCACGATCGCCGTGGCGATCGCGAAGAGGACGGTGAGGAGGATCCCGATCAGTCGAAACATCGCCTCCGAGCCTAGGCGAGCGGATCTGTGAGGCTTCTGGTGTCCAGCCCGGGATCCGCACAGGACGGGCGCGGCGGCACGGTACGGCCCGCGGGCGCGCGGGATCGCTACGCTCGGAGGATGACCGATGCCGATCCGACGTCACGCCCCGCCCTCTTCGACGGGCCGATCGATCTGCATCTGCATTCGAACCGCTCCGATGGCACGGAGGCCCCCGCGACCCTCGTCGAGCGCGCTGCGCAGGAGGGCCTGCGCACGATCGCGCTCACCGACCACGACACGACGGTCGGATGGGTCGATGCGGCGGCCGCTGCCACCGCGCACGGCATGACGTTCATCCCCGGCATGGAGCTGTCCGCCAAAGACGGCTGGCGGAGCGTGCACGTCCTGGCCTACCTGTTCGACCCGATGGATCCGGATCTCGCCGCTGAGACCGCCCGGATCCGCGAGGACCGCATCGGCAGGGCCGAGCGGATCGTGCGCGGCATCGCGCGCGACTATCCGCTGCGGTGGGAGGACGTGCTGGAGCAGACGGATCCCGGTGCGACCGTGGGTCGGCCGCACATCGCGGACGCGCTCGTCGCGCGGGGGATCGTGCGCGACCGCGGAGAGGCGTTCGACGGGATCCTGCACCCGCGCCAGGGCTATTACGAGGCCCACTACGCGCCGGATCCGCTCACGGCGATCGAACTCGTCGTCGGGGCCGGGGGAGTGCCGGTGATCGCGCACCCCGCTGGCCGCGAGCGTATGACGGATGCAACGCTGCGTCGCCTCATCGACGCGGGCCTGGCAGGGCTCGAGATCGATCACCGCGAGAACACGGCCGAAGGGCGCGCCTGGCTGCGCGGCATCGCGGCCGAGAACGATCTCATCGTGACCGGATCCAGCGACTACCACGGTGCGGGCAAGCCGAACGTCCCGGGGGAGAACACCACGGATCCGGCGATGCTGCAGCGCATCATCGACAGCGGTTTCGGCGCGGCCCCGGTGTACCCGGTCGCGCGCCACTGACGCGTCGAGGCGTGCCGGCGCGGCGCCCGCGCCCGCGCCCCACCTTCTGCTCCCGTCGCAGAAAGTGCCGCTCTGAACGGATCAGAGCGCGGGGGWGGTCAGGCCCCGGGCTGCGGGGCGCTGCCGGCGGCGGCACCGCCGGAGGGGCGACGACGACGGCGGCGGCGGCGCTGCGCGGCCGGCTTGCCGTCGTGGTGCTCCGCACCCTGGCCGTCGTGGGTTCCGGATCCCTCGGCGGCGCGATCGGCGTCACCGGATCCGGAGGTCTTGGGGGCGGGAGCCTCCGCGCCCTCGGCGAAGGTCGATCCGACCTCGTCCTCCGCACGGCGGCGGCGCTGGCGACGACGCGTGGTGCCGTCGCTCGTGCCCTCGGCGGCCGCGTCGGCGGCACGCTGCGGCTCGCGCTGCTTGCGGGCAGGCTTCTCGGACACCGGCGCGGTGACGAGGCGGCCCTTGGTGCCGGCGGGGATGTTCAGGTCTTCGAAGAGGTGCGGGCTCGACGAGTAGGTCTCGATGGGGTCGGGCTGTCCGAACTCGAGCGCGCGGTTGATCAGGGCCCACTTATGCAGGTCCTCCCAGTCCACGAACGTGACCGCGATCCCGGTCTTGCCCGCACGGCCGGTGCGGCCCGCGCGGTGCAGGTACGTCTTGTCCTCGTCCGGGATCGTGTGGTTGATCACGTGGGTGACGTCGTCGACGTCGATGCCGCGGGCGGCGACATCGGTCGCGACGAGCACGTCCCTCTTGCCGGCCTTGAACGCGGCCATCGAACGCTCGCGCTGATCCTGGCCCATGTCGCCGTGCACGCCGCCGATGTTGAAGCCGCGGTCACTCAGCTCGTCGACGAGCCGCTGCGCCGCGCGCTTGGTGCGCGTGAAGATCACCGTCTTGCCCCGCCCCTCGGCCTGGAGGATGCGGGCGATGACCTCGTCCTTGTCGAGCGAGTGCGCCCGGTAGACGAGGTGCTTGATGTTCGCCTGCGTGAGCCCCTCGTCGGGGTCATTCGCGCGGATGTGGATCGGGTTCGTCATGAACCGGCGCGCCAGCGCCACGATCGGTCCGGGCATGGTCGCGGAGAAGAGCTGCGTGTGACGCACCGCCGGGACCTTGGAGAAGATCTTCTCGATGTCGGCGAGGAACCCGAGGTCGAGCATCTTGTCGGCCTCGTCGAGCACGACCTCGGTCGCGTGCGAGAGGTCGAGCAGGCGCTGGTTCGCGAGGTCGATGAGACGGCCGGGGGTGCCGACGACGATCTGCGCCCCTGCCTTGAGCTGATCGATCTGGCCCTCATAGGCCTTGCCGCCGTAGATCGCGACCACGCTCGTCGAGCGGTTGCTGGTCAGCAGATCCATGTCCTCGTACACCTGCACCGCGAGCTCACGGGTGGGCACGACGATGAGTGCCTTGACACCGTGCTCGGGGTCGAGCCCCAGGCGCTGCACCACAGGGACGCCGAAGCCGAAGGTCTTGCCGGTGCCGGTCTTGGCTTGGCCGATGATGTCCTGGCCGGGGAGGCCGAGCGGGATGGTCTGCTCCTGGATCGGGAAGGCGTCGATGATGCCCTTGGCCGCGATGGCGTCCACGATGTCCTGATCGATGCCGAGATCGGCGAAAGAAGTCACAGTCTTTGATTGCCTGTCCGGCGGGCCTTGCGATCGCGGGCGCCGCCTCGTTGTTGGGGTCCACGCCGAATCCGTATGCACAGGCGCGGGGCTCCGATCCGTCGCCGGAGCGGGATCCAGCCTACCGGAGCGGGCTGTCCTCCCCGGGATCGGATCACGCGGGGTGCGCGCCGCCTCCGATGCGGGCGAGCGGCTCGACTAGGCTGGGCGCGTGGTGAGGTGGTTCTGGCAGCGCGACAAGGCACCGCGACGCACCCTGGTGCTCCGCTCCCGGGGCGACGCGGGCGACGCGACCCGCGTCGACTTCGCCGAGCTGGCRCCCGAGCTGAACACGTTCCTCGGGCAGGCCGCGTATCTGCAGCTGGGCTACTTCGAGACGCTCACCCGCCTCATCCGTGCGACGGACGATCTCGGCGAGAAGGAGATCCTCTCCCGTGCTGCCGGTGCCGCGCTCGCCAAGCACCACGCGATCGTGGCGATCATCGCCGCGCACGGTGACAGGCCGACCGAGGTGATGCTGCCGTTCCGGGAGCAGCTGGACGCGTTCCGCCGCAAGACCCTCGGGCCGCGCATCGCGGAGACCATGCTCGCGGTGTACCTGACCGCCGGCATGCTCGACGACTTCTACATCGCGCTCGCATCCAGCTATGGCGAGATCGGAGCGGAGGTCGCCAGGATCCTCTCCGAGGCGGACGACCGGCACGAGATCATCGGGATCGTGCAGGCCACGATCGCGAGCGACGAGCAGTGGCGCTCGCTGCTGTCGATGTGGGGACGCCGGCTCGTCGGCGACACGATCCTGGTCGCCAGGGCGGCGCTGCGTCCGCACCTCCCCGGCGCCGAGAACGACCGGCTCGAGCCGGTGTTCACCGAGCTGATGGGCGCGCACGCCCGCCGCATGGACGCGATGGGTCTCGCTTCCTGACGACGGGCGCGCAACACCCGGCCGTGGTGGTCAGGGCATACTGCCGCGCGGTCGTGCAGCAGCTCTCAGCGGTCACCAAGGCCCTTGACCGCGCCGGCTTCCTCGTGATCTCGACGGCGCTGCGCGAGTGCCTCGCGGATCCCGACGCCGAGGGCTCGCCGAACCCTGAGGAGCTGGAGAAGCTGTTCCTCTTGCTCGCCTGATCCAGCCGTCCCAGGGGCGGGCGCCGCGATGCTCAGCCGGCGTCGAGAGGCATTCGCTCGAGCCGACGGGTCAATCGCCAGGCGATCGCGACGGGGATCACGCCGAGGATCCCGAACGACATGTCGATGAGCTGCCAGCCGAGCGGGATCCCGCGGATCGAACCCGCGATGAGAGCGAGCGGAACGATCCCCGCGCAGGCGATCACGCCGAATTGGATCACCCAGATGTTGCGCACCGGGTCGATCAGCGGTCCGATGAACACCACGGCGATGACGAGGTGAGCGAACGCCAGCCAGTCCGTGCCGTAGGCGACGAACGGATACCGCGCGCCCGTGTCGGCGAGCGCTCCGGCCACGCGATCCACCCAGCCGACCGCATCAGGAAAGACTGAGGGCAGAGGCGTGCCGGCGAGCACCTGCGCCGCGAGATGAAGCTCCTCTCGGAGCGGGAAGGCAGTGACGCCGCTGACGACCAGTCCGAGGATCAGGATGCCCAGACAGACGCGGATCCAACGCAGCGTGCGCGCGCGTCCACCGGCGGTCGAGGCGGCCACCCTCGGACTCAGATACCGAGTTCGGCCCGGCGCACGGCGTCGCCGTGGCGGCGAACACGGGTGAGGATCACGCCGACGGCCGCGGAGACCACGACCGCGCCGCCCAGAGCGAGCAGCCACAGCCACACGCTCGACTCCTTCAGTCCGCCCCACTGGCCGAGTGCATAGGCCGCGGCGGCGACGGCAGTGGCGACCGCCGGGACGAGGGCCACTCCGCGCAGATCCCGGTCAGGGATCAGGTAGTGCACCACGACGCCCAGCGCGCCGGCCGCGATCAGCGCGAGCAAGATATACATGCGGCTCGGCCTCGCGCGTCAGGCCACGAAGCCGACGCGGCGGGATTCCTCGGTCCCGAGCTCGACGTAGCCGAGGTTCGCAGTCGGCACGATGTAGGAGTTGCCCTTGGTGTCGCTCAGCGACACGTGGCTCGCGCCCTGGTCGAGGGCGCCGGCGATCTGCGCGCGCACCTCGTCGGCGGAGGCCGAGGTCTCGAAGCTGAGCTCACGGCCGGTGTTGATGATGCCGATGCGGATCTCCACAGGAATGCTCCTTGAAAGGTTGAGGTCTCGTCACTCTATCGTGGGGGCCGCAGGCCGGGACCGTGTGCGCGGCGGTGTTCGCCCAGGGCGATTGCAGGGCCGGATCCGGGTTCGGCGGGGAGCGTCGGCGGCGGGGCGTCTGCCACCCCCGTCACTTCCGGAGGACGATTGCAACTTCTGAGGACGGATCGGGGCCGATTCTCCTGCAGACGTGCATTTCTCCTGCAGAACCAGTCTCCGAGCCGGCACGCGGATCCGCCGGTAGGCATGGCGGACCACCCGGCGCGGAGGGGGATGTCGGTCGCGGCAGATAGCGTGGGAGCATGCCCGCACCGCCCGCCCCCACCGCCGCGCAGGCGGCGGTGATCGACGCCCCCTCGGGTGCCGTCGGCACGGTGATCGGCGCGCCGGGCACCGGCAAGACGCACGCGCTGGTCGAACGCGTCGCCGCGCTCATCGAGGGCGGCTTCGCCCCGGAGCAGGTGCTCGCGCTGACGCCGAATCGGCAGGCCGCGACCGCGCTGCGCGACCGGATCGGCGTGCGCGTGCGCGTGGCGACGCCCGGCCCGCTCGCCCGATCGCTGGGCTCGTTCGCCTTCCAGCTCGTGCGCGGCACGATGGTGCACGCCGGGCAGGAGCCGCCGGCGCTGCTGACCGGCGCGGATCAGGACCGCATCATCTCGGATCTGCTCGCCGGCGAGGCGGAGGACGAGGGCGAGGGGATCCGCAGCCGCTGGCCGGAGAACCTCGGCGCCGCGGTCCGCTCGTCGCGGGCGTTCCGTTCCGAGCTGCGCGCGTTCCTCGCGGAGTGCACCGAACTCGGCGTCACCCCTGCCGAGCTGGAGCGGTCGGAGCGCCCGGCCTGGCGCGCGGTCGGATCCTTCGCCCTGTCCTATCGGAGCGTGCTCGACCGCGCCCGTGCCGCACACAGGGATGCCGCGGATCTGCTCGCGGAGGCCGCAGCGATCCTGCGCACGGCGGAACCGGAGAAGCTGGGGCCGCTCGGCCGGCTGCGTGCGGTGCTCATCGACGACGCGCAGGAGCTGACCGCGGGCGGGGTGGCCCTCGTCGCGGCCCTCCGCACCCGCGGGATCGCCGTTCTCGCCTTCGGCGATCCGGACATCTCCTCCGGGGCGTTCCGTGGCGCGGGCCCCGAGTTGTTCGCGAGTCTCGTGGCCATGCTCGGCGACGTGCACGTGCTCGACGAGGCGCACCGGCAGGATCCGCCGCTCACCGCGCTCACCCGCACCGTGGTGCAGACGATCGGAGCCTCAGGACGGATCGAGCACCGCCGTGCCCCGGGCGCCGCGGCGGCCGATGCCCCCGGGGACGCGGTGCAGGCGTTCATCGCGCCCTCCCCGCACGAGGAGCACGACCTCATCGCGCGCACGCTGCGGGAGTGGCACCTGCTCCACGGCATCGGCTGGGAGCGCATCGCGGTGATCGCGCACGACACCCGCCAGGTCGCGGCGCTCGAGGCCGAGCTCGCCGCCCGCGAGGTGCCCACCCGCGCGGCGGGCGTGCAGCGCCCGCTCGGCAGTGAGACCGTCGTCCGCGACATCGTCGGGATCGTACGGTTGGCGCTCACCGATCCGGTCCAGCGGGATCCGCAGCTGCTCGCGGAGGCGCTGCGCACGCCGTTCGGCGGACTGGACGGCGTCGGACTGCGACGGCTGCGTGCGCGACTGCGGCACCTCGAGCTCGAGGCCGGCGGATCCACCCCGGCACGGCTGCTGCTGCGGGACGGCATCGCGGAACCCGCCAGGTTCGCCCGGCTGGACACCGCCGAAGCGCGCATCGCGGATCGGTTCGGCACCGTGCTGCATGAGGTGCGCGAAGCCCGGCAGCGCGGGGAGACGATCCACGAGCTGCTCTGGCGGGTGTGGGACTCTTCGCGCGCCGCCGACGGGCGGCGCCTCGCGCTCTCGTGGCAGGAGACGGCGAACTCGCCCTCCGGCGCCGAGACCTCGCGTGCTCTGGACGCCCTGGTCGCCCTGTTCGACGCGGCCAAGCGCTCGGTCGAGCGCGCGCCGGAGAAGGGCCCTGAGGCGTTCATCCACGACATCCTCGACAGTGAGGTGCCGGAGGACTCCCTGTCCGCTCCGGAGCGTCCGGCCACGGTCACCCTGATGACGCCCGCGACCGCGTTGGGCACGGAGTTCGACGCCGTCGTGATCGCCGGCGTGCAGGACGGGGTGTGGCCGAACGTGCGGCTGCGCGGAGGACTGCTGGAGACCTGGCGGCTCGGCGAGGCGGTCGCCGCGGCCCGCTCGGGCGAACCCGAGCACGAGCACTCCACGCTCGACCGGCGCCGGGCCGCGCTGCACGACGAGCTGAGACTCTTCGTGCGGGCTCTGTCCCGCGCCCGCCACAGGCTGCTGGTCACGGCGGTCGACGACGACGACCAGAGCCCGAGCGCGTTCTTCGGGTTCCTGCCGGATCCGCTGCCGCCGCAGGAACGGCATGCGCATCCGCTGACGCTGCGCGGCCTGGTGGCGAAGCACCGCAGGGTGCTGACGACCTCGACGGATCCGCTCGCGCGACCGGAGGCGGCGGGACAGCTGCGTCTGCTGGCCGAGGCCGACGTCCCCGGTGCGGATCCGGACGAATGGTTCGGCGTGCGTCCTCCGTCCGACGAGCGCCCGCTGCGCGACCTCGAGACCGGATCCGTGCCGGTCTCGCCCTCGCGGCTCGAGGCGTTCGAGGAGTGCGGGGTGAACTGGGTCGTGTCCGCGCTCGGCGGCGACACGGTCGCGCCGCCATCGGCCGGGATCGGCACGATCGTGCACGCGGCGATGGAGCACGTGCCGGACGGCGACCTGGAGGCCATGCGCCGCATCCTCGAGGAGCGCTGGGGCGAGCTCGACTTCGAGACGCCGTGGATCGATGCCAAGGAGCGCCGTAGGGCCGACCTCTACCTGCAGCGTCTGCACGACTATCTGGTCGAGGTGCGCCGCGAGGGCGGACGGGTGGTCTCCTCCGAGGGCGGATTCCGGTTCGCCGTCGACCTCGCCGCCGAGCCCGTCGCGCACCCCGTCGATGCGGAGAACCCCGCTCGGCAGGCGGTCGTGAGCGGTTATATCGACCGTGTGGAGGCGTATCCGGCGGGTGGCGGGGAGCACGAGGCCGCCCGCGGGCGCACCTGGAACACGATGGCGGACGGCGCCGAGGGCGAGCGCGTGGTGGTGGTGGATCTGAAAACGGGCAAGTACGAGCCGGGGACGGAGGCGCTCGTGGCCGAGCACGCCCAGTTGGCCGCGTATCAGCTCGCGGTCGAACAGGGGCAGGTCGAGGACGCGGACCCCGCCGCGCTCGCCGGAGCACGCCTCGTGCTCGTCGCGCAGACCATCGGGCAGAGCCCCTACCGCGTCGCGCACCAGCACCGGCTGGGCGACGCGGCACGTGCCGCCTTCCTGGAACGCGTGGCAGAGGCCGGGCGCGGCATGGCCGCGTCGAGCTTCACGGCCCAGGTCGAGGCGCACTGCGCCGATACCCAGGTGCGGATCAGCCCGTGCCGCATCCACACGATCCCGGCGGTGAGCGCATGAACGGCGCAGGGGAGCAGGCCATCATGGACGCCTCCGTGGTCGCCGACGGCGGGACCGGCGCCTGGGAAGGCGGCCACGGCATCGCCGCGACCGACATCTCCGCGGCCCTCGGGCTGCCCACGCCGACCCTGGCGCAGCAGCGCGTGATCGAGGCGCCTCCCACCCCGGCGCTCGTCGTCGCCGGCGCCGGCAGCGGCAAGACCGAGACCATGTCGGGCCGCGTGGTCTGGCTCGTCGCGAACGGCTACGTCCAGCGCGACGAGATCCTCGGTCTCACCTTCACCCGCAAGGCCGCCGGCGAGCTCGCCGAGCGGATCGCGCTGCGCCTCGATCTCATCGACGAGTACGGCCGCCGCGGCCTGCTGCCGCATCTTGCGGAGATCGTCCGCACCGGCGCGCTCGAGCGGGTCGCCGCGGCGACCGGTCCTGCACAGCGCGCGGCCGTGCGGCGCGAGGTGCTGGACGATCTCGCCGTGCGGTTCGACACCGGGTGGGATCCGGCGGCGCCCCGGGACGCTTCGGACCTCATCATCCGGCCGCGCGTATCGACGTACAACGCGTTCGCGGACGGCATCGTGCGCGAGCACGCGGCGCACATCGGCCGCGATCCCGACTCGGCGATGCTCAGCCAGTCGGCGTCGTGGCTCATCGCCCGCGCCGTCGTGCTGCGCGCGGACCTTCCAGGGCTCGACGAGGTGGACCGATCGCTGAACGGCGTAATCGATGCCGTCCAGCGTCTCGCGGGCGACGTGCTCGATCATCGGGTCGACCTGGATGCGATGGTCCGCATCGCGGTCGAGCAGGCCTCCGACTTCGAGCCCTATCGCAGCAATGCCGACGTCGCCAAGGCCGTGGACAACCTCCGCACGATGCCGATCCTCGCCGATCTGGTGCGCGAGTACATCGCCGAGAAGGGACGACGCGGCGTGCTCGACTTCGCCGACCAGGTCGGCGGCGCATTCGACATCGTGCAGGCGTCGCCCGACGTCCGCGCGGAGTTGCGTGCGCAGCACCGGGTCGTGCTTCTGGACGAGTACCAGGACACCTCGGTGATCCAGACCCGGTTCCTCGCTGCACTGTTCCGCGACGGCGCCGTGATGGCGGTGGGGGACCCGCACCAGTCCATCTACGGGTGGCGCGGCGCGAGCGCGGACAATCTGTACGCGTTCGGGCACACCTTCGCCGAGGAGCGGCCCGCGGCGACGTACAGCCTGATGACCAGCTGGCGCAACGACGAGCGGATCCTCGACGTCGCCAACCGCCTGCTGCTCCCGCTACAACGCCCGGGGCTCGACGTGCCGGCTCTCGAGCCGCGGCCCGGATCCGGCGCGGGCCGCGTGCAGGTGCAGTACGGCGAGACCGCGGACGACGAGGCCGCGGCGGTCGCGACGTGGTTCGCCCAGCGTCGCGCCGCGCACGACGAGGCCGAGGCCGGGCGGCCGCACACCGGGGCGATCCTGTTCCGCTCCAAGCGGCATATGCAGACGTTCGCGGGAGCCCTCGCCGCGCAGGGCATCCCGCACCGGATCCTGGGCCTCGGCGGACTGCTCGCGACGCCCGAGGTGGTCGACGTGGTTTCGGCACTGCGGGTGATCCACGATCCGACTGCCGGATCCGCACTGATCCGGCTCCTCGTCGGACCACGCTTCGCGATCGGCGTCGCCGACATGGCGGCGCTCTACGACCTGGCACGCGAGCTCGCCGTGCGGGACGGATCGCTCGCACCGCTGACCGACGAGCTCAAGCAACGCCTGCGCTCCTCGCGCGGAGCCGACGAGGCGGTCTCGATCGTCGACGCCGTCGACTTCGTGCGCTCCGCCCGCGACGAGTACCGGCTGCTGGAACGGATCAGCCCCACCGGGCGCGCGAGGCTGCGGGCGGCGGGGGAGATGCTGGAGCGACTGCGCCGGGCGGCCGGTCAGCCGATCCTCGAGCTCATCCGCGCGATCGAGTCGGAGCTGCGGCTGGACATCGAGCTCGCCGTGAACGAGACGCGAGGACCGGCCAGGGTCGCGGCGACCCAGCTGCGCGCCTTCGGCGACGAGGTGCGCGCGTTCCTCGTCGCTGACGACCGCGGCACGATCTCGAGCCTGCTCGCGTGGCTGGRCAAGGCCGAGATGACGGATGAACTCATGCCCCGCACCGAGCCGCCGGAGCCCGGCGTGGTGCAGCTGCTCACCATCCACGGCTCCAAGGGGCTCGAGTGGGACGCGGTCGCCGTGGTGCGACTCGTCGAGGACGAGCTGCCAGGGCGGATCTCCGACGCGCAGGGCTGGTTCGGCTTCGGCGTGGTGCCGTTCGCATTGCGCGGCGACAGCGATGCGCTGCCGCACTTCGCGTGGGATCCGCAATCCGCCAGGGATGCCGTCGGCGACGATCCCCGCAAGCGCGAGAAGGCGGCGCTCGACTCGCTCGCCGCAGGCGTCACCAAGGCATACCCTCATGGCGGCGCGCTCCGCCGGTTCAAGGACGACTACCGCGACTACCAGCGCGCCGAGGAGCGTCGGCTCGCTTACGTCGCGGTCACCCGGGCGCGCACCGACCTGCTGCTGACCGGCTCGCACTGGTCGGGGCAGAAGAACATGCGCAAGCCCAGCCCCTTCCTGCTCGAGGCGATCGAGGAGCTCGGGCTCGACCCGCTTCCCGGCCCGGAGTCCGAGGACAACCCCTACGAGGGCGCGGCCCGCACGAGCGTGTGGCCGATGGATCCGCTCGGCGGACGCCGGGAGCGGGTCTCAGGTGCGGCGGAGGACGTGCGCCGAGCGATGGCGGATCCGAAGACGCCGGCGCCGAGCGAGGAACTCGAACGGCTGCTCGCCGAGCGGGCGGCACGGCAGCGCGGCACGATCGCCGACGCGCCCACGCGCGTTCCCGCATCCCGCTTCAAGGACTACGTCACCGACTACGGCGGCACGATCCGCACCATCGCCCGGCCCATGCCGGAGCGCCCCTACCGCCAGACCCGGCTCGGCACGCTCTTCCACGCCTGGGTCGAGCATCGCTCCGGATCGGTCGGCGTCGGCACCTCCCTGGACGACGCGCTGTGGGACCTGGACGACGATCTCGCCGCGCCGTCCGAGGGAGACGCGCGTGTCGTCGGCGGCGAGGGGGACGAGATCGCCCGCGCGGATGCCGAGGATCTCGCGCGCCTGCGGGAGATCTTCGAGCGGAGTGAATGGGCGCCCCTCCAGCCGATCGCCGTGGAGACCGAGATCGACTTCGCCCTGCCCGTCGGCGAGGGCGAGCCCGCGCGCATCGTGATCTGCAAGCTCGACGCCGTCTACCGGCGCGAGGACCGGGGCGGGCGGATCGAGATCGTGGACTGGAAGACCGGAAGGCCGCCGGCGACGGCGGCGGAGCGCGAGGAGCGCATGCTGCAGCTCGCGCTGTACCGGCTCGCCTATCACCGCCGGTTCGGCGTGCCACTGGACGAGATCGACGTGGCGCTGTTCTACGTCGCGGACGATCTCGTGCTGCGGGGTGACACCGTCTACTCGGAGGAGGCGTTGGTCCAGCGCTGGAACGCGGCCCGCGCCGCGCGCTGAGCCTCGGCGACATCGGAGTCGGAGCCCGCGATGCCGCCCTCGCTCGGCAGTAGCGTGCCGGGGCGGGCCGAGCGATCGTCGTCCTCATCGGGGAGGCTCCCGTGGGGGCCGCTGCCGGTGAGGGAGAAGGACTCGCGGAGGTTCCCGAGATCCTCGGTGGCGTTCGGATCCAGGTCCTCGATCGCGCCGGTCGCCGTCAGGTCCGCCCGGGCGGCGTCGTCCGGTGCACGATCCTGATCGCCCTGCTCCGATGCCTCATCGTCGGCCTCCTTCTCGGCGCGGGCGGCGCCTCGCGGCCCGAAGGCGGAGGTGTCGTCCATGGAGATTCCGGCGAACGCACTCGCGTCGTAGGTGTCGGTGTGCATCGAGGTATCGATCCCGGTCGCGCCGGTGGCCGGCACACGGTCCAGGGCGGACATCGCCTCGTCCACTCCCGCACCCGCTCCCGCGCGCGGGGCCAGGTCGTCGTGGATGCCGTCGGCGAGGGCGTCCAGCAGCTGTGCGGCATCGTCGACGATGTCGGCGCGGTGCGTGTCGTGTCCATGCAGCAGCCAGCGCGCCAGCTCGAGCTCGGCGAGCAGGCGTGCACGCGTGGAGAGACCCGCGTCGGGTGCGCGCAGCGTGGCCGATGCATACGCGTCCAGCACGTCGGAGCGGGCGTCGGCGGCCATGGTCAGCCAGGCGAGGTCGATGGCGGGGTCGCCGATCGACAGGGCATGCCATCCCACGACGCCGGTGACCCTCGGGCCGCGCTCGTCGTCGTCCGCGAACAGGAACGACTCCGCATGCGCGCCGCCCAGGGTGACCGCGGATTCGAAGCGCCACAGGTCATCGGCATCGACGGCCTCGCGCCACCGGACGGTGAGACGCGCCGAGACACGCCCGGTGGACGCGGCGCGATCGATGAGAACGCGCACGTCGTCGCGCGCCTCGGTCGGTGTCCGCTCGGCGAGGCCGGCATTGCGCACGACGGACACCGGCAGCGCGTGCACGCCGGCGATCGCCTTGCCGATCGCGACGGCGGCGCCGGGGCCGGACGGCACGTCCGCGGCATCGATCTGGAAGCCGGGCAGGAGCGTGGTGACCAGCGCTCGCGTGTCGCCGACGCGTCCGTCGCCGAGGTGCTCAGGGGCGGAGAAGCGCAGCATCGAGCGCGCGCCCGGCGTGAGCGCACGCAGGGCCAGGCTCTCCTTGGCGAGTTCGGAGGCGGTCTCGTCGTCGTTCGACGCTCGGATCGCGACCTCCGTGCCGTCGGCCAGAGTCGCCACGGCGGAGTCGAAACGGCCGTCGCCGTCGGACGAGAGGGCACGGGTGCCGACGACATCGGCTCCGGGCACCGCCGCCGTGACCGCCGCGGCTAGAGTGAAGGGTGAGCGAGCCATGTCACCAGGGTAGGTCGAGCCTCGTCCGCACAGGGCCCGCCACGCCTGTGAGAAGGGGAGTCGAGACTGTGCCGGAGACCGTCCCCGAACCGAACGCCCACGATGCCACCGTCCTCGATGCCGCTGTCCTCGACGGGGTGGTCGCCGAGGGTGCGGTCCTCGACCGGGCGGCGGAATGGCGCGTCGATCCCCGGACGATCGACCGGCTCCGTGCCGACGCTCGCACCGGCGTGCTCGTCGTGCGCGAGCGCCGTGTGCCCCTGGGCGACGGCCTGATCATCCTGCCCGCCGGTGACCCGGTGCTCGCCCGCACCCGTGAGTGGGCCCTCCTGGGACGCCGTCCCGACGGCACCGGTCTGCTCCTCGCGCTGCAGGATCCCGAGGACGACACCGATGCGGACGGATCCTGGGCGCCGCGCTGGAGCGACCTGCGCGAGGCGCTGCCCGTGGTCGAGGCGTCCGATGGGGAGCTGGTCGTCGCCGCGATCGCCCTGGCCGGGTGGCTGCGCGACGCGGGTTTCTGCCCTGCCTGCGGGAACCCGGCCGAGCTGCGGCAGAGCGGCTGGTCCCGGCATTGCGGATCGTGCGGGCGCGAGCACTTCCCGCGCACGGACCCCGCGGTGATCGTGGCCGTGCAGAGCGCCGATGGTGAGCGCCTGCTGCTCGGCGCGAACGCGCAGTGGAAGGGCCGCTTCTACTCCTGCTTCGCGGGATTCGTCGAGGCGGGGGAGTCGCTGGAGACCACGGTGCACCGCGAGCTGATCGAGGAGGCCGGCGTGCGCGTGCGCGACCTGGCGTACCTCTCCTCGCAACCGTGGCCGTTCCCGCGCTCGCTCATGGTCGGCTTCCACGCCACCGCTGTGGACGAGGACGAGGTGCACGGCGACGGCGAGGAGATCATCGACGTGCGCTGGCTCACCCGCGCCGAGATCGGATCCGCTCTCGCCGGCAACGGACCCGTGGGCCTCCCCGGGGAGGCGTCCATCGCGCATCGCCTCATCGTCGACTGGTATCGGCGGTGAGCGCGCTCGACGGCCTCGACGAACGCCAGCGGGAGGCCGCGTCCGTTCTGCGCGGACCGGTGGCGGTGCTGGCCGGGGCCGGCACCGGCAAGACCCGAGTGATCACGCACCGGATCGCGCACGGCGTCGAGACCGGCGCCTATACGCCGTCGCGCGTGATGGCCGTGACGTTCACCGCGAAGGCAGCGGGGGAGCTGCGCGGACGGCTGCGCGCGCTCGGCGTGCAGGGCGTCGCGGCGCGCACGTTCCACGCGGCCGCCCTCTCCCAGCTCGGCTTCTTCTGGCCGCAGCTGGCCGGGTCCCCGGCCCCTGCGATCGTGGACAACAAGGTGCGGCTGCTCGCTCAGGCCGCGGACATGCTGCGCCTGCGACCCGACACGGCGACGCTGCGAGACCTGGCCTCGGCGATCGAGTGGCGCAAGGTCTCCATGATGTCGATCGAGGAGGCGGCAGGGCGAGGGCGATCGATCGGGCGTCTGGACGCGGGGCAGGTGGCAGAGCTCTCCGGCGCCTACGAGACCCTCAAGGACGACCGGCATCAGCTCGACTTCGAGGACGTGCTGCTCGCATGCGCGGGGATGCTCGAGGCGGAACCCAGGGTCGCCGCCGCCGTGCACGAGCAGTACCGGCACTTCACCGTCGACGAGTTCCAGGACGTCTCGCCCTTGCAGCACCGCCTGCTCGAGCTGTGGCTCGGCGAGCGCGGCGACCTGTGCGTGGTCGGCGATGCCTCGCAGACCATCTACTCCTTCGCCGGCGCCGACCAGCACTTCCTGCTCGACTTCGAGCGCCGCCATGCGGATGCGACCGTCGTACGGCTCGAGACCAACTACCGCTCGGCCGCCGGCGTGCTGGGGGTCGCGAACGCGCTCATGAAGGGCCGTCCCGGCGCGCTCGAGCTGGTGCCCGCCGGGGTTCCGGCAGTCGCGGAGCCGCCCGCCGACGCCGCCGTGCCGGATGCGGTCGTGGTGGCGTTCGACGACGACGCGGAGGAGGCCAGAGGCGTCGCCGCGGGGATCGCCGCGCGCATCTCCGCCGGCGTGCCGCCGGAGGAGATCGCGGTGCTCTACCGCGCTCATTCACAGTCGGCGGCCGTGCTGCAGGCGCTCGCCGGGGCCGGGGTCGCCGCCACGGTGCTGGGCGGCAAGCGCTTCTTCGACCTCCCGGAGGTGCGCCAGGCCGTGCAGGCCCTGCGGGCATCCGCCGTCGCCCCGCAGCAGCACTCCTTCCTCGGCGCCGTGCGCGATGTGCTGCGCGGACTCGGCTACACGGACGATCCGCCGGAGGCCGGGGGCGCGCTCCGCGACGCCTGGGAAGCCCGACGCGCCGTGCTGCGTATCGCCGAGGACGCGCCCGCCGGGACCACCATGCGCGCCTTCGCCGACGACCTCTTCGCGCGCGCCAAGGATCAGCACGAGCCCGTGCTGCGGACCGTGACCCTGTCGACGCTGCACGCCGCGAAGGGTCTGGAATGGCCGCACGTCTACCTCATCGGCTGCTCGGAGGGACTGTTGCCGATCTCGTATGCGACGAGCTTCGAGCAGATCGACGAGGAGCGGCGCCTGGCCTACGTCGGCGTCACGCGGGCCGCGACAACGCTGACGATGACGTGGTCCAGAGACGTGCATCGCGCAGGACGGCGTCCCTCGCGCTTCCTTGCGGAGATCGGCAGAGGCAGTCTGAGTGAAATCCGGCCGTCCGCGATGATCGCCGCCCGTCAGGGCTGATCCGGATCATCCGGCCCGATCCGTCCCGCACCGCCTCGCGCCGCGCGGCGAGCAGCTCCGCGATCGCCTGCGCCGCAGCCGCGATCCCGCCGAGCGGGATGCGGCCCGGATCCCGCTCGAGCAGCTGCACGTGCAGTGCTGCCCACGCCGGATCGCGGTCGCGATCGTGGGAGTCGCGGCAGGACAGGCACGGCGTGCGCCCGGGCGTCACCAGTGGGCCGACCGTCGATCCGCCCGCATCGAAGGCCACGGGCAGGTGCACCCGGTCCACGGACAGCAGCGCCGCGGCGTCCCGCGCGGGAACGGCGCCGTGCCGCACGAGCACCGCGACCGCGTCGGCGTCATCCACCGCGTCGACGCCGGCATCGGCGAGAGCCTCCTCGAGGCGCAGCAGTGTGCGGGCGCCGACGACGGGTGACGGCACCAGACGGGCCGTCTCCCGGGGGACCAGCTCGACGAGCACGGGAGCGAGCTGAGCGCGCAGCCGCCGGGCGGCGGGCAGCGGTGCGCCGATCCCGTGCGCGACGACCTCGAAGGCGCGAGCGGGGATCCCTCGGGCGAGCTCCTGCAGCATGAGAGGGACCCAGGGAGCCCGGATGGGCAGCGTCAGGACCGGGTCGGCGCCGAGCTGCACGGTGTCGGCGTCGCGCCACAGCACGGGGTGCGCGGGGTCGAGTCGGATCGTGGGCATGCACGATCATGACCGGATCCGCGCTCCGCTCGGGAGCCGAATGCGGAATCGGTGGAGAACTCGGTCAGACCGGCTTCTCGCCGGACCCGTCGCCGGATCCGCCCGCCTCGCCCGTGCCGGCGCCGTCGGGACCGTCCCCGGTGGGACCGCCCTCGACGGGACCGTCCTCGGCGGGGCCATCCGCGTCCGTCGGACCGCCGAAGTCCTCGCCGCTGAGCAGCCGCTCGAGCGCCTCGTCCATCTCGTCCGGCGCGGGCTGCTCGCCGCGGGCACGCGCCTGCAGCCGCGCCACGAGCGCGGCCGGGTCGTCGATGTCCGAGGCGTCCGGCATCAGATCCGGGTAGTCCCACAGCGCATCGCGGGCTTCCACTCCCACCGCGTCGGTGACGGCCCGCCACATCGCGGCGGCCTCGCGCAGCCGGCGCGGACGGATCTTCAGCCCGACCAGGGCGCCCAGAGCGTCCTCGGCCGGTCCGCCCGCGGCGCGGCGGCGGCGCGCCGCCTCGGCGATCCGCACGCTCTCCGGCAGCCGTGAGGTGGCCTGCGTGGTGACCACGTCGACCCATCCGTCGATCGTCGCAATGAGGTTCTCCAGCCGCTCCAGGGCTTCGCGCTGCACATCCGAGAGCTCGGGCAGCAGCGCGCCGCCCTCGATCGCCTCGCGGAGCTCCTCGGGGTTGGACGGATCCAGCCGGCCTGCGACGTCCTCGAGCTTGTCGACGTCGACCGTCACGCCCTTCGCGAACTCGGTGATCTGGGTCATCACGTGCAGGTGCAGCCAGCGCGCGTGCCGGTACAACCGCCCGTACGCGATCTCGCGGGCGGCCAGGTACAGCGCGATCTGGTCCTCGGGGATCTCCAGTCCTTCGCCGAACGCGGCGAGGTTCTGCGGGATGACGGCGGCAGTGCCGGCCGGGAGCACGGGGATCCCGACGTCGCCGCCGGAGACGACTTCGAGCGAGAGGTTGCCCAGCACCTGCCCGAACTGCATGGCGAACACCGAACTGCCGATCCCGCGCATGAGGCGCCCCGCGCCCTGTACCATGTCCTGCATGTCCTCGGGGGTCTGCCCCTCGAGGGCGCTCATCAGCGCGTCGGCGATGCTCGTGGAGACCGGAGCGGCGATCTCCTTCCAGATCGGAAGCGTCTGCTCGACCCACTCACCGCGCGTGAGCGCCCGCGGTGCCGAGCCGAGCTCGGAGATCGTCGTCGCCTCGCCCACCCACAGATCCGCGAGCGCGAAGGCGTCCGCGATCGAGGAGCGGGAGCCCGTGTCGATGCCCAGGCCGTCCCGGTTGGCGATGTGCAGCGCCTGGCGGAGCGTCGTCTCCCAGGGGTCGCCGCTCATGGCGTTCTGCATCTGCTGCATCATCTGCTGCATCATCGCGGGGTCGAGGTTCAGGCCCTCCATGCCCTGCAGGGCACTCAGGTCGAAGTCCCCCGCGGATCCGCCGAGCATGCGACGGAGGAACTGCATGAAGTCCTCGGAGTTCGGGTCGTTCTCAGCCATCGGAAGCCCTCTCAGCACGTGTATAGCCCGTGCTGACTACGCTAGTTGCACCACCACAGGATGCGCCCGGAACGGACCGCTCCGCTGTACGCCGCTCGCGAACGAGCATCCGATACCCGGCCTGGAGGCCCTGTGACGATCAGTCCCGCGTCGAGCGGTCCAGAACAGAGTCCCGAGCAGACCGGGCACGAAGTGCCCGATGCGGTCGCGACCAGGGCCGCGCGGCGCGCATCCCGCCGGACCAGGATCGGGCTGATCGCGTTCATCGCGTCACTCGTCGCTCTGCTGGTGCTGACCTTCCTTCCGCTGCCGTACGTGATCGAGCAGCCGGGCCCGGTCTTCAACACGCTCGGCGAGGTCAAGGACGCGAAGGGGAAGGGCGTTCCGCTGATCTCGGTCAGCGGTGCCCAGACGCATCCGACCAAGGGCGCGCTGGATCTCACGACCGTGCAGGTCGTGGGCAACCGGGAGAACCCGCCGTCGTGGATGCAGCTCGTGCTGGCGTGGTTCGACCCGTCCAAGGCCGTCGTGCCGGTGGATGCGGTGTTCCCGCAGGGCGTCACTTCGACGCAGCGCGACCAGACCAACCAGCTGATGATGGTCGACTCGCAGCAGGAGGCCACCGCGGCGGCGCTGCGCGAGCTCGGCCACGACGTGCCGGTCACGATCCAGGTGGCGTCGGTGACCGGTGACGGCGCCGCACACGGGATCCTCAAGGACGGCGACACCGTGATCGCGGTGAACGGGACGAACCCGGCGGACACGGACGCGATGCGGGCCGAGATCCAGCAGTCGGCCGGATCGCCGGTCACGCTCACGATCGAGCGCGACGGCGCGCAGCAGGAGGTCTCGGTCACCCCGAAGGAGCAGACCGAGAGCGGGACCAGCCGGTGGCTGCTCGGCATCACCCTGCAGCAGAAGTACCACTTCCCGATCGACGTGAAGCTGCAGCTGGACAACGTCGGGGGTCCGAGCGCCGGCATGATGTTCGCGCTCGGGATCATCGACACGCTCACGCCCGGTGCGCTCAACGGCGGCAAGCAGGTCGCCGGCACCGGCACCATCACGGGCGATGGCACGGTCGGCCCGATCGGCGGCATCCGACAGAAGCTCTACGGCGCACGCGCGGCGGGCGCGGACTACTTCCTCGCCCCCGGATCCAACTGCGATGAGGTCTACGGGCACGTCCCGTCCGGGCTCACGGTGGTGCGCACCGACACCCTGAAGCAGTCGCTGGACGCGCTGAAGGTCATCGCCGATGGGGGAGACGTCGCGGCGCTGCCCACCTGCACCGCGGCGGACGTGAAGAAGTAGCGAGCGCGTTCGCGACGGGCGAAGCCGGGAACTGCGCGGCTCAGGCTCCCGCGAAGGGGCCGACCTAGGATGGGACGGTGACCACCTCACCTGCACCGGCCGCGCCCCGTACTGCCCGACGCATCGTCCTCGCGACGGTGGTGATCCTCGCCGTGCTCATCGCCGCGTTCTTCGTGTTCGCCTCGATGTACACCGATTTCCTCTGGTACGACCAGCTGAACTTCGCGCAGGTGCTCACCACCCGCTGGATCGCCACGGCCACGATGTTCGTCATCGGCTTCCTCGGCATGGCGGTCCCGATGTTCATCGCCATCCAGCTCGCCTACCGGATGCGGCCCGTCTACGTGCGGCTGAGTTCCCAGCTGGACAGGTATCAGGAGGTCGTGGAGCCGCTGCGCCGCCTGGCGATGTGGGGGATGCCCGTCTTCTTCGGCCTGTTCTCGGGCTTCACCGCCGCGGGCCAGTGGGAGACCGTATGGCAGTGGGCCAACGGTACGGCGACAGGCCAGACGGACCCGCAGTTCCACCTGGACACCGGCTTCTACATGTTCGACCTGCCCTTCTACGAGGCGCTCCTCGGCTTCATCTCCGCGGTGCTGATCCTGTGCCTGCTCGTGTCGGCGCTCGTGCTCTATCTGTACGGCTCGGTGCGGATCGGCCAGGGCGAGCTGCGCATCTCCAAGGCGGCGCGGGTGCAGCTGGCCGTGATCGCAGGCGTCTACCTGCTCACGCAGGCCGTGAGCCTGTGGGTGGATCGCTACAAGACCCTCACCACCACCGAGGACAAGATCACGGGTGCGGCCTTCACGGGCGTGAATGCCGTGATCCCCGGCCTGTCGATCCTCGCGATCATCGCCGCGCTCGTGGCGGTGCTGTTCTTCGTCACGGCCGTGATCGGGCACTGGCGCTTCCCGCTGGCGGCGACGGCTCTGCTCATCGTCGCGGCCCTCGTGCTCGGCATCGCCTATCCGTGGGCGGTGACCACCTTCCAGGTGAAGCCGAACCAGAACCAGCTGCAGGCGCAGTACTACGAGCGCAACCTCAAGGCGACGAAGGCGGCGTACGGCATCGACGGGGTGGCGACCACGCCGTTCAAGGCGCAGACCACCGCCGAGACCGGACAGCTGCGCAGCGACGCCGACACCACCGCGTCGATCCGGATCATGGATCCGAACGTGATCGGCCCGACGTTCCAGCAGCTCGAGCAGTACCGCAGCTACTACAAGTTCCCGCCGAAGCTCGATGTCGACCGCTACACGCTCGACGGCAAAACCCAGGATGCTGTGGTCGCCGTGCGCGAGATCGACACGGGCCGGATCCCCAGCCCCACCTGGAACAACAGCACGCTGGTCTACACGCACGGCTACGGCCTGGTCGCCGCAGCGGGCAACAAGCGCACCGATGACGGGGAGCCGGTCTTCCTGGAGCGCGGCATCCCCACCTCTGGGGCGCTGACCGACGGCCAGAAGTTCGAGCCGAGGGTCTACTTCGGCGAGAACTCCCCGGCGTACYCGATCGTGGGCGCGCCGAAGGGCACCTCGCCGATCGAGATCGACTACCCGCGCGGACAGGACTCGAGCGAGAACCAGACCAAGACGACCTTCACGGGCGACGGCGGACCGCGCGTCGGCAACTTCTTCACGAAGCTGCTCTACGCGCTGAAGTTCCAGTCCGAGCAGATCCTGTTCTCGGACAGCGTCAACGCCGACTCGCAGATCCTCTACGACCGGGATCCCGCGACCCGCGTGCAGAAGGCGGCGCCGTACCTGACGCTGGACAGCGACCCGTACCCGAGCATCGTGGACGGGCGGATCGTGTGGATCGTGGACGGCTACACCACGAGCTCGAGCTACCCGTACTCGACCACGGCCAACCTGCCCAAGGCGATCAGCGACTCCGTGAACACGCAGCCCGGCTTCGTGACGGATGACATCAACTACATCCGCAACTCGGTCAAGGCCACGGTCGACGCCTACGACGGCAAGGTCACGCTGTACGCGTGGGATCCGGCCGACCCTGTGCTGAAGACCTGGCAGAAGATCTATCCGTCGACGCTCAAGCCGATCAGCGACATGTCGGCGCAGCTCATGAGCCACGTGCGCTATCCGACCGACCTGTTCAAGGTGCAGCGCGCGATGCTCGGCACGTACCACGTCACCGACGCGGCCTCGTTCGCCCGGCAGGACAACCTCTGGGAGACCCCGAACGACCCGCAGAGCGACTCGGCCAACCCCGAGCTGCAGCCGCCGTACTACCTGACCATGAAGGTGCCGGGGCAGGAGCAGTCCCAGTTCTCCATGTACACGACCTTCATCCCGGCCTCGCAGGGGTCGAACAGCAGGAACGTGCTGATGGGCTACCTCTCCGTCGACGCCGATGCCGGCTCCACCGCGGGGAAGAAGTCCGACTCGTACGGCAAGTTGCGGATGCTGGAGATCGATGCCGACACCACGGTGCCGGGCCCGGGCCAGGTGCAGAACTCGTTCGACTCGGATCCGACCGTCGGCCAGCAGCTCAACCTGCTCAAGCAGGGCCAGTCGAAGGTGACCCACGGAAACCTCCTGACGCTGCCCGTCGGCGGTGGATTCCTCTACGTGCAGCCCGTGTTCGTGCAGTCGTCGGGCGGCACCCAGGTGCCGCGTCTGCAGAAGATCCTCGTCGCCTTCGGTGACAAGATCGCCTTCGCCGACACGCTCACCCAGGCGCTGGATCAGCTGTTCGGCGGCGACTCCGGCGCCACCGGCGGTGACAACAACATCACGCCCACCCCGACGCCGACCCCCGGTACCGGGACGGGGACCGGGACCACGCCGCCCACGGGCGACGCGGCGTTCCAGGCGGCTCTGGCAGACGCGAAGGCGGCCATGCTCGCCCGCGATGCCGCACTGAAGGCCGGGAACCTGACGGAGTTCGCTGCACAGGACCAGAAGCTCACCGACGCCGTGAACCGGTTGCTGGCGCTCGAGGGGAGCGGCAGCAGCACCACCAAGTAGCGCTCGATTCGCGCACTGCAAGATCCCGTGTTAGGCTATCTCTTGTGCCGCGGGGTGGAGCAGTTCGGTAGCTCGCCGGGCTCATAACCCGGAGGTCGCAGGTTCAAATCCTGTCCCCGCAACAAGAGAAAGGCCCCTGACCTGGAGAAATCCAAAGTCAGGGGCCTTTCGCCTTTTCTGCTTTCCTGTCTCGATTCAGACAGATGCGCGCCGGGTCCGACCTTCTCTGCGGTTGATCGCCTGTGCTCGACACGCCGTGCCGATTCCGACGGGCGCATCTGTTTCGGATCCTCGTCGACAAGCCTGCGTGACTCTGCCATTTCGGCATATCAGCATTCTTCTCCACGGTGTTTCTGCCCACGGTCCAACTGCAGGTAGTCTCTGTGCTCTCGCTGTGTCTCGATGATGAGTCCGGTGGGAATCGACGAGTATTGGGGGATCTCGTGGGGGGATCGGTGCGCGAAGACGCGGCCAGCAAGAAGACCAGCAATCGCCGTGTGCTCTGGCTGGCGCGCGGGGGAGCGGCCGTCGTGGCCGCCACGGTGGTGCTCGGGGTGACGTTGTCCACCTCGATGCATCCGGCGACCGGACGAGGTGAGCCGTTGCAGGCGCTGCCGTCAGCGTCGCCGCGCGCCGTTGCCGCGGATGCCGTCCGCGCGGGCGACGCGAAGCCCGCGGCCACCGTCGAGGAGGTGTGGTCGGGTGCTCGGTCGAGCGTCGAGGCGAAGGGGCTGACGCGTTCGACGTGTCTCGACGAGACGGCTCAGGCCTACGCGGCGGCCGCGGCCAAGATGGGCGGCACGGGCGCGAGCCCCGAGGTGCCCACCACCGAGTGCGGCGGGAAGGTGCAGTTCGGCTACATCCTCGGGTTCGACAGCACGGGGTTGTCCCAGGCGGCGGCGGCTCTGTCAGCGACACCGAAGGGCGAGTCGCCGCTGGTCTCCGACGCGGCACGAAACGTCGGGTACGCGCTGGTGGCGTCCAAGGGGAGTTCCGGTCACGTGAACGGGTACGTGCTGGCATGGGCGGTGTCGAAGTGAGCCGGCGGTGGTTGGCGGCGGTCGCGATCGCTGCGGTGGCGGCGTCGACGTTGTCGGCGGCTCCGGCGGTCGCTGCGACGAAGACGCCGACGGCGAAGGTGGTGCTGGACCCGGACAACGACTACTCGCACGCCGTCTGGGACGGGGTGGCCTACAGCGAGCTGCCGATCACGTCGCAGATCGCGAAGGATGTGAAGACGCAGCTCGAGGGGTTGTGCGACACGAGCGTGCTGATCACGCGGGACGCATCCACACCGAACGTGCCGGAGGCGGATCGCGCGGCGATGATGGCGGACGCGGATGTGTCGCTGACGATCTCGCTGAACAACCTGACCGGCACCCCGTGGGGCACGGCGTCTGACGGCGGTGCGATGGCGTACGCCACCATGTACTCGAACAACGTCGCGTTCGCGCAGAAGACCTCGGACGAATGGACCCGGTTCACGGGACGTCCGTCGGCGGGCGTGAATCTCGGATCGACGAACGGTCAGGAGCGCCCCTACGCGGAGTTCCGGAATCTGCCGGGCACGTATGCGCAGACGTTCTTCGGCTTCATGGACCACAACTTCGACTGGCCAGCCATCGACGGCACGTATCAAGGAACGAAGTACGGGTTCGAGATCGATGCGATCGTCACGGCGATCGGCCGGCAGCTGATCGATCAGGGCATCACCTGTGGTGACGCGAGCGCAGGTCAGTCGGCGTTCCCGACGGTGCCGTCGGCAGCGGAGCTTGCCAACCTGTTCGCGCTCGGGTTCGCGAACTGGGCACGGTACGGATCCGACCCGGTCAACTTCGGCACGGGCAACTTCCTGCAGAAGGCGGATGTGTTCACGGTGTCGGGCCCGGGCGGGTCGAAGACGCCGGTGGAGCTCACCTACAACTCGATGGATTCTCGGGTGGGGGCGTTCGGCCGGGGCTGGTCATCGCAGATCACCGGCACGGCGCAGACGTACTCGGATGGATCTGTGCTGGTGACGTATCCGGACGGGCATACGGTTCCGTTCACCCGCAATGGAGACGGCACGTACAAGCCCGTCTATGCCGGCGTCTACACGAAGCTGACGAGCGATCTCGGCGCGCCAGGCGACACGACCCTCGCGAGCGGTCAGACGGCGAAGCACATCACGGTGACCGAGCCGGACACGTCGACGATGGTGTTCGCCGTGAACCCGGTAACCGGCAAGGGCGACCTTCAGTCGCGCACGGACCGGCAGGGCCATGTCTGGACGTACGCGTATGCGCAGTCGACGTGGACGTCGCCGGTGCCGAAGACGCAGTGGCCGGTCGCCCCGGACGGAACCTCGGGTGGTCCGATCGTGCAGCCGGTCACGCTCACGGTCAACGGGCCGCTCACGAGCGTGACGGAGCCGGGCGGCCAGGTCATCGGTTTCTCCGCCAACGCGGATGGACGCATCCAGACGGTCGCCCGTCCGGACGGCGCCGTGTGGGTGTTCTCGTACTCCGGTGATGAGCTTGTCAGCATCAGTGATCCGCTGAACCATGTCACCCTCTATGGGTACGACGACAAGAAGCGGATGAAGACCGTCACCGCCCCCGACGGCGTCACGTTCGTCACGAACACGTATGACGATGCCGGCCGTGTAGTGAAGCAGGTCAACGGCGATGGCTCGACCTCGACGCTCGCGTACAACGGCAACGACACGGTCTACACCGACACCACCGGAGCGAAGACCACGTTCACCCGTGATGACCAGGGCCGCGTGACCAAGGTCGTCACGCCCTTGAACAACACGATCAGCACCGGGTATTCGAACTGGGACACGTCGTCGAAGACCGACGGCAACGGCAAGACGACCTCGTATTCCTACGACTCGCAGGGTCGTCCGGTGCAGGTGTCGAACCCGGACGGTACGAGCACGAAGGTCGCGTACACGGCGACCGGTGATGTGGCGAAGACCACCGCGGCTGATGGCGCGGTGACGACGTACACGGTCGACGCGAAGGGACGCGTCACCGGAGTCGCCGGGCCGGATGACGCAGTGTGGGCATCGACATTCGACGACGCAGGAAATCTCACGAGTCGGACGGATCCGAACGGCAACGTCACCTCATACTCGTACGACGGGCACGGGAACCTGACCGGCATCACCGATGCTGCGGGGGGAGCGACGGTGCTCGCGTACGATGCGGCAGGTCGCCTCGTCTCCGCTACCGATCCGACCGGCGCGGTCACGGCGCTCGCCTACGACGCGGTCGGCAACCTCACCTCGCGGACGAACGCCGACGGCGTCACGACGACGTATTCGTACAACGCGACGAACAAGGTCGAGAGCGTCACGGACGCGAATGGAGGCGTCACGACCTACGCGTACAACAATGGCCTGCAGGTGAGCTCCGTCACGGATCCGGCCGGCGGCGTGACGACGTACGGATACGACAGCGAGTACCGGCGCACTTCGGTCACGAACGCCGATGGCGGCGTGACGAGGTACGAGTACAACGGCGAAGGTCTCGTGACGAAGGTCACGGACCCGAACGGCGGCGTCACGTCGAAGGAGTACGACGCCAACCAGAACCTGACGAAGGTGACTGACCCGGTCGGTGCGGTCACGGCATATGCGTATGACGCGATGAACCGGCCCACCACGGTCACGGACGCGAAGGGCGGCAAGACGACCTACGGGTACGACAAGGCCGGCCGCGTCTCGAAGGTGACGAACGCGAACGGCGAAGCGACCGCGTATTCGTACGACGCGGCGGGACGCGTGACGAAGGTCACGGACGCCACAGGCGCGGAGACCACCTACGTGTATGACAAGGCGGGTAACGCGACCGGCAGCACGGACCCGAACGGGCGGACCACGTCCACGGCCTACGACAAGCTCAACCGCGCGGTTTCGGTTACGAGCCCCGGTGGAGGGGTGACCGCGTACGAGTATGACGCGGCGAGCCGGGTCACGAAGACCACGGACGGTGCGGGTCGTGCACAGCAGTTCGGCTACGACCCGGCAGGTCAGTTGACGTCGGTGACGGATGGGGACGGCGCGGTCACCAACTATGCGTACGACCCGGTGGGGAACATCACCGGCATCACCGACCCGCGCGGCGGGACGATCACCCTCGGGTACACGCCTACCAACCAGGTGAAGGCGCGGACGGACCAGAACGGGGACACGACCCAGTACACATACACCGCGGCAGGAGTGCTCGCGCAGGAGACCAACCCTCTCGGTGTCGTCACCGGCTACGGGCATGACAAGAACGCGAACCTGACCCAGGTCGTGGAGAACGTCAAGGCAGGCGCGGACGCGACGGTCGACACGAATGCCACCACCACGTACGCGTACGACCCGGCGAACCGTCTCACCCAGGTGACGGATCCTGTGGGCGGCAAGACCGGATACGAGTACGACCCGCTCGGGGCGCTGACGAAGAGCACCAACCAGGTCGGCGACACCACGAAGTACACGTACGACGCGGTCAGCCAGACCAGCACTGTCACGGATGGGAACGGCAAGAAGACCACGTACACGCGTGACGCCGATGGCCGCATCACGAAGGTGGCCCCGCAGGGCGCGGATCCCGCGTCGTACTCGTACGACAAGGCCGGGCAACTGACCCAGATGGTCGACCCCACAGGGAAGACGACGTGGGAGTACACGCCCGACGGGCTCACCGCGAAGGAGACCACCAAGGCCGGCACCGCGGACGCGAAGTCGGTGGGCTACTCGTACGATGCCGGTGGTGCCCGTACGGGCCTGACCTATCCCGACGGCAGCACTGTCACTTACGCGCTGGACGGCGCGGCACACGTGACCAGCCTCACGGATGCGACGGGAACGACCACGTACGCGTACAACGCGTCGGGTCTGCTGACGGACGCGAACCGCTCGAACGGCACCGTCAGCACCTACGGATACGATCCGGTCGGCCGCATCACAGACATCCTGCATACCGGGTCGACGGCTACCAACCCCGATGCCAGGTCGGCGGCGGCCGTCACCGCACCGGTTCCGGCAGATCCGTCTCCGAACACCACGGTGACCCCGGGCGCAGATGTCGCATCCACTCCGGTCGCACCGACGCTCGCACCGTCGACTCCGGCGGCTGCGGTGCCCGTGCCGAGCCCCTCGCCGACATCCACGTCGAGCGCCAAGGGGAACGGCAAGGGCAACGGGTGCGGCAACGGCGGAACCACCCCGGGCTGCCCCGGAGCATCACCGACACCCACCCCGACTCCATCGACGAGCCCGACGCCGACCCCGACCCCGTCGACGCCCTCCGACGCCACAGACGGACCGGGCTGCGGCAACGGCGGTGTGACACCCGGTTGCCCGGTGGCCGCGCTCACCGCGGCGGATGGCCTTCCGCTGCACCTCGCGTACACGTACGACGGAGAAGGAAACACGACCCAGCAGGTGCAGGAATCGGCGACGAAGAACCTCACCACCGACTATGCGTACGATCCGCTCGGACGCCTGGTCGGTTCCACGCGCACCGATGGGGCCAAGGCGACGTACTCGTACGACGCGAACGGCAACCAGATCGGCGGGACGGACACCGACCGGCTCACGGGACAGCTGGTGAAGTTCTCCGCGACGTTCAACCCGGCGAATCAGCTCACGGAGCGCAAGACGGACCCATCTGCGGGGCTCTCGTTGGATGGTCCCGCAGGGACAGTCGTGAAGAACACGTTCGACCGGGCAGGAAACATCACGGTCCAGAAGACCGAGTCGACACGGCAGGTGAACGGGAACTCCGGACACACCGAKACCGCCGCGGTGACCGCGAAGAACACCTTCGACTACACCGGCCGACTGCTCACCCAGACGCGAGACGACGGGCAGAACACGGCGTACACGTACGACGGTCTGGGCCGGACTGCGACCCAGACGCAGCCGACGGGGCTCGCCGACGACAAGAAGAACAAGAAGAATGGCAACGGTGCCGGCCCGCACAACACCGGGTGCGGCATCGGCGGCACCACTCCGGGCTGCCCCGGCGTCGGCGACCTCACCATGTTCGGTGGGAAGACCGCTCGGGTGTTCCACGACGGGCTCACCCCCGTCTCCTGGACGACCAGCGACCTTTCCACGAACCTCGTCTACGGGCCCCAGGGACCTGACCACCAGGTCACGACCACAGGGTCGGGCACGACGAACTCGTGGTTGTATCTGGACCGGCAGGGTACGGTGCGTGCGACGGCCGGCGCGGATGGCGTCACGACGAGCGCGTCCGCGTACACGGACTTCGGTGTCCTCGAGCCCGCCGCCGGCACCCTGTACGCCGGAGCGGGGACCGAAGCCGCGCCCGGGCAGGAGGACAAGCTCTCCGCGGTGCACCTGCCAGTCGCGACCACTCGCACTCCGATCGGGTACACCGGGGAGCAAGCGAACCCGGTCGCGGGGCTCCAGCACTACCACGCCCGCGACTACCAGCCCGGACTTGCGTCCTGGACGCAGGCAGACCCGTGGGTAGGGGACCCGTGGCAACCGGGAACGCTGAACCAGTACGCCTACGTACTCAATGATCCGACCACGCTGATTGACTTCCTAGGCAACAAGCCATGTGCGTACGAGTACAACAACGGGTGTCACGACCAACCGCAATACACCGCGCCCGCCACAGCGCCCGCACCGTATGCCACGGAACCGCACGTCGAACCCGTCGACTACTCCGATGCAGGGGAGGGCGGAGCAACGCCCGCGACAGATGCAGCCAACCCCCGCGGCAACAACGACAACTATGGTTGCCCGCCAGGGACGAGAAAATGGGACACTCAGTACACTGACGGGCAGTGCGTCTCCAACGATATCTACGACCGCTACGCGGGACCGTCGTACGAAGAAATCGGAGGCGCAATCGCCTGGGTCTGGGAGCATTTCGGCATCTCACTCTCCGGTTGCTTGTTCATTTGTTTTGAGATTGGGCTGGGTGGCGGCTTCACGATCGGAATCGGCGTAGGTGCTAAGGCGGATGCGGCGATATCGATTGGTGGTGGCAATGCGCCAGATGGCGGTGCGATCAAGGGAGTATGCTCCGGGGAGTTTGGGCCGATCGGTGTTTACGGCGAAGCGGGGCTAGGGTTTAACGGTCAACGATTTGCAGGCGGCGGTTGGAGCGGCGGCGCCGGCGCTGGTTGTAGCGTCATGATCAACTATCGCTTTGGATAAGCTCGGAGAATCACAATGACAGCTGAAAACTATGTCGCAATAATCATTGGCACTATTGCACTTATGTGCGGACCGATTGTCATCCTCAATCGCAAGAGAATATATCGAGTGATTGCCGATACGAACCGTGCATTGGGCGGCAGCGTGGGTCGTGCTGCGGCAAGACGGTCTAGTCCGGTTTGGATCGGGCTCTGGGGGGGTGCATTAATGTTCATTGGTGTCGGTGGGATTCTTGTTGGTATCTTTTCGCGAGGATAGTTCGATGATACAAATCGTCGCAATTTCTGGTGATATTCTCAGCGGAGAGGGGTATTCGTGACGGCGAGTGCTTCCCTTGTCTTCATCGTGGTTGGCGTTGTGGTGTTGATCACCGGTGGGCTAACGATGATCTTCCGTACACATGTATTGAAGTTCGTGCGTGGCAGATTTGAGCGGGTCTACCGCGAGGATGAACTATCGAAAGACGAGTCCCGCGCCCGGATGCCACGAATGTGGATGCTCTTGACAATCGTGATCGGGCAACTCGCCTTCGGTGCTCTATGTGTCATCATTGGCGTCGCGAACTTAAGCGTGAATGGGTAAGGGCAATTGCGAGCGGAGACGGATAACGAGCATCCTCGTGCAGTACTCCTTGCTTCGGGAGGGCGGTCTGTTTCGAGGAAATCAAGATCAACCAAGCGTGCGGCCGCGGGCGCCTTTGGTGAACTCGATGTGGCGTTACAGTGAAAAGGACGGAGAGAGTGCATGAAATGCGAGGGGGCAATGTTGCCCGATTGTCGTCACGACCATGACGAGGGAATTCGCACCAGAGCGGCGATCGAGAACAAGCGGCATGAAACTGAGTGACTCGATGGCGTCACGACGGAAGCGCAGTTGGATTACCCGAGCCTCGATCATGAACCTCAATTCCGCGCTGGTGTCCGGCTCGCGGAGGCCGTATCCTCATCTCGCGATCACGGCCCCTGGCGCGGTGAGGTCGTGACCGTTCCGGATGGGAGTCGCGGGATTGAGAAGGGCGTTCGTGTCCGAGGGAGTATTCCTTGGTTGCGTCTTGCGACTTTAGTAATCGCATGGTTCGCCATCCAGCGGCTGACCTTCCTGATATCGGGACATGATCTGGATCTGTCGCGGCCGGATCTGGCGTTGCTTCAGGGATGTATCGCGGCAGGCGTGATGCTTGCGCTCGTGATCGCTCATCCCGACGACTCCCGAGTGCTGTTCAGCTACTCTCGTGCGGTCTGGTTGTACTTACTCGTGCCCGTTGCGATCGTGATCTATTTGATCCGCTTCGGCTCTAGCGTCGAGATCCTTCGAGTGGTCGTCGCCGTTTCCCTCGCGCTGGCCTGGCGCTGGTTCCTGTTTGCCATGCTCCAACTTCACCTTTCGAAGTGGTTCTCCAGGAGGACGGTGCTCTTCTTGAGCGCCGTGCTGCTGGGGGGCTGGTTTTGGCTGGGAGATCGCGATCCGTTTGCGCCCACCGCTCTGGTAGGCGTCCTGGCCTCGCTGGTCGCGGGTCTTCTGGTCTCAGCCGTGAGACTTTGGCAGAAGAATCTGCACGCGCTTATTGCGCTCAGCGTTGCGGGCACGTTCGTCGGCATTTCGTGAATTGAGATTGTGTGCCTGCCTCGAGCCGACATGAGACGTCTCGTAGTGGCATTGATTCTGTTCTGGCTTTATTGACTGGAGGTGTCTGAGTTGATGGAAGATCATCCCGTGGGAGTCATCATGAGTGGTGAATTGCAACAGGGCTACGTCGCGGATCTCGCCGCGTGGTCTCGTCGTAAGTCGATTCCGCTTTATTGCTTGGTGTTCCTCCTGTCGACAGCGATGGTGTTATTGGCGTTCGTGCCGGATTGGGATCTCGATCTGATCGTGCGAACAGTGCTCTGCGTACCGGCTCTGATACTCTTCCTCGGCGTGGTGTCCTCGATCCTGCGATCCAAGCAGGGTATTCGTACCATGGTCGCAAATTCGATGCCGGTCGGCAGTCGCGTTGCGGCTCGGATCGACGCGGAGTTCTTGACGCACTCAGGATACTGGGGGCGATCGGAATTCAGACTGGAACTCTATTACGGGATCACCGTCAGCGATCATTGTGTCTTCTTGACGTCAGGGTCTCCTGGAGTGAGCGTTGTCATTCCGCGGCGTGCGTTCACCGAGGGTGACGTGGAGCGGTTGCAGAAACACTTCGAGAACAAGCGACAGGTCGGGAGAGCCTGATGCGGGACGAGTCCGTGGGTGGGATCATCGTCGATAATGCACTGCTGACGGCGCATGCTGGAGATATCGCGCGTCATGTCTTGGCGCAGCCGGTCTCCATGGCGCTTCTCGTCGTCGTGCCGCTGCTGTGGCTCTGGCTCGGCGTCGCGATGGCATCAGTCTCCTGGGCGCCCTTCTTCATCATCCTGGCGGGGGCCATCGTCTTGGACGCGACGTGGGTGCTGATGGTCCGACGGATGGCGTTTCGGGCGGTCAAGCCGCAGTACCCGATCGGCAGCCGGATCATGGCGGCCGTGGACGACGGCGTCCTCGCAACGTCAACGGAGCTGTCGAAGGGTGAAGTCTCGCTGCAGCTATATACGCGGTTCGAAGTGATCGGGCAGACCGTTGTTCTCCGCCGCGCGGGAGGCGCGAGCCGGGTCTACCTTCCCCAGGGCGCGTTCGATGAAGCAGGGCTCGCTGCCCTGTCCGCAGCGCTGGCGTAGACCGCGCCCCTCAGTGCGCGCGCATCTGCGCGACCGCGGCCTCGCGATCGATCATGTTCATGACGTCGCCGATCGAGTTCACGAGCGGCGCGGGGGCGATCACGAGCGTGTTCTTGTCCACGCCGATCTCCACGAGTGTCTGCAGGGTGCGCAGCTGGAGCGCGAGCGGGTGCGCCATCATCGTGTCCGAGGCGTCGCCCAGCTGCGTGGCGGCGAGCGCCTCGCCTTCTGCGGCGATGATCTTGGCCCTCTTCTCGCGCTCTGCCTCGGCCTGCTTCGCCATCGCGCGCTTCATCGTGTCGGGAAGAAGGATGTCCTTGAGCTCGACCAGCGTCACCTCGACGCCCCAGTCGCCGGTGGTGACGTCGAGGATCTCCCGGATGTTCGTATTGAGCGAGGCGGTGTCGGAGAGGATCTCGTCCAGGTGATGCTGGCCGACGACCCGGCGCAGGGTGGTCTGCGCGATCTGGTCGATCGCTGACCGCACGTTCTCGATCGCGATCACCGACTTCACCGGATCCACGATCCGGAAGTACGCGACCGCCGAGACACCGACGGTGACGTTGTCCTTGGTGATGATGCCCTGCGACTGGATCGGCATCGTCACAATGCGCAGCGAGACCGGGATGAGGACGTCCACGATCGGGAAGATGAACCGGATCCCGGGCTCCCGCACGTTGTGGAGCCGGCCGAAGCGCAGCACCACGCCGCGCTCGTACTGCCGCACGATCCGCGCGGACATGAAGAACAGGATGATCGCAAGGAGCACCACGACGATGAGGGTGATGAGCGGGATCATGGGAACCGCCTCCTCCGGCTCCGGTGACGTGCCGCGGGCCAGTGCCTCCATTGTCCTCCGGCGTGCAGGACCGAGCGCGGGTTCCGGGGGATCCGTGCGCGCCGATCGCCCCGGCCGCCGGGTGCGGGATGATGGAGCCATGACCACCGCTACCGTGACCGTCGCCGTGTGTCAGTTCGCGCCCGCCGATGACCGCGCGGCGAACCGGGAACGGATCGGCGAGCTGGTCGCACGTGCCGCGGAACGCGGCGCTCGGCTGGTCGTGCTGCCGGAGTACTCCAGCTACTTCGTCGACCCGATGGATGAGACCCTCGCCGCGAACGCGGAGGACCTGGACGACGCCTTCACCGCACGGTTGCGGGAGCTCGCAGACCGACACGGGATCGTGATCGTCGCAGGACTGGTCGAGCGCGCGGACGCCGGTCGGATCCGCAACACGCTCGTCGCCGTGGGCGGGACGGGCCTGCTCGCCGTCTACCGCAAGCAGCACCTGTACGACGCCTTCGGGCAGTCCGAGTCCCGCTGGATCGAAGCGGGAGAGGTGGGCGCCGCGGCGACCTTCGCCGTCGACGGCCTCACCTTCGGGCTGATGACCTGCTACGACCTGCGCTTCCCGGAGGTCGCCCGCACTCTCGTCGACGCGGGGGCGGAGGCGCTCGTGGTGCCGGCGGAGTGGGTGCGCGGCCCGCTCAAGGAGCACCACTGGACCACCCTGCTAGCGGCGCGCGCGATCGAGAGCACCGCCTACGTCGTCGCGGCCGACCACCCGACTCCGGTCGGTGTGGGGCACTCGGCGGTGATCGATCCGCAGGGCGTCGTCATCGCCGGTGTGGGCACGGGGGAGGGGATCGCGGTCGCCGAGCTCGATGCCGCAGCCGTCGCCTCCGTGCGCGAGGTCAACCCCGTGCTGCGGCTGCGCCGCTATCGCGTCGTGCCGCGCTGACCGCGATCAGACCCCTGCGCGCAGGCCGGCGAGGCGCTCGGCGGCCTCGGCGATCACCTCGGGACGCTTGCACGCCGCGAAGCGCACCAGGCCGCGGTACGTGTCGCGGTGCTCTGGCCGCACGAACGCCGTGAGCGGGATCGCTGCCACGCCGATCCGCTCCGGGAGCGAGCGGCAGAACGCGTCGGCATCCTCTCCTCCGATGCGCGAGGCGTCCGCGACCGTGAAGTAGCCGCCGTCCGGGCGGTGCACCTCGAACCCTGCGGCATCCAGGCCGATCGCGAGCTGGTCGTGCTTCGCACGCAGGCGCTCGGCCGCGTCCGTGAAGAACGCGTCGGGTAGGCGCAGGCCGACGGCGACGGCGGGCTGGAACGGGCCCCCGTTGACGTAGGTGAGGAACTGCTTGACGCTGAGCACCGCGGTGATCAGCTCCGCAGGTCCGTGGATCCAGCCGATCTTCCACCCCGTCACCGAGAAGGTCTTGCCCGCCGAGGAGATCGTGAGGGTGCGCTCTGCGGCTCCGGGAAGGGTCGCGATCGGCACGTGCGGAGCCGAGAAGGAGAGGTGCTCGTACACCTCGTCGGTCACGATGATCGCGTCGTGCCGGTGTGCCAGACGCACGATCTCCGCACGGATCCCCTCACTCAGCACCGCGCCGGTCGGGTTGTGCGGGTCGTTCACGAGGATCACCCGGCAGCGATCGGTGACCGCCGCAGCGAGCTCCTCCGGATCCGGCTGGAAGTCGGGCAGGCGCAGCGGCACCGTGCGCAGCGTGGCACCGCTGAGGGCCGCGATGGCGGCATAGCAGTCGTAGTACGGCTCGAACACCACGATCTCGTCTTCCGGGCCGTCCACGAGGGCGAGCAGAGCTGCGGCGATCGCCTCGGTCGCTCCCGCGGTCACGAGGATCTCGCGGTCGGGATCCACGTCGAGGCCGTAGAAGCGATGCTGATGCTCGGAGACGGCCTGCAGCAGGTCGGGCACGCCGCGACCGGGCGGGTACTGGTTGGCTCCGCCGAGGATCGCGGCACGTGCGGCGTCCAGAACCTCGGCCGGGCCGTCTTCGTCGGGAAATCCCTGCCCGAGGTTGATCGCCCCCGTGCGGCCCGCGAGGGCGGAGATCTCGGCGAAGATGGTAGGGGCGACCTCTCCGGCTGCGGAGAGCAGCCCGGCACCGGCCGCCGTACGACGCCAGGCGCCCGGCAGGATTCCCATGCCGCCCAGAGTAACGCCATAGCGGAATCTCCCACCCGGCATAAGAAAAACACAGAAACGGCCGTCAGTCTGTAAGAGCAAGGTTCAAAGGAGCAGACATGAACGAGCAGACGCCTCACCCCGACGCCGGACACTCCGTGCCCCCGGCGTTCTCGTCCACCCCCGGCGCCCCTGGCGCCCCCGTCCCCGACGGCGCCACCGCCCCCACGATTCCGATCCCGCCCACCGGCGGTTACGCGGTCCCGGGCCAAGCGCACCCCACCCAGCCTGTCGACCCCGGTCACCCCGGCGCGCACACCGGTGCCGCCTTCGGTGCGGCGGCGACGGCGGCTCCCGCCGAGGAGCGCAAGACCAAGAACGGCGTCGGCGGCGGCAAGATCGCCGCGATCATCATCGCCGCAGCCCTCGTCGGCGGACTCGCCGGCGTCGGCGGAGCCGTCGGCTACGGATCGCTGACCTCGTCGAACTCGTCCTCGACGAAGTCCGGCACGGGGCCGAGCACCGTCACGGTGAACAACCCGGAGTCGGTGTCGGAGGCCACGGCGATCGCCGCGAAGGCCGTGCCCTCGGTCGTCACGATCGAGGTCTCCGGATCCAGCGCTGCAGGCTCCGGATCCGGCATCGTGCTCGACAAGCAGGGGCACATCCTCACCAACGCGCACGTGGTGACCCTGGACGGCGAGGTCTCCAACCCCGCCATCAAGGTGACCACCTCGGACGGCCGCATCCTCGACGCCACCGTGGTCGGGATCGACGCGACCTACGACATGGCCGTCATCCAGGTGAAGGACGGATCGAGTCTCACCCCGATGGAGTTCGCCGACTCGTCCGAGCTCAACGTCGGATCGATGACCGTCGCGGTCGGGGCTCCGCTGGGCCTGGCCAACTCGGTCACCACCGGAATCGTCAGCGCGCTCAACCGCAGCATCCAGATCCAGTCGTCCGCGGCTCCGTCGCAGGGCTCCAACGGAGACCAGCAGCAGACCCCGAACCAGGACGGCTCCCAGCAGCCGTTCCAGTTCGACATCCCGGGCCGCGGCTCCGGATCCCAGAGCGCGGCGGCGACGATCTCCATCTCGGTGATCCAGACCGATGCCGCGATCAACCCCGGTAACTCGGGTGGCGCTCTCGTCGACAGCGACGGCAAGCTCATCGGCGTGAACGTCGCGATCGCGAGCGCAGGATCCTCGTCCTCCTCGTCGGGGCAGTCCGGAAACATCGGCGTCGGCTTCGCGATCCCGTCGAACATCGCCAAGCGCATCGCGAACGACATCATCGCCGACGGCAAGGCCACGCATGGTCTGCTCGGTGCGACGGTGCAGGATGCGAGCGGTCAGAAGGGCGCCACGGTCGTGGGTGCTTCGATCGCCTCCGTCTCCAGCGGAGGGGCCGCGGCCAACGCGGGCATCCAGGCCGGCGACGTGGTCACGGGCTTCAACGGCAACCCGATCACCGACGCCAGCGACCTCACGGCCCAGGTGCGCTCGGTCGCGGGCGGCAGCACCGCGACGCTCACGATCAACCGCAACGGAAAGTCGCAGGACATCAAGGTCACCCTGGGCACGCTCGCCCAGTGAACCGCCGCTCCTGAACCCTGCAGCAGAAGAAGGACGCCACCCCGCGACGCCGTTGCGGGGTGGCGTCCTTCTTTCGTCGCCGGCTCCGTCGACCGGTAGGCTCGCGGGGTGGCGTCCTTCTCCTTCCGCGCGGGCAACGCCGGCAAGCTGCTGAGGATCCCGCTGTACCTGCTGGGACGCCTGGGGACCCTGATCGTCCCGCGCGGACGCGGCTGGGTGATCGGCTGCGGAGCGGGCGTCGGCGACGGCGCGCTCGCCCTCTGGCAGGCGGCGGTCGACGCGGGGCTGGACCCGCTCTGGCTGACCGGATCCGTCCGCGAACAGCGCGACGCCTCGGTCCTCGGCATCCGCGCCATCCCGAAGAACGGCCTGGCCGGTTGGTGGGCCACCGCCCGCGCCGGCGTGGTCGTGGTCACGCACGGCTTCGGCGACGTGAACCGCTATGCGACCTCCGGCGCCTACCTCGTGCAGCTCTGGCACGGCATCCCGCTCAAGCGCATCGGCCTGGACTCGCCGGCGACGGTGCAGAGCGCGTTCCTGCCCGGGTTCGTCCCGCTGCAGAGGCTTCTCGGCCTGCTCTACAGGGCGCAGACCCGGCGCATCCGCGTGCTGCCCGCCGCCTCGGACCGCTCGCGCGGCCGCCTCGAGTCGGCGTTCGGGCTCGGCGTGCAGCAGGTCCTCGTGACCGGCGAACCTCGCGTCGACGTGCTGTCGGCCGGGGACGCCTCCTCGCGCCGCTCGCAGGCGACCATGCGGCGCGACGCCGCCGTCGGCGCGATCCCCGACGGCGCACGTGTGGTGCTGTACGCGCCCACCTGGCGCGACGGGGCGCCGGATCCGGCCGTTCCGGACGAGGCCGAGTGGGCGCGGATCCTCGACGTGCTGGAGCGCACCAACAGCGTGCTGCTGGTGCGCTCGCATCCTCTCGGCGAGGGGGAGTACCGGCCTCCTGTGCCGACGGATCGCGTGCGCGCGATCGGATCCGCCGTGGTGCCCGACATCACCCCGGTGCTCCCGGCGATCGACGTGCTCGTCACCGACTACTCGTCGATGGCCTACGACGTCGGGCTGCTCGCGATGCCGGTGATCTACCTCGCCCCCGACCCTGCCGAGTACGCATGCACGCGGGGGTTCTACGGTGACTACGCCGAGGTCTCCGGTCCTGATCCCGCCGCCGACTGGACCACCGCCTCCGCGCAACTGCAGGCGGTGCTCGAGGACGGCGCAGAGTTCGACCGTCGTGCCGGGCGCTCCCGCGATCTCAGCGCGCACATGCACGCGCACCGCGACGGTCGCAACACCGCGCGGGTGCTTGCCGCGATCCTCGCCCGTGCGGGCGCCGCTGCGACGATCCCCGAATCTTCCACCCCCGCTCCGAAGGGAACCGAATGACGACCCCCCGCGTCAGCTCCGTCCGCGTCGACGAGGAGCAGCAGACGCTGCTGATCGCGGGTGAGGGATCGGCCCCCGCCGAGATCGAGCTCGCCGGTCGCCGTGCCGTGGCGGCCGCGCGCATCGCCGAGGACGGGCCGGAGGGGTGGAGCGCCGTGCTGCCGCTGCGAGCCTCGCGCTGGGGCGGCGCGGAGCTGCCCCTGCCGAGCGGGGACTATGCGCTCACCGTGGACGGCGTCCGCATCGACGAAGTCGCGATCGAGAACATGCTGCTCCCGGGCCTCCGTGTCAGCGCCTCGGACGGCACGGTGCGGATCGCGCCCCCGGTCGACCCCGCCTACGAGACCGCCGAGGGAAAGCTGGCGCTCGAGGGGCGCTACGCGGCCCTGCCCGGTGCGCGTGAGAATGCGGTGTTCTTCGAGTCGTTCTACGGCCAGTCCAGCGGGTGCAACCCTGGCGCGATCGATCGGGAGCTCGCGCAGCGGGCCCCGCAGGTGACCCGTTACTGGAGCGTCGTGGACCTGTCCGTCCCGGTTCCGGAGGGCGCAGTCGCAGTGGTCGAGGGATCACCCAAATGGTGGCGCGCCCGCGCCGACGCGCGGCTGCTCATCGTGAACGACTGGCTGCGACGCCGCTTCGACCGCAAGCCGGGTCAGCGCGTGCTGCAGACCTGGCACGGCACCCCGCTCAAGCGCCTCGCGCTGCATCGCCCAGGACTTCATCCGCGGCGCTGGCTCGCCGTCGTGCGCGAGTCGCGCCGCTGGGACGTCCTGCTCGCCCAGAACCCCTATGCGGAGCGCGTGCTGCGCAAGGCGTACGCGTTCCTGCGCAAGCCTATCTGGGTCGACGGCTATCCGCGCAACGACGTGCTGACGGCGGGGGACGCCGCCCGCATCCGCACCGCTCTCGGGATCGGCGAGGAGGAAAGGGTGCTGCTGTATGCGCCCACCTGGCGCGACGATCGATCGGAGATGGTCGACTTCGTGGATCCGAACGCGCTCGCCGCGGACACCGGCTCGGTCGTGCTCGTGCGCGGGCACTCCCGCACGATTCGGCCAGGGCGGGACCAGGCCGGATCCCGCGTCATCGACGTGACCGGCTACCCCGACACCGCGGAGCTGCTGCTGGTCGCCGACGCACTCGTCACCGACTACTCCTCGGTCATGTTCGACTTCAGCGCCACGGGCAAGCCGATGTACTTCCTCGTGCCCGATCTGGAGCACTACCGGGGCAAGCTGCGCGGCTTCTACTTCGATCTCTCGGCCCGCGCGCCCGGTCCGCTGCTGCGCACCCAGGAGGAGCTGGTCGCGGCGCTCTCCGATGTGTCCGCGGTGGCTGAGCACGCGCCGAAGTACGTCGCGTGGCAGGCCCAGTTCAACGGTCGCGACGACGGCTCAGCCTCGGCGCGCGTGGTCGACAGGATCCTGGACCTCGGCTGGCTGGACGCCTGACCCCCGTCAGGCGATGCCGGTCAGGGCAGGGGCGTGTTCCGCGTGCCCAGCCGCGAGGTGTCGACCGTGTCATGCGCGCCGCGCAGGACCCCCATGAGGAAACCCAGCCCCCAGGACAGGTGCATGGTCGGCAGGACGGCGAGCGTCCACAGTCGCTCCCGAGGGCTGCGCGGAGGGTCCGCCGGCCGAGCCGGGACCAGAGCCATGGCGATGACCAGGACCGCGTAGGCGACGAGCGGCAGATACACGGCGGAGGCGATCGCGGAGCCGATGCCGGAGAGCACCCCCGTCAGCTGCAGGGCGCCGACCACGACCGCGATCGCCACGATCACCAGGAGTGCGGGCGGGGCGAAGAAGCGCACGCCGTTGCGTCGGCCGTAGCGACGCACCAGCTCGCCGCGCCAGGCGCCGGTGGAGCGGAACTGGCGTGCGAGCCGAGTCCAGCTCTCGCGGGGCCAGTAGGTCACCGCGAGCTGCGGATCGAACCACACGGTGTGCCCTGCCTGGCGGATCCGGAGGTTCAGCTCCCAGTCCTCGCCACGGCGGATGGACTCGTCGAACAGGCCGACCTCGTCGAGCACGGTGCGACGCATGACTCCGAGGTAGGCGGACTCCGCCCTGCCCTCCCTGGTACCACCGTGATAGCTGCCGCCGCCGAGGCCGACGGGGGAGTTGTACGCGCGGGCGACGGCGGCCTGGAACGGCGTGCGCCCGTCGGCGCGCATGACGCCGCCGACGTTCGCCGCGCCGGTGCGCTCGAGCGTGGCCAGTGCGCGGGCGGCGTATCCCGGTGAGAGCTCGGAGTGCGCGTCCACGCGGATGATCGTCGGGTACCTGCTGGCTCGGATCGCGGCGTTCAGGCCGACGGGGATGTCCGCGGCCGGGTTGCGCACGATCCGCAGTCGCGGCTCATCGGCGGCCAGGCGCTCCGCGAGCTCTGTGGTGCCGTCGGAGGAGGGGCCCAGCGCCAGCACGAGCTCGGTCGGGCCGTCCACATCCTGCGCCAATGCCGAGGCTACGGCGTGCTCGAGGTACGCGCGTTCGTTGAGCACCGGCATCACGAACGACACGCCCGCGCCGGACAGCGGGGCGCCCGCGTCGGCGGTGGACGGGTCGCGATGGCTCACCCGTCGATCCTTTCACGTCGCACCTGCACGACCCCAGGGTGCACGCGCCGGGCGCGCCGGATTACCAGCGTCCGCCGTTCTTCCAGTACTGCCCGATGTCCTCGAGCGGACGGCCCTTGGTCTCGGGCGCCAGCCACACCACGAAGAAGAACGCGGCGATCGCGATCACGCCGAAGACGGCGAAGGTGCCGGCGCCGCCCAGGGCGTTCAGCATCGTGAGGAAGAACGCGCCGACGATGACGTTGGCGACGAGGTCGCTCGTCAGCATGACGCTCGCTCCGAGGGAGCGCAGATGCGCCGGCATCGCCTCGCCGGCGTACACCCAGACCAGGGATCCGAACCCGAACGTGAAGCCGGCGGTGAACAGCACGAGGCCGATGAATCCGGCGATCGTGAGAGCACCGTCGAAGTGACCGCCGCCGATCGCGAATACGACCACGAGCAGCAGGTTGGCGAGCACCATCGTGCCGATGCCGATGAGCAGGACGGGGCGGCGGCCCATCCGATCGATCACGAGCAGCGCGATGAACACCGCGACGAGGCCGGCCACCTGCACCAGGGCGGAGAGGCCGAGCTTGACGATGTCGTCCGTGAAACCCATGGCCTCGAAGATGCGCGGGCTGTAGTACACGATCGCGTTGATACCGGTGAGCTGCACGAAGAAGCCGAGGCCCACGACGAACAGCGTGGCGCGGAGGAAGGGCTTGCGCAGCAGGTCGCGCCAGGACGACGTGTGCGCGGAGGCGAAGCCCGCCGTGATCGTCTCGATCTCGGCATCGACGTCGATCTCCGGGCCCTCGATCCTGGCCAGGGTCGTGCGTGCCTCCTCCGTGCGTCCCTTCATCACGTACCAGCGCGCCRTGTCGGGCAGCCGGAGCAGCAGGAGCGTGATGATCACGCCGGGGATCGCCGCGAGTCCGAGCATCCAGCGCCAGCTCTCGGTGGGCGCGAGCGCCATCGCCACGAGATAGCCCAGGATGATGCCGGAGACGGTGGCGACCTGGTACAGCACGAGGAATGCTCCGCGGGAGCGGGTGGGGGCCGAMTCCGCCACGAAGACCGGCACGACCACCACCGAGATGCCGATTGTCAGGCCGAGCAGAAACCGCGCGACCACGAGGACCCACAGTGCGGGGGCAACTCCGGAGAGCAGCGAGAACAGCGCGAAGCACGATGCGACGGCGACCATCGTCGGCTTGCGGCCGATCCTGTTCGCCAGCGCCCCGCCGAACAGCGCGCCGAGGATCTCGCCGACGACGACCGTGGTGGTGACCCACGACTGCCCGGCGGCGTCGAGACGGAAGTCCTCCGCGAGGTACAGCATCGCGCCGCCGATGTTCGACGAGTCATACCCGTAGATGATGCCGACGGTTGCGGCGGCGACGCCGACGAGGAGCGCCAGGCGGGTCGTGCGGCCGTTGCCGGTCAGTGCCGAGCTCATGGTCCCGTCCTTCTGTTCAGGTATCTCCCAGGAAGGGTTTCGAGAGTACACCGGGGGCGCGGGGCTCAGACGACGAACCGCCACACGTACTCCAGCCCGTCTTCGGGGCGGAACCACGCGAGGGTGATCACGATGTCATCGACGTCCGCGTCGCAGAGGCACACCTCCATCTGATCGCCCCCGCGCACGTGCCCCCAGAGCTGGGTGCGACCCGGATCCGAGGACGCCCGGGCGAAGACGCGCACGAAGCGGATCTCTCCGCCGCCGTTGGTGATCATCGGATGCGTCCTGTCGCGCCGGTCGACGGTCCAGGGAACCGCGTACGCCTGCTCGGGGAATCGAGCCGAGGGCGGGTCTGCGGAGCGGTTCATGTCCCCACGCTAGGAGCGGGCGCCGACGATCGCGGCGACACAGCCCTCGCGGCGACGAGGGCTGTGCAGAGCTTCCCCGTTCGGCGGACTGTGCGGATCGGTCAGAGCTGCTCGCCGGGCGGCGAAGGATGCAATTCCGGGCCGGGTCCTTCCGGAGCGGAGATCGGGGCGGGCTTCCGGCGCACCACATCGGCGGCCTTCCGGCCGACGATGCCGACGCCGCGCGCGGCACTGCCGGCGGCTCCGGCCACGGCGGATCCGGCCAGCTGTGCGCCGCGCGCGATCCGGGTCTCGATGCGCTGCGCACCCGGCACCGGTTCGAGTTCCGCGGGCAGCGTCTGGGGAGGAAGGCCGAATGCGCGGCGCGAGCTGGTCAGCACGCGCCGGCCGAGCACGTGGTTCCCCGCGCCCCCGATCACGGCGCCGACGCCGAACGGCAGCGCCTTGCCCAGGAGCGACGCGCCGCCCACGCCGGCGAACTGCTTGATCAGCATGCTCTTCAGCCGGTCGGCGAGCGGCCCCACAGCGGCACGCGGCAGCGACTTCGTCACGAGCTCGCCCCAGTAGACGGATCTGCCCGCGCCCTTGCCGCCGGCCTGGCCGGCGAGCTGGCGGATGAGGTCGACCCCCTCCTTGCCGAGCATGAGGGTCATCACGAGGGCCCGCGCCCGGTCGGGGTTCGTCACGGTGATGCCGTGGACCTCGGCGATCGACTGGGCGAACAGAGCCGTCGTCTCGACGAAGCCGGCGGTCTCGACGCCGGACAGGGCGAGTGTCACCCCCGTGCCGATCCCCGGGATCACGGCCGTCGCTCCGACGGCTGCACCGCCGGTCGTGACGGCGGCGAGGTAGCGGCGCTCGAGCAGCGCGATGATCTGCGCCGGGGTGGCATCGGGATGGCGCAGGCGGATGCTGCGGATGTGCGCGAGCACGAGCGGCCGCTGCACGGCCAGGACGCGATCGAGACCGCGGATGTGCATCGGGTGCTCTGAGGATCCGGCCGGCGGGACTCCGCCCGCCCACGGCGCATCGTCGGGCAGGGAGTGGATCCGGTGGATGGCCTTGTCGTCCTTGCCTTCGTTTCGCCCCATGGAGCAGAGCCTATGTCCGCTGCGCTGCGAGAACGCCCGCAACGCAGAGAGCCCGTGCGCGCGACGGGCGCGGCACGGGCTCTCTGCGTTGCAGGGGAGGGTCAGACGAACAGATTCGCCCGCTCCAGGTCCTCGGCGAAGTCGACCTCGACCGCGTACAGGTCGGAGATGTCCATCGGCTCCAGCAGCAGGCCGTTCTCGACGATCGCGAGCTCGAGGCCGCGCTCGAAGTAGTCCTGGTCCTCCACGCGCTGTAGCTGACGCATGAACGCCTGCTTGTCGCGCGAGGAGATGTAGTTGATGCCGACGGCCTCGCCGATGCCGCCCTTGACGGTCTTGGAGAGCTCCTTGATGTAGCCCTCGGCGTCGACGGTGTACTTGACCTCTTCGTCGCTCACCTTGGCGGTGTTGACGGTGACGAAGGACTGGTCGCGCTCGATGAGCGAGATCGCACGGCCGAGGATGCGCGGGTCGAACACGACGTCGCCGTTCATCCAGAGCACGCCCTTGCGCCCGGTCGCGGCGAGGCCGCGCAGCAGGCTCTTCGAGGTGTTCGTCTCGTCGTAGCGCTCGTTGTGCACGTAGTTCACATCGGGGAAGGCCTCGATGATCGTCTCAGCCCGATAGCCGACGATGGTCGTGATGCGCACGTCGTCGCCGAACGCGGCGTGGATGTTGTCGTGCTGCTGCCGCATGATCGAACGCCCGTCGTGGAGTTCGGTCAGCGGCTTCGGGAGGGAGCGCCCGAGGCGCGAGCCCATCCCGGCAGCGAGAATGATGGTCTGAAGAGTCACAGAAAAGCTCCTGTTACTTGTGTTCACGGTTACGTCACCGATGGGACACTTCCTCGTGCCGAAGATCATGCTATCGATCGACCCTGAGCGGATCATGGTCAGATCGACCGCGATGCCATTCCGTTATCGACTGCTCGGTTCATTCCCAGGTTCGTCATAGGCGACATTCCGTGCTTCGGATCCCGTCATTCCGGGTCGTCGGCCCGGTTCGAGGGCTCGTCGGTTGCTACCGTGAAGGGCATGACCGGAGCACCCAATGACCCCCGCGCGCCCAAGGATTCCTCTCCGCCCACAAAGGCACGTCGTCCCGCGTCCGCCAGCCCTCGGGCGACGGCCGCGCAGACGGCGCGCGTGAAGGCAGAGAGCCAGGCATCGGCGGCGCGCGCCGCGGCCGCCAAGCGCACCGCTGCCAGGAYGAGTGCCGCGCGTACCGCTGCGGCGAAGTCCGCCGCAGAGAAGGCCGGCGCCGCGAAGGCGGAGGCGGCCGCGGAGGATGCGAAGGAGTCGGCCGCGAAGGTCGCCGCGGTCAAGGCCACGGCGCCGCGCACCGCCCGCGCACCGCGGTCGGCTAAGACCGCTGCGACGACGAAGCGCACGGCCGCGACGGTGAAGAGCGAGGCCGCAGCCACGGGCACCGAGACGTCGGGGGGCGTCACGGACCAGGAGGCGAGCGGATCCACGCCGAAGCGCACGACGCCCGCACGCACGACGGCGGCGAAGACCGCCGCCGCGAAGACGACAGCAGCGAAGACCGCCGTTGCGAAGACGACAGCGGCGAAGACGACGGCCGCGAAGACCACGGCGGCGAAGCGCGCTCCGCGGACGAAGACCGCGGGGGGAGCACAGACGGCACCTGCTGCCGTCGCCGCGCAGGCTGCCGCCGCCGTCATGGAGGTGGTGAACCCGCCCCTCGCCGCGGAACCCGCGATCGAGCCGGCCGAGGACTCCCGTGCTTCTTCCTCGCCACAGCCCGCCGTCACGGGGCATGATGCTCCTGTGAGCAGCGATTCGGCGGCGGGACCCGCCACGGGCGAAGCAGCGGCGGTCGAGCCCGTCGCGGCGGAGGTCGTCGAGTCCGAACAGGCCGAGGCCGCACCTGCGGAGGCCGAGACCGCACCTGCGGAGGACGCGGCCGCCGAGCCGGAGGTTCCGGAGGCCGGCGCCGCGCCGGTGTCGCCGGACGTCGTGGAGGAGGCCGCCGCAGTGGTCCCGGATCCTGCGGTCGGCACCGACGGGCAGGCGCTCGTCGTGCGCGGCCTCGTCAAGCGCTTCGGCGACTCCGTGGCCGTGGGGAACATCGATCTGACGGTCCCCGCCGGTTCCTTCTATGGGATCGTCGGCCCCAACGGCGCGGGAAAGACCACCACTCTGTCGATCATCGCCGGTCTGCTGCGTCCCGACGAGGGCACCGTGCGGATCAGCGGGATCGACCAGACCGCCGATCCGGCCGCCGCGAAGCGGGCGCTCGGTGTGCTGCCCGATCGCCTGCGCACCTTCGACCGGCTCACCGGGCGCCAGCTGCTGCATTACTACGGGCTGTTGCGTGGCCTTCCCGCGGACGTCGTGGAGAAGCGCGTCGCAGACCTGGCCAGGGCGTTCGATCTCACCGGCGCTCTCAGCCGCGTCGTCTCGGACTACTCCGCCGGAATGACCAAGAAGATCATGCTCGCCGGCGCCATGATCCACTCGCCGCGCGTGCTGGTGCTGGACGAGCCGTTCGAGTCGGTGGATCCGGTGTCCTCGGGAGTGATCCTGGACATCCTGCGCGCCTACGTCGCCCACGGCGGCACCGTCATCCTCTCCAGCCATGGCATGGATCTGGTCGAGCAGGTCTGCGCCCGGATTGCGATCATCGTCGGCGGCGAGGTCCTCGCTGAGGGCACGGTCGACGAGGTGCGTGCGGGGCAGACCCTCGAGCAGCGGTTCGTCGAACTGTCCGGCGCGGGCTCCGATGTGGAGGGGCTCGAGTGGTTGCACACGTTCTCCGACTGAGGCTCATGCTGGCGCTCGGCGCGCTGCGCGGCGATCGCAGTCGGGTGTCGCGCACCGTCGTCGCTCTGCTGCTCACCGCCGCGGCGACGACGGTGGCGGTCATCGCCATCCGCAGCTTGGCCCACACCTCCGGGGCCGCCGCCCACACGGTCATCGTGCTGGGCAGCGCGGCCGTGATCCTGGGCTTCTTCGTCGCACCGATCCTGGCCGGATCCGTCGATCAACTGGATCCGCGACGCTTCGTGGTCTTCGGCGTCGATGAGCGCCGGCTTCCCCTCGTCCTCACCGTTGCCGCCTTCGTGAGCGTGCCGAGCCTGGCGCTGCTCGTGGTGCAGGCGGCCGTGGTGAGCGTGGCGATCTCCTTCGGGGTTCCCTGGCTCCTCGCGGTGCTGTCCGGGCTGCTGACCCTCGCGACGGCCGTGCTGGCCGCAAGGGTCGGCATGGCTCTGAGCGCGCGGCTTCTGCCGGAACGCCGCTCCCGGGAGCTCACGTCGCTGTTCGCCCTCGCCGTGATCGTCATCGCCGTGCCGGTGTGCGTGTTCGTGGCCTCGCTGGGCTGGGCGGGCGCCGTTCCGCCGGTGCTGCACACCGTCGCAGGGGTGCTCGGCTTCACGCCGCTCGGCGCGTCCGCCGCGATGCCGTTCCTCTCCCTGACGGATCACGCCGGCGGGGTGTGGGGCGCCGCGATCATCGCGGTGGCGACCGCGGTCGTCGTCACGGCCGGCTGGCTGGTGCTCGCCCGCCGGGCGCTGAGCACGACCGAACGGCCGACCGCGGTGCGCGAGCGGCCGGGGCTCGGCTGGTTCGCCCTGCTGCCGTCCAACGCGTTCGGCGCCGTGGCCGCGCGAAGCCTCGTCTACTGGCTCCGCGACCGCCGCTACATCATGAACTTCGTGATCGTCCCGATCGCGGGCGTTCTCACGATCGTCCCGCTCCTCGTGGCCGGAGTGCCGCTCGAGATCGCGGCGGCGCTGCCGGTCGCCGTGATGGCGCTGTTCTTCGGCTGGCTGCCGCACAACGACGTCGCCTACGACTCCACCGCCTTCTGGATCCACGTCGCGAGCGGAGTGCGGGGAGTGCCTGATCGGCTCGGCCGCCTCATCCCGGTGCTCCTGATCGCCGTGCCGACCCTCGCCGTGGCGATCCCGGTCACGCTGGCCGTGATCGGGCGTTGGACGCTGCTGCCGATGTTCATCGGGGTGGTCGCGAGCCTGTTGCTGTCAGGGCTCGGGCTCTCCAGCGTCCTGTCCGCGGTCGCGCCCTACGCGGTCTCGCGTCCGGGCGACAGCCCGTTCCAGCAGCCGCAGCGCGCACGCGGCGGGGCACTGGGGCAGGCAGGAACGCTCCTGGGCGCCGTCGTACTGAGCCTGCCGGCGCTGCTGCTTGCCTGGCCCGCGCTGTCCGATGACACGGTCTCCACGGCACCCGTGCTCTGGACCGGGCTGCTGATGGGGGCCGCCGTGCTGTTCCTCGGCGTCCAGATCGGAGGCCGCACGTTCGAGCGCCGTGGCGCGCAACTGATGGAGTTCGTCGAGACGGTGTGAGGGATCCTCGTGATCGCGGCGCCGGTGCGCCTGCGCGCGATTAGACTCGCGGTCATGAGTACCCCGCTGGATGCCCCGGACCAGGGCGGCGTCGCCACCCTCGATCGCGAACTCGAGCAGCTCCTCAACGAGGAGCTCCAGGAGCCGGGAGACCACGAGCGGTTCTCCCACTACGTGAAGAAGGAGAAGATCCTCGAGTCCGCGCTGACCGGCAAGCCCGTCAGGGCGCTGTGCGGCAAGAAGTGGACTCCGGGACGGGACCCGGAGAAGTTCCCGGTCTGCCCGACCTGCAAGGAGATCTACGAGTCGATGGTCGGCTGACCCTCAGGCGACGTCGACATCCTTCGTCTCGTCGCTCCGCTCCGGATCCTGAGCGAGCGCAGCGAGACGAAGGGCGCTCAGGAACCGGTCGGTCCTAACGGACATCTTCAAAAATGGTCGGGATCGCCGGATCCGATTTGCTGAGTGCGAGTGCGCGCACCGGCAGCTCCTCGCGCACCGCGAGGTGGTGCTCCCGCGCGGCGACGGTTCCGGCCGGTCCTTCGTACGCGGTGTCGATCTCGCCGCCCTCGACGAGGGTCACCTGCAGCGCCCGCCCGTCGGCGTGCTCCTGGACCCCGAGGTCCTCGAAGCCGTCCGCGACGCGCACGCGCTCGGACAGGGCGACGCCGTCCGCGACGATCCGGAACGCCGCCTTGCGGCCGCCCTTCGAGGCCTTGTCCGCCGACGCCTTGGCCACGGCGACCCAGCCGCCGTCGGATCCCTGGCGCGCCACGAGCTTGTAGACCATGCTCGCGGTCGGATAGCCGGATCCGGTGACGACGGAGGTGCCGACGCCGTACGCGTCGACAGGGGAGGCGGCGAGGGCGGCGATCGCGTACTCGTCCAGATCGCTCGTCACGGTGATCTTCGTGTCGGTCGCACCGAGTTCGTCGAGCTGTGCGCGCACCTCGGCGGCCATGATCGGCAGGTCTCCGGAGTCGATGCGCACGCCGCCCAGCCCCGTGCCCGCGACGCGGATCGCCGTCTCGACCCCGCGACGGATGTCGTACGTGTCCACGAGCAGCGTCGTGCCGGTGCCGAGCGCGTCGATCTGGGCGCGGAACGCGTCCTCCTCGCTGTCGTGCAGGAGAGTCCAGGAGTGTGCGGCGGTGCCCATGGTCGGGATGCCCCAGGTGCGGCCCGCCTCGAGGTTGCTCGTGGCGCCGAACCCGGCGATGAACGCGGCGCGGGCGGCGGCGACGGCGGAGTCCTCCGCGGCGCGGCGGGACCCCATCTCGGCGAGCGGGCGCTCCCCGGCGGCGATGCTCATGCGACTGGCTGCGGTCGCGACGGCGGAGTCGTGGTTGAGCACACTGAGCGCCAGGGTCTCCAGGATCACCGCGTCGGCGAACGTGCCCTCGACCGTGAGGATCGGGGACCCGGGGAAGTAGAGCTCGCCCTCGCGATAGCCGCGGATCGTCCCGGAGAAGCGGTAGCTCTCGAGGTAGCGGTGCGTGGCCGCATCCACGACCTTCGCATCGCGCAGGTAGCGCAGCTCGTCCTCGCCGAAGCGGAAGTCGCGCAGCAGTGAGAGCAGGCGCCCGGTGCCGGCCACGACGCCGAACCGCCGACCTCCGGACAACCGCCGGGAGAACAGCTCGAACACGCTTTCGCGCGCAGCGGTGCCGTCGCGCAGCGCGGCCTCCAGCATCGTGAGCTCGTAGCGATCGGTCTTCAGGGCGCTGGACGCGGTCATGGCGATCAGCATACGGGCGGCGGCCCGTCCGCAGCGCGCGGACGCGTGCGCCGACTAGGCTGGAGCATCATGAACGACGCGCCGATCGGGATCTTCGACTCCGGGGTCGGCGGGCTCACCGTCGCCAGGGCGATCAGGGCGCAATTGCCCCGGGAGTCGTTCGTCTACATCGGCGACACCGCGCACTCGCCCTACGGGCCGAAGCCCATCGCGGACGTGCGCCGTTACGCGCTCGAGGTGCTCGACACGCTCGTCGATCAGGGCGTGAAGATGCTCGTGATCGCCTGCAACACGGCGTCCTCGGCGATGCTGCGCGATGCGCGCGAGCGCTACGACGTTCCTGTCGTCGAGGTGATCGGCCCGGCCGTTCGCCGGGCGATCTCGACCACGCGCAACGGCCGCATCGGCGTGATCGGCACGGTCGGCACGATCGGATCCCGCGCGTATCAGGACATGCTCGAGGTGAACGAGAACCTCGCGGTGTTCACCGCCGCGTGCCCGCGCTTCGTCGAGTTCGTGGAGGCCGGCATCACCGACACCCCTGAGGTGCTCCGGGTCGCCGAGGAGTACCTGGCGCCGCTGCGCGACGCAGACGTCGACACGCTGGTGCTCGGCTGCACGCACTACCCGTTCCTGCGCGGCGCGATCGGCTACGTGATGGGCGAGGGCGTCTCGCTCGTCTCCAGCGACGACGAGACCGCGGGCGACGTCTACCGCCAGCTCGTGCGCGGCGATCTCCTGGCCCCGGCCGACGCCAGCCCCCGCTCCGTGTACGAGGCGACCGGTGCGTCCGCCGATGACTTCACCGCCCTTGCCAATCRCCTGATGGGCCAGGAGGTGCGCGGCGTCCGGCTCGTGCAGACCGGCATCATCGACCTTCCCCCTCTCAAGGAGATCCCATGACCGAGTCCACCATCCGCAAGGACGGCCGCACCGTCGACCAGCTCCGCCCCATCACGATCGAACGCGGCTGGAGCGCCCAGGCGGAGGGATCCGCCCTGATCAGCTTCGGGAACACCAAGGTGCTGTGCACGGCGTCGTTCACGAACGGCGTGCCGCGCTGGCTCAGCGGCAAGGGCAAGGGCTGGGTCACCGCCGAGTACGCGATGCTGCCGCGCGCCACCAACGAGCGCAACGACCGGGAGAGCGTGAAGGGCCGCGTCGGCGGACGGACCCACGAGATCTCGCGCCTGATCGGCCGTGCCCTTCGCGCGGTCGTCGACACCAAGGCGCTCGGCGAGAACACGATCGTGATCGACTGCGACGTGCTGCAGGCCGACGGCGGCACCCGCACGGCGGCGATCACCGGGGCGTACGTCGCTCTGGCCGACGCGATCGAGTGGGGCCGGCGCAAGAAGTTCATCGGGCAGAAGGCGCAGGTGCTCCACGACTCCGTGGCGGCGGTCTCGGTCGGCATCATCGACGGCGAACCCATGCTCGACCTGGCCTACGTCGAGGACGTGCGCGCCGAGACCGACATGAACGTCGTGGTCACCGGCCGAGGTCTCTTCGTCGAGGTGCAGGGCACGGCCGAGGGCGCGCCCTTCGACAAGCGCGAGCTCGACGCGCTGCTCGAGCTCGGTGTGAACGGCTGCGCCGATCTGCGCGACCGCCAGCTCGCCGCGCTCGCCGCGGAGCGGGCCTGACGCGTTCACGGCTTCGGAAGACCGTGTCCCAGTTTCGGCTGTGGAAGGCGGTATCCAGGCGCACTTTTCGGGACATGACGCAGCAGAAAGTGGGACACGGGTGAGAATCGTCCTCGCGACGCACAATGCGCACAAGATCGCGGAGTTCGGGCAGATCGTGGCGGCGACACGCCCCGATCTCGAAGTCGTCGGCTACGACGGGCCCGAGCCCGTCGAGGACGGTGTGACCTTCGAGGAGAACGCCCTCATCAAGGCGCGCGCCGCGGCCGCACACACCGGCCTCGCGGCGCTCGCCGACGACTCCGGCATCGCGGTGGACGTGCTGGGCGGCTCGCCCGGGGTCTTCTCCGCCTACTGGGCGGGGCAGAAGAAGGACGACGTCGCGAACCGGGAGCTGCTGCTTGACCAGTTGCGCGACATCGCGGATCCGCACCGCGCCGCGCACTACGTCAGCGTCATCGCGCTCGTCCTTCCGGACGGACGCGAGTGGACGGTCCGCGGCGAGTGGCCGGGCCGCCTCGCGCACGCCGCGGTCGGCGACGGCGGCTTCGGCTACGACCCCGTGTTCGTTCCCGAGGGACAGGGCGGCGCCGAGCGCACGGTCGGGGAGTTCACCGCCGAGGAGAAGCAGTCGCAGTCGCACCGCGCCCGTGCCTTCGTGGCACTGGTGCCGCTGCTCGCCGAACTCTGAGGCTCGGCCGGGGGATCCTGAGGCCTCGGGCGACTGAGAATCATCCCCATTCCCGACTAGGCGAAAACGCCTCCGACCGGGGGATCCCGGCTCTACCCTTGAAGCATGCACGATCACGCACCCGCCACGGGGATCCGTTCCGCAGGCCACCGCCGTCTGCTTGCGATCTCGCTGACGCTCACCTCGGTGATCATGATCGTGCAGGTGATCGGTGCGATCCTCAGCGGATCCCTCGCCCTGCTCGCGGACGCGGCGCACATGTTCACGGACGCCTCCGCGCTCGTCATCGCCCTCATCGCGAGCGCCGTCGCGGCGCGTCCGGCCGATGACCGCCGCACGTTCGGCTATCAGCGCGCCGAGGTCTTCGGGGCGCTGATCAACGCGATCATCCTGATCCTGCTCTCCGCCTGGGTGGCGTTCGAGGGGATCACGCGCCTGGTGAACCCGGGAGAGGTCGAGGTCGCCGGATCCCTCATGCTGATCGTCGCCGCCGTCGGCCTCGTCACGAACGCGATCTCGATGTGGCTGCTCAGCGCCGCGCAGCGCGAGAGCATCAACGTGCGAGGCGCCTATCTCGAGGTCATGGGGGATCTCATCGGATCCGCCATGGTGATCGTCGCGGCCATCATCATCATCACGACCGGATGGATGCCCGCCGACGCGATCGCCTCGCTGGTGATCGCGGCCATGATCATCCCCCGCGCGGTCGCGCTGCTGCGCGAGGTGTTCTCGGTGCTCGCCGAGTCGGCGCCGAAGGGCACCGCGGTCAGCGAGATCCGTCGGCATCTGCTCGACTACCCGGGCGTGACCGGCGTGCACGACGTGCACGTCTGGCAGCTCACCCGCGGCGCGCCGGTGTTCACGGCGCACGTGTCGGTGCAGGCCGCGGTACTCGCGGACGGGGGCGCGTCGGCGCTCCTCGTCCAGATGCAGACCTGCCTCGCGGAGCATTTCGACGTGGAGCACTCCACGTTCCAGATCGAGCCCGACACGACCGGCGYGGGGAATGCCGGCGACTGCGAGGCCGTGCACGCCTGAGGTCTGTCATCCCCGCGGATGACGAGGGTACGGCTGCGGGATGACGACCCGCCGAGCAGGTCTGCGTAGCGTCGGTGAAGCCGCCGACTTCAAGGAGACCGCATGCCCTTTCTCGATCTCCTCGTCGTCGCAGGACTCTTCGCGTCGCTCCTCACGGGTGTCCTGACCTGGAGACGGTCGCCGATCGCCGTGTCCGCCGTGGGACTCGCGACGCTTGCCCTTCTCGTCGCAGCCCTCCTGAGAGAGGGCCTGCGCTGGCAGGTGCTCGTCATGGCGATCGCCGCGGTCCTGGTGGGCAGCATCGTGCTCTGGGCGCGATCCGGACGCCGGCGGGGATGGGCGCGGACCAGCAGCGCCGTCGTGGCGATCGGTCTGGTCGGCGTCGGCGTCGGCGGCGCGGCGTGGGCGCTTCCTCCCGTTTTCGTTCCGCCGCCGGGAGGTCCGTATGCGGTCGGGGCGAGCTCGACCATCTGGACGGACGTGACCCGCGACGAACGGGGCGGCACGGGCGGGGCGGGGCATCGGTCGATCCCGCGACCATCTGGTACCCGGCGACGGAGGCCGGAGCCGAGACAGGCTATCTGCCCGATGCAGACAAGGCCCAGCAGCTGGCCGGGGCGCTCGCCGCCCAGTACGGCATGCCGTCGCTCCTGCTCGACGGGCTCGTCCATGCACGCGGGAACGCGTCCTGGGGCGCGCCCGCGGCACCCGGATCCTTCCCGGTCGTCATCGCTTCTCCTGGCACGTCGAGCTCGCGCTGGCTCATGCGTTCGTGGGCCGAGGAGCTGGCGAGCCGTGGGGCCATCGTGATCGCCCTCGACCATCCCTACGATTCGGCGATCGCCGAACTCGACGACGGCCGCACCGTCGGCAGCGATCTGACCACGACGGGGGACGACGCGCGCGACCAGGCGCTCGCCGACGGCTGGGCGGGCGTGCGTGCCGCCGACATCCGCGCGGTGATCGACAAGCTCGTGCGTCCCGGCGAGCGGCTTCCGGCGCTCGCCGCGGTGGACCCCGGGCGCGTGATCGCGGCGGGGCACTCGCTCGGCGGTGCTGCGGCCATCGAGGCGGCGAGGCTCGATCCGCGGATCCGCGGGGTCGTCGACATCGACGGGATGCCGCGCTCGCCCGCCGGCGCCGGGCTCGGCAGACCCGCCGTGTTCGTGGTGTCCGGTGACGCCGATCCCAACCCGCGCTATCGCGACGCCGTCACGGCTTACCTCGAGGAGCCCACCGCGGCGCGGGTGACGCTCGACGGGGTCGCGCACCTGGGCCTCGTGGACTCCGGGCTCCTGCTCGCGCCGATCCCCGGCGTCACCGGGGTCCGAGGGCAGGAGGGGCCGAGGCTCGCGGCACGGGCCACGCAGGTCGTTCTTGACGCGGTCCGCACGGGGGCAGAGCCGGACCGTGCGGCGCTGGCCGCCCTGGGTGCGGTGGGCTGACGCCGGCTACTCCTCGACGACGACCTCGTCCGGGCGCTTGTCCGGACGCAGACCCCGCCAGCGGGAGTGCCGCAGCACGCCGTCGTCGGTCCAGTTCGCGAACTCGACCTCGCCGACGAGCTCGGGCTTCACCCACAGCGCGTCCGAGGCGTCTGCGACCGGAACGCCGTCGACAGAGGGCGATGGCGTGCGCAGTGCCTCCAGCCGCGCACCGAGATCCTGCAGCACCCGGTCGGTGAACCCCGTGCCCACCCGGCCGACGTAGCGCAGCCCTGACGGCAGCGCGGGCTCGGGGATCGCGAGCAGCAGCGATCCGATGCGCCCGGTGCGGTCGCCCTTGCCCGGCCGGACGCCGACGATCACGACCTCCTGCGTCCGGGTGAGCTTGATCTTCAGCCAGCGCGGGGAGCGCCCGCCCGATGCGTACGACGAGGCGGGATCCTTCACGACGACCCCCTCGAGGTCGAGCGCGGCACTCGTGGCGAGGGCCGCATCGACGTCGTCGAACACCGGCGGCACGAGCACCGGGGCGGGCAGATCCGAGGCGATCTGCTCCAGGAGCTCCCGGCGGTCGCGCAGTGGGAGCGGGGTGAGGTCGTGCCCCTCGAGGTACAGGAGGTCGAACAGGTGGTAGCGCACGGGGGTGCGGATGACCTCGCGCTCGATCTCGCGTGCCCGGGAGAGATGCATCCGGTCCTGCAGGCGGTGGAAACTCGGCCGACCCGCTGTGTCCAGCGCCACGATCTCCCCGTCGACGACGGCCTCGCCGACCGGGAAGCCCGGCGCGCCGTCTGCGGTGAGCTCGGGGTAGCGGTCGGTGATGTCGGTGCCGCTGCGGGCGTGCAGCCGGAAGCGGCCGTCGGACCAGGTGCCGATCGCGCGGATCCCGTCCCATTTGATCTCGGCCCAGCCGAGACCCCGGGCCGTGCCAGGGGTGCCGTGCTCGGCCAGCATGGGGGAGTAGGCGGGCACGGTCGTTTTGGGGCGGGGGGTCTCGTTCCGGGGCGCGTCTCGCCCGGAAACTGCGGCGGAGCGCGCCCCGAAACGGTGATCTGCGCCCCGAATCGAGGCAGTATCGGCCGGTGCCGTCTCGGACGGCGCCGTCTCGGCGGCGGTCGTGATCGCCGCGAACGGATCCAGGCCGCTCGCGGCGCGGTCGAGCACCTCGTCGAACCGCAGCTGGCGAAGATCCGGATCCTCCAGCTCCGCCCAGGTGCGCGGGGCGGCGACCCAGGGCTGCGGGCGTCCGCGCAGCGAGTACGGCGCGATCGTGGTCTTCTTGCCGTTGTTCTGGCTCCAGTCGAGGAAGACCTTGCCCGCGCGCAGGGTCTTCGTCATGACGCTCGTCACGAGGTCAGGACGGTCCGTCTCGATCGCCCGCGCGAGGGCGTGCGCGAAGGCGGAGATCTCGTCGCTCGTCCGATCGCCAGGGAGATGCGCGTACAGGTGGATCCCCTTGCTCCCGCTCGTGACGGGGACCGGATCCAGGCCCATGCCGGTGAGGATCCCGCGGGCCAGGAGCGCGACTTCGGCGCACTGCGCGAGCGTCACGCCCGGGCCCGGGTCGAGATCGAGCACCAGACGATCCGGGTTGCCGCGCCCGCCGTCCTGGGCGAAGCGCCACTGCGGGATGTGCAGTTCGATCGCGGCGACCTGCGCCATCCAGACGAGCGTCGCGACCTCGTCGACGAGCGGATAGTCCTTCGCGCCGCCCGAGTGCGGGATCTCCTGCCGGGCGATCCAACCGGGTGCACCCGGTTCGAGCTGCTTCGCGAAGAAGGATCCCTGCGGATCCGCCGCGGTGCCGACGCCCTCCACCCAGCGCTTACGCGTGACCGGACGTCCGGCGAGGACGGGCAGCAGCTGGGGGGCGATCCGCGCGTAGTAGTCGATCACCTCTCCCTTGGTGGTGCCCGTCTCCGGATACACCACCTTGTCGAGGTTCGTCACGCGCAGCCGCCGCTCTCCGATGCGCACGAACTGCGGGCCGTCTGCCATGTGGTCACAGTAGTGCGCAAGGAGGTATCCGTCGTGAGCGCCGGTGGTGTGTACTGGTGCCATGAGGACGATCTGGAAGGGCTCGCTCACCTTCGGCCTGGTCAACGTGCCGGTCAAGGTGTACTCGGCGACGGAGGACCACGACGTCGCGCTGCACCAGGTGCACGACGCGGACGGAGGGCGGATCCGGTACAAGAGGGTGTGCGAGATCTGCGGGCAGACGGTCGCCTACTCGGAGATCGACCGTGCGTACCAGGACGAGTCGCAGACCGTGGTGCTGACCAAGGACGACCTCGAGTCGCTGCCCGCCGAGCGCAGCCGCGAGATCGACGTCGTGGAGTTCGTGCCTTCGGACCAGGTGGATCTGCTGACGCTGGACAAGGCCTACTACCTGGAGCCCGATTCGAAGTCGCCCAAGGCCTACGTGCTGCTCCGCAAGACCCTCGAAGCGTCGGATCGCACGGCGATCGTGCGCTTCACGCTCCGGCAGAAGACGCGGCTCGCGGCTCTGCGTGTGCGCGGCGACGTGCTCGTGCTGCAGACCCTGCTCTGGGCCGATGAGGTGCGCGAGGCCGAATTCCCGGCGCTGCAGGAGGAGGTCACGATCTCCGACAAGGAGCTGGAGCTGTCGGCGTCGCTCGTCGAGGGGTTCTCTGCGGACTTCGATCCGAGCGCGTTCGTCGACGAGTACCAGGTCGAGCTGCGCACGCTCATCGACGCCAAGATCGAGAAGGGCGAGGCCTTCGAGACCGAGGAGACGTTCGCGCCCGCCGAGAAGGGCGGCGAGGTCATCGATCTGATGGAAGCGCTGCGGGCGAGCGTCGAGAAGTCGAAGGCCGCACGTGCGGCGGCCTCCGACAAGGGCGACGCGGACGGAGCCGCCCGCGACGCCGGCTGAGTTCGGCTCAGATCTCCGGCTCGACGGCCGGGACCCCCGCAGCGGCCTCCTTCTTCGCCTTGCGGCGCTCATTGAAGTAGTGCCAGACGGTGACCGCGAGCGTGAGCGCGACGACCCCGAGCAGGATCACGTCGATGTACTTGGTGACGAGGTCGGCGACCCAGGGGATGTACGCGATCAGGAAGCCGACGTAGGTGAGACCGAAGCCCCAGATCAGCGCGCCGATGAGGTTGTACAGGCTGTACTTGCGCCACGGCATGTGGCCCACGCCCGCCGCGACGGGCGCGAAAGTGCGCACGACCGGGACGAAGCGCGCCACGATCACCGTGAGGCCGCCGAAGCGCTCGAAGAAGTGGTTGGTGCGTTCCASGTTCTTCCTGCTGAACAGGCCGGACTCCTTGCGCTCGAAGACCGCCGGACCCCCCTTGTGGCCGATCAGGTAGCCCACCTCGCCGCCGAGGAACGCCGCGAGTGCGATCAGTAGGCCGACCGCCCAGATGTCCAGCCCGAACACGTGGTTGGTGTTGGTCAGGAGGCCCGAGATGATCAGCAGCGTGTCGCCCGGGAGCAGGAACCCGATGAGCAGGCCCGTCTCGGCGAAGATGATGAACAGCACCACGGCGAGTGCCCAGGGGCCGGCGCCGTGGATGATGGCGTTCGGGTCGAGCCAGGGGATGAGGGCGGCGTGGTGCACAGGTGGTTCCCGTCCGTGGAGTCGTCGCTGGAGTGGCTGCCGAGATCTCGGCTTCCCTGAAGTCTAGAGCGGGCCCCGCGTGCAGTGCCTGAGAGGGTGCCTGGGGCATGCCGCCGGTGGCGCCCGACATAGACTGAGGATCGCCGCGCGGGAGTGGTGAAATCGGTAGACACGCAGGATTTAGGTTCCTGTGCCTTCGGGCGTGTGGGTTCAAGTCCCACCTTCCGCACGAAAGACGCATCGCCGGGCGGCCTCGTGGCCGCCCGGCGATGCGCACGTGGATCAGCCGTGGAATTCGTGCGGATGCGGGCCGCTTCGGACGTCGCGGTCCAGCGCATCGATCGCGGCGAGCTCGATGGCATCGAGCTCGAAGCCGAACAGGTCGAAGTTCTCCGCGATGCGGCTCGGAGTCACCGACTTCGGGATCACCACACGGCCCTGCTGCAGGTGCCAGCGCAGCACCACCTGGGCCGGCGTACGGTCGTGCCGGGCGGCGATGGCCGTGATGGCGGGATCCCGCAGCACCGCGCCCTGGGCGAGCGGGCTCCATGCCTCCGTCGCCACGCCTGCGGCGGTGTCCGCGGCGATCACGGCGCGGTTCTGGAACGCGGGATGCAGTTCCACCTGGTTGACCGCGGGGACGATGGATCCGGTCTCCAGGATCCGCGCGAGGTGCACGGGCTCGAAGTTCGAGACGCCGATCGCGCGCACCCTGCCCTGGGCGTAGAGCGCCTCGAGCCCCCRCCAGGTGCCGGTGTAGTCGCCGTCGCCGAGCTCGGGCCAGTGGATCAGGTAGAGGTCGAGGGCGTCGAGGCCCAGATTCTCGAGGCTCGCGTCATAGGCGCGCAGGGTCGCGTCGTAGCCCTGTGCGGCGTTCCATGCCTTGGAGGTGATGAAGAGCTCGTCGCGGGCGATGCCCGACTCGGCGATCGCACGACCCACCCCGCGCTCGTTGCCGTAGATCGCCGCGGTGTCGATGCTGCGGTAGCCCGTCTGCAGGGCGGTCGCGACGGCGGCGGTGGTCTCGTCGTCGGGGACCTGGAACACCCCGAAGCCGAGTCGGGGCATGGCGACGCCGTTGTTGAGAGTGAGGGTGGGAACGGTCATGTCGTTCGACTTTCTGTGTTCTTGCGGGAAGGAGGAAGACCGGATCATCGCGCAGCGACGGGGACCGGATTCGTGGTGGTGGGCGCGCTCGCGGTGGCGGGCCGCGCGGTTCCGCGTCGGGCGAGCATCGCGGCGGCGATCATCACGACGAGCGCGAGCGCGGTGATGCCGGCGCCGATCCAGATGGGGGAGGTGTATCCGAGTCCCGCGGCGATGCCGACGCCTCCGGCCCACGCGCCGAGGGCGTTGCCGACGTTGAACGCGCCGATGTTCGCTCCGGAGGCGAGTGTCGGGGCCGAGGTCGCGTAGCCCATGATCCGGGACTGCAGGCCCGGCACGGTGCCGAACCCGAAGCCRCCCATGAGGAACAGCGCGACGATGGTCGCCGCGCCGTTCGACGCCACGAGTGCGAAGCCCGCGAGCACGACGACGAGGGCGGCGATGAAGACGATGAGGGTCGCGTCGATGGATCGGTCCGCGGCCTTGCCGCCGGCCCAGTTCCCGAGGAACAGGCCGAGGCCGAACAGCACGAGCAGCCATGGCACCATGCTCGAGGCGAAGCCGCTGATCTCGGTGAGCGTGTACGCGATGTAGGTGAACGCTCCGAACATGCCGCCGTACGCGAGCACCGTCACGGTGAGGGACAGCCAGACCTGGCCGGAGCGGAAGGCGCCGAGCTCGTCGCGCAGCCGAGTGGGGGCGATGTCGTGCGTCGTGGGCACGAGCAGCGCGATGCCGGCGAAGGCGAAGACGCCGATGATCGCGATCGCCCAGAAGGTGGCGCGCCAGCCGAGCTGCTGGCCGAGGAAGGTTCCGAACGGGACGCCGAGAACGTTCGCGGCGGTGAGTCCGGTGAACATGATCGCGATCGCCCCGGCCTTCTTCGCGGAGGGTACGAGGGAGGCGGCGAGGACGGATCCGATCCCGAAGAAGGCTCCGTGCGTGAGAGCGGCGATGATCCGGCCCACCATCGCCAGGCCGTAGCCGGGGGCGAGGGCGGTGAGTGCGTTGCCGATGATGAAGAGGACGATGAGGCCGAGCAGCACGGGCTTGCGGGGGAGGCGTGTGGTCGCGRCGGTGAGGAACAGTGCGCCCACGACGACGCTCAGCGCATAGCCGGAGATGAGCCAGCCGGCGGCGGCCTCGGTGACGCCGAAGTCGGCGGCCACCTCGGGCAGCAGGCCCATGATGACGAACTCGGTGAGGCCGATTCCGAAGGCGCCGAGGGCGAGGGCGATCAGGCCGAGAGGCATGGGAGAACTCCTGGTACTCTGAGATAGTTGCAGACGCGGGTTTTCGCGCCGGTGAACACAATACTTGCACACGCAATTAGAAGGCGCAAGCAACTACTTGAGGAGGATCCATGGGCATCGCCGATGACGCCGTCGAGATCCGTGCCCGCGGCTGGCGCACGATGGCCGCCCTGCACGCCATGATCGAGGCGGAGCTGGAGCGCGCGCTTTCCGCCGATGCAGGGCTCTCCGTGGTCGAGTACACGGTGCTGGAGGCGCTGGACCGGCAGGATGGCTGGCACATGCGCATGCAGCAGCTGGCCAGGGCCGCCGCGCTTAGCCCGAGTGCGACGACCCGCCTGGTGAACCGGCTCGAGGACCGAGGGCTGCTCACCCGCATCCTGTGCGTCGACGACCGGCGGGGGATCTACACCGAACTCACCCCGAGCGGTCAGGAGCTGTACGAGCGCGCCCGGCCCGTGCACGACGAGACCCTGGAGCGCGTGCTCGCCGATGCCGCGGAGCAGCCCGAGCTGCTGCCTATGGTGGACGCGCTGCACGACGTCGCCCGCGCAGGCTGACGCACGTCTGACGCGCGTCTGCGGCGCTGATCGGCGGTGCTGAGTCGCGGCGCCTGTGGATAACTTCCGAGGCGGATCCGCGGATCCTGCGACGATGCGGAGGTGAGTCCGACCACCGCCGCCGCCGTCACCGAGAAGGTGCGAGCGCGGCTGCGCGCGGAGCGGACGGATCCCTCCGCGCATCCCGAGGAAGCTCGACGGATCGCCCAGTTCGAGGTGCGCCGGCACAACGATCAGGCGCTCGCCCGCGGCACCGCCACGATCGACGACGAGGCTGCGTGCGTGCGGGACGTCCTCGCCGGGGTCGCGGGCTACGGGCCGCTGCAACCGTTGCTCGAGGACGACACGATCGAGGAGATCTGGCTGAACGGTCCCTCGCGCGTGTTCATCGCCCGGGAGGGGCGCAGCGAGCGTGTGCCGATCACCCTGACCGAGGCGCAGCTGCGCGATGTCGTCGAACGCATGCTGCATTCCACGGGGCGACGGGTGGACATCGGGCAGCCGTTCGTCGACGCATCCCTGCCGGATGGATCCCGACTGCACGTGGCGATCGCGGATGTCGTCCGCGGCTCGTGGGCGGTCAACATCCGGCGGTTCCTGCCGCGATACCGGAGCCTCGACTCCCTGGTATCGCAGGGAATGGTTCCGGCGTCGGTCGGCGCGATGCTGTCCGATGCGATGCGCGCCGGACGCAGCGTGGTGGTTTCAGGGCCTACGCACGCCGGCAAGACCACGCTCCTCGCTGCGCTCGTCGCCGAGTGCACTGCGCAGCGCGTGATCACGGTGGAGGAGACGTTCGAGCTGGGTGTGCAGGCACCGGATCTCGTGGCCCTGCAGGGACGTCAGGCGAGCCTCGAAGGCACGGGGGAGATCACACTACGCCGCCTCGTGAAGGAGGCGTTGCGGATGCGGCCCGACAGGCTCGTGGTCGGAGAGGTGCGAGATGCCGAGGCGCTCGACCTGGTGCTCGCGCTCAACACCGGCATCCCGGGGGCTGCGACCGTGCACGCGAACTCGGCTGCGGAGGCACTCGACAAGCTCACGATGCTGCCACTGCTCGCGGGGCGCAACATCGACCGGGCCTTCATCGCACCGGCGCTCGCCGCCTCGGTCGACCTCGTCGTGCACTGTCGCCGGGAGGACGACGGCTCCCGGCGCGTCGCCGAGGTGGTCGAGCCACTCGGCGTCGACGCCGACGGGCGCATCACGCACCGGGTCATCCATGCGGAACCCGCGCCGGTGCCGATGCCGTATGCCGCTTCCGGCATGCTCCGCCGCAGAGGCGTCGCATGACCCTGCTGCTGGGCGCGCTGCTCGCGGCGGGCGTCGTGCTGGCGGCGTCGCCGTGGCTGTGGCCCGCGGGGGAACGCGAGGTTCGAGCTCCTCGCGGGGGTGCCGCTACCCGGCTGCTCCGTGAAGCGGGGTTCCGGTCGGGTGCGCGCATGCTCGCCGTGAGCGTCGTGGCGGGCGGGCTCATGGCCGGCTCCGCGGGGTGGTTGCTGACAGCGACACCCGCCTTCGCCCTCGTACTGGCGCTCGCGGGTGCTGCGATGCCGGTGGTCTTCCTGCGTGCTCGGCGGCACCGGCTGCTGCGCCTGCGGCGCGGGTTGTGGCCCGATGTCTGCGACCTGCTGATCGCGTCGATCAGGGTGGGCATGCCGTTGCCTGACGCGGTCGGGGCACTGGAAGAAGCCGCTCCTGCTCCGCTGCGCCCCGCGTTCGCGGCCTTCGCACGTGACCTCCACGCGACGGGCAGGTTCGACGCGGCGGCGGCGCAGCTCAAGGAGGTGCTCGCGGATCCCGTCGGGGATCGGATCGTGGAGACGCTGCGCATGGCGCGGGAAGTCGGCGGCACCGAGCTCACTGCGGTCCTGCGCGCGCTGTCCGGCTCCGTGCGGGCGGAGGCGGCCCTGCGCGCCGAGGTGGAGGCGCGGCAATCCTGGATCCGCGGTGCGGCCGTGCTCGGCGCGGTCGCACCGTGGGTGATTCTGGTGCTGCTTCTGCTGCGCCCCGAGGGGACAGAGGCGTACACGAGCCCCGAAGGCGTGGCGCTCATCCTCGGCGGCGCCGCGGTGTCCTTCGTCGCCTTCCGGATCATGCTGCGCATCGGCCGCCTGCCAGAGCCGCGGCGGTGGTTCCGATGAGTTCGGTGTCGGACGCCGCGGTTTCCGTGCTGCTCGGCGGTCTGCTGGCGACGGGGCTGCTGCTCGCACTGGCGGCCTTCCCTCGCTGGCGCTCGGCGAACCTCGGCACACGGATCGCACCGTATGTCCGCGACGTCGCCGACCTCGTGGATCCGACCGCGCGGCTGCCGTGGCGGATGCCCGCCGGGGGATCCTGGGCGGCGCGGATCACCGGCGCGTTCGGCTTGTTCGGCGGGGGCGACGCCGGCGTCGCGCGGCGGATGAGTCAGGCCGCGTTGCCCGGCGGATCCGGCGCATTCCGCAGCCGGCAGCTGGTCTGGGTGCTGTTCGGACTCGGGGCGGGTGCCGGTGCGACGGTGGTGCTCGTGCTGATCGGTCGGCTGTCGGCGCCGGCCGTGCTCCTGCCTGTGGTGACCGCGGTCACCGCCGGAGTCGGCTGCGACGCGTTGCTCGGCGTCCGGGCGAAGGCGCGCGTCCGCCGTCTCACGGAAGAGCTGCCGACGGTGCTGGAGTTCCTCGCATTGTGCCTGTCCGCGGGGGAAGGGCTTCCGGATGCGCTCCGCCGCGTAGGCCAGGCAGGATCCGGAGAGCTGAGCGGAGAGCTGCGAGGCGTGATCCTCGCCGTCAACACCGGATCCTCTCTTGCCGATGCGCTCAGCGAGTGCGCACAGCGGCTGCAGGTCCCGCCGCTGACCCGCGCGGTGGACCAGATCATCGCCGCTCTCGAACGCGGCGCGCCGCTGGCAGGGGTGCTGCAGGCGCAGGCGTCGGACGCGCGCGAGGAGACCAAGCGAGACCTCATCGAGCAGGCCGGGCGCAAGGAGATCCTCATGCTGCTTCCTCTGGTGTTCCTGATCCTCCCGCTCAGCGTGCTGTTCGCGGTGTTCCCCGGTGTGTTCATCCTGCGGCTCGGCATCGGCTGACACCGTCCCCCGACATCCGCTCCCACGAAAGGACCCCTCATGCCCGAAGATCGACTCGTCGCCCATCCCGATCCCTCAACATTCGATGCGCTCGACGATCCCGAGCGGGGAGACGTGCCCGGCTGGGTCCTCATCACGCTCATGACGGCGGGACTCGTCGTGCTGATCTGGGCTGTCGCCGGGCCTGCGCTCACGAACCTGTTCGAGCAGGCGATCGCGCGCGTGAGCGGGCTCTGACCGGTCATGCCGGGCGCATCGTGGCCGACCAGCGGGATCGGCGACCGGGGATCCAGTCCGGTCGAGTTCGTGCTCGTGGGCGCACTCCTGACCGCGCTCACCCTTGGGGTGCTGCAATTCGCTCTGGCGGTCTACGTGCGCAACGTCGTGCATGATGCGGCGGTCGAGGGCGCCCACGTGGCGGCGCTCGCCGATACTGGACCCGATGAAGGCGCGCAGCGCACCGAGCTCGTCATCGGGCGGGCCGTCGGAGCCGATTATGCGCAGGACGTGACGGTGCGCGAGACGATCGCGCTGGGCATGCCGACCATGGAGGTCACCGTGCGCACGACCCTGCCGCTCATCGGTCTGCTCGGGGTGCCGTCAGGGCTGGAGGTGACCGGTCGTGCTCCCGTGGAGTCGCTCACCGAAGTCGGCTGACTTCGTGGTTCGCCCTGTCCCCGCTCGCGGGGTGCCGGACGAGACCGGATCCGCAGCGCTCGAGTTCATCGCCCTCGGCGTGATCCTGCTCGTGCCTTTGGTGTACCTCGTGCTCGCTCTCGGCGCGATCCAGGGGCAGATGCTGGGCGTCGAGTCCGCGGCGCGGCACACGGCGCGCACGATGAGTGCGGCGAAAGGCCTCGTCGACGCCACCGCTCGGGCGGACGCGGCCACGCGGTCCGCGATCGAGGAGTACGGGTTGGATCCGGCCGCCGTCGACGTCGACATCCAGTGCGCACCGCGGGGAACGGGATGTCCGTCTGCCGGCGCGACGGTCGTGGTCACCGTCACAGCGAAGGTCGCGTTGCCGCTCGTGCCGCCTGTGTTCGGGCTGGACCGCGTGAGCAGCGTGCGGGTGCAGGCGTCCTCGGCATACAAGGTCTCGCGCACGTGGACGGACAGATGAGTGCGGTGCGGCCCGGGGCGTGGAGTGGGGAATGTGGGAAACGGCGTATGCGGTTGCTCGACGATGACCGGGGGAGCACGATGCCGCTCATCCTGGGCTACCTGGTGCTCGCGATCGCGCTGATCTACGTGTGCGTGTGCGCGACGGATCTGTACATCGCGCAGAAGCGGCTCGATTCCGTCGCCGACGCCGCTGCGCTCGCCGGAGCCGACGGCTTCCGCCTGGAGGTCGATGGCGATGCCATCCGCGCCGAACTCGAGGATGCGGAGGTCGCTGCGCAGGCGACTGCGGTGATCGCCGTTCTCGACGACGGTACCGAGCTGGTTTCCGCGGAGAGTCCCGACGGGGCGTCCGCCCGCGTCACGGTTCGGGCGACGTGGACGCCTCCGCTGCTCAGCGATCTCGTCCCGTCGGTGCTTACGATCGAAGCCACGGGCACGAGCCGCACCGCACTCGAATGACTCCAGCCCGGATCAGGCCGCAGGCCGCCGCGGAACGAACCGCGGGATCCAGCGCAGGAATCCCACCGCGCCGAGCACCCCGATCCCACCGATGACCGCAGCTCCGATCGCGAGAGAGCTGAGTGCGGCGATGCCCGAGAACAGCAGGGGAGCGATGGCACCGCCGGCATCGGTGAGCGTGCGCCAGGATCCGAGGAACGCCGCGGGCTCCGACTGCGGGGCGACATCGGCGCCGAGCGTGAGCAGGATGCCGCTGGAGAGGCCGTTGCCGACGCCGAGCACGGCGGCGATCATCCCGAACCAGAGCACGTTTGTGCTCCCGTCGTGCGTGAGCGAGAGCACCAGGAAGCCGGCGCCCATCAGCACCATCGCGGGCAGCGCGGCCCAGAGCCGGCCGAACCGGTCCATCACCTGGCCGCTCGCGTAGAACAAGGCGAAGTCGATCGCGCCGGAGACACCGACGACGAGGGCGATCGACGAGGCGTCCAGGCCGATCGAGATGCCCCACAGCGGCAGCACCACCTGGCGAGCGGATCGCACCGCCGACAGGCTCGCCGCGGCGAGGCCGAGTCGGCCCAGCACTCCGCGATTGCGCCACATCGTGCGGAAGACCCCCGCGCGCTCGATCGTCGGGATCGATCCGCTCACCGCCTCGCCGGTGTCCTCGACCGCGTCCGGCCGGCGCTCGGCGGCTGCGGCCTGCGCCTCCGGATCCGGTCCGAACAGGACCAGCAGAATCAGCGCGACCAGCAGGACCGCGAAGAACCAGAGGGTCGCGTTCTCGGTGTGGAACAGCGCGAGGAGGGCCGCGGCGAGGAAGGGGCCCACGAACATGCCGGCTCGGAAGGATCCGCCGAGCAGCGACAGCGCCCTGGCGCGGAATTCGAGCGGCACGCGGGTGGTCATGAAGGCGTGCCGGGCGAGCCCGAACGCCGCCGCCGACATGCCGACCACGAACACCGCGATCGTGAACACGACGAGGCTCGGCGCCAAAGCGCCCGCGATCACGCCGATCAGCGAGAGCGCGCCCGCGGTCACCATCGTGAACCGCTCACCGGCTTTCGCGACCAGCCAGCCCGCGGGGATGTTGCCGCACAGCTGGCCGACGACGAGGGCCGAGGCGATCAGGCCGGCGGAGGCGAGCGTCGCGCCGCGGTTCGCGGCGATCACGGGGATGAGCGGCAGGACCGCGCCCTCGCCGAGCGAGAAGAGCAGCGTGGGCAGGTACACCATCGGGCCGAACTTCCACAGCACCGAGATCGTTCGTTCCGCCACGTCTCCACGGTAGACCCGTGCGCCGCCGGTTCCGCGACGGACTCGTCAGAACGGTGCGGGCGTGGAAGTGCGGAACCCTGTGGGGGTGATGACTTGAACAGTGGCGTTCTCAGGGCGGGTGCGATACCGGGCTCGCGTGCGATGTCGCAGCCGGTGATCCCGGGGGCAGAGAGGCCGGAGCTGACGGATGTCGGTCGTTCCGCCCTCCGCCCAGGGCAGGTCGTGGTCGACATCGGCATCGATGGCGAGGCGCGTGCAGCCATCGCGGGAGCAGGTGCCGTGCTGCAGGATCAGCCAATCGCGCTGCGCCCGGGTGGGGCGGTAGGTGCGGCGATCCATGTCCACGATGATGCCCCGCACCGGATCCGTGATGACGCGGTGGAAGGATCCGGCATCGAGGAACAGCTGTGTGGCGGTGAGCGGATCGATGGGGCCGACGCCGACGATCTCCGCCTGCTCCGCGGGGGCGACCTCTCCGGCGAGCAGCTGCACGGGGATCGTGACGAAGACCTTCGTCGTGACCGCCGTCGCGGTGCCTTCGCCCTTCAACCAGGCCGCGGCGAGGTCGGTGCGGATCTGATCCCGTGTGCGGCCGGCCCGTTCCGCCTTCTGCATGTGCTTCGCGGTCGCCGAGAGCCGGTGATACGCGGCATGCAGATCGGCGGTGGGGCCGTAGATGCTCAACCACGACATGCCGTCACCGGCATCGGCGAAGGTCACCGCCCTGTCCTGCATCGCCCGCGCGTGACGGCGCACGGTGCGGTCACCGAGGAACCGGTCAACGAGCGCACGGACCTTGCGGCGCAGCATCGCCGGGGGACAGGACAGAACCCAGTCGGCGGCGGCCTCGTCGACTGCGGCGATCGCCTCATGGGCCTCCGCCCTGATGTCGTCCGGCGCATCGATCGATGCCTCCAGCACCCGCGATCGGGAGACGATGTCCCGCACCGCCGCAGGGGAGGCGAAGCCGGAACGAGCGCGTTCCCAGACGTTCGGCATCAACGTCATCGCGAATTCGGCGGTCGCCTGCATGGTGCGCACGTGGTCTTCGGACAGCTGAAGCCGCAGAGCCATGTCCATGACCGCCGCTCGTTCGGCGAAGCCCGGATCCGCGTCGGCCGTGTAGAGGTCGGGGTGCCGGCGCGCCAGTTCGATCACTTCGAGGATCCGCTCCGAGCGCAGCGCTGCCCGCCGGTTCACCTCGTGGTCGTTGCGGGCGAGATCGCCCAGCACATGACCGACGATCTCCGCCGCGGACACGAGCCGCGGGGCCAGATCGTCAGTGTTCTCCATGTCCTGAGTCTAGTACAAAAATACGAACAATGCCAGGGTCCAGACGATGATCGCCGGGGCTTTTCTGTCTTCTTATCGGAGGTCCGAGATCGAAGGTGCGTCGGGGCGTCGCCGCGCGCGATACTCTGAGGTGCCATGCTCGAACTTGATCTCTCCGCCGAAATCGCGGCCCTCCGTCAGACCTTCGGTGACATCCGCGAGGTTGCCGACGTCGAGGGACTCCGCGCCGACATCGAACGCCTCAGCGAGGAAGCGGGTGCGCCCGACCTCTGGGACGACCCCGAGAAGGCGCAGAAGGTGACGAGCGCGCTCAGCCACCGCCAGGCCGATCTCAAGCGGGTCACCGAGGTGGAGCAGCGTCTCGACGACCTCGAGGTGCTCATCGAGCTCGCCAACGAGATGGAGGACGAGGACTCGGTCGTCGAGGCGCGCGCCGAACTCGCCTCCCTCACCGAGACCGTGAACCAGCTCGAAGTGCAGACGCTGCTGGACGGCGAGTACGACGAGCGTGCCGCGATCATCACCATCCGCTCGGGCGCGGGCGGCGACGACGCCACCGACTTCGCCGAGATGCTGCTGCGCATGTACCTGCGTTACGCCGAGCGCCACAAGTTCCCCGTCAAGGTGATGGACACGTCCTATGCCGAGGGCGCGGGCATCAAGTCCACGACCTTCGAGGTCGACGCGCCCTACGCGTTCGGCACGCTCTCGGTCGAGGCCGGCACGCACCGCCTCGCGCGGATCAGCCCGTTCGGATCCGCCGACAAGCGCCAGACGTCCTTCGCCGCGGTCGAGGTCATCCCGCTCATGGAGGAGGCGACCGAGGTCGACATCCCCGAGGGCGACATCCGCGTCGACGTGTTCCGCTCGTCCGGCCCCGGCGGCCAGTCGGTCAACACGACGGACTCCGCCGTGCGCCTCACGCACCTCCCGACCGGAATCGTCGTCTCGATGCAGAACGAGAAGTCGCAGATCCAGAACCGCGCCGCTGCCATGCGCGTGCTGCAGACCCGCCTGCTGCTGCTGCAGAAGGAGGAGGAGGCTGCGAAGAAGAAGGAGCTCGCCGGCAACATCACGGCGAGCTGGGGCGACCAGATGCGCTCCTACTTCCTCTACGGCCAGCAGCTCGTGAAGGATCTCCGCACCGGACACGAGTCCGGCAACCCGGCGACCGTGTTCGACGGCGACCTGGACGGCTTCATCTCCGCAGGGATCCGCTGGCGCAAGCGCAAGGACGCCGACGACTGACCCTTCCGCGTCGATGATTCAGGGATCTTCCAGGGCGCCGCGCCCGTGATTGTCATAGGGTGGTGACCCGATGGCTGTGACACGGAGAATCCCGATGACTGTGACACGGAAGACGGCAGCAGGCTGCGCGATCGCGGCGCTGATCGTCCCCGTGGCTGCGACGGCTGCGTACGCCTTCTCGCCCGGAGCGCCGACGCCCTCGGCGCACACGGTGTCACTCGTCGTGGCCCCGCAGACCTACACGGTCGCGTCCGCCGCTCAGGAGCCCCGCACGACCCGCGCTTCCTTCGACGTGCTGTACACGCCGCCGGCGCCGGTCGTCCAGCCGCCGAGTGCGGCGCCCGCTGCCGCCGCGAGCTCCACGACGCCCGCGGCTCCCGCGGCTCCCGCGCAGGAGTTCTCAGGCGACGCGGTCGTCGCGTACGCCCAGACGTTCGTGGGCGTCGTCCCCTACGGCTGGGGCGCGGACCCGAGCGACTCCTTCGGTTGCGACGGGCTCGTCCAATACGTGTACGGGCATTTCGGCATCAGTCTTCCCCGCGGCGCCGACAACCAGGCGGCGCTGGGCACCGTGATCTCCGCCGACGAGGCGCGCGCCGGCGACCTGGTGTGGTGGCCCGGCCGGCACATCGGCATCTGGGACGGCGCGGGCGGAATCATCGACTCGCCGGACTGGGGTCGCTACGTCGAGCACCACGCCCCCTGGGCGAGCTCCGGACCGCCGATCTTCATCCGTCTCTAAGACCGAACTCCTGGTGGGCGCCGTGCCTTCGGCGCTATGGTGACGTTCCTCGCCTTCGTGATCGGCAACGAGCCCTCCTGACCGGCGAGTTCTGGTCTGCCGATCTTCATCAGGCCCTCGCTGCGCAGCGCAGGGGSACTCGTCACGGCGCCGCGAGGCAGGTCGACACCGCCTGAGCGGTCACCTGCGCGATCAGCGTTCGCTCCGTGGCATCTGACTGGATGTCCTTGCCATGAGCGACATTGATCAGTGATTCCGTCGAGACATCCGAGTCGACGAGGTGCTGCCCCACGCAAAGGGCCTGCTCCGGGGTGTATTTGTCGGCCACACCGGCCGCGTCCATGATGACGAGGAAACCGTCGGCGACCTCCTGTGCCGAGGGGCGCTCCGTGGCGGAGGAGGGAGCCGTGCTCGGCTCTGAGGCGGCATCCGGTGTCGCAACAGGGCTCGTGCCGATGCCGAACTCGCCCGGGTGCTGGGCGGAGTAGCCCAGGAAGATCGTGAGCAGCACGATGCCCGAGACAACGCCGGCGACGACGGCCAGCACGATCCCCACGATGCCCGGCCACTTCGCGCCCTTCAGGAACAGCGTCACGATCGAGAGCACGAGGCCGACGAACAGCAGGATCCAGCCGAAGCCCATGATCCAGGGGATCCAGGAAACGATCGCACCGACAACCGTGATGCCGAGCGCGATCCAGCCGAGGACGCCGACGCGCTTCTTCGTCGTCACCGGGGCGACGGTGCTTGTGGCGTCGGGCGTCGACGCGGCGGCGAACTGGTCGGTCCACTGTGCGCCGTCCCACCAGCGCTGACGCCCTGATCCGTCGTCGTACCATCCCTGCGGAGTGCTCATGGGTCCTCCTTGTTCGGCGAACTCTGTTCGACGGTTCCCAGGTCATTCATAGTGCAGGCCCGCGTTGTCCTGCATCTTCTGCGGAGCGATCCGGCATGTGGGGTGTCGMTCGCGGGCTGCGTGCGACGCCCGTTTAGGCTCGTCACGCCATGATCCGATTCGAGAACGTCACCAAGCGCTATCGCGGCACCAAGCGTCCCGCGCTGTCCGGGGTCGATTTCGAGGTGCAGCGAGGCGAGTTCGTCTTCCTCGTCGGCGCGTCGGGATCCGGGAAGAGCTCCTGCCTGCAGCTGATCCTCCGCGAGGAATCGCCCACGTCCGGCCGCGTCGCCGTGCTCGGGCGCGACCTGAAGTCCATCGCGAACCGCAAGGTCCCGTACTTCCGGCGCAGCATCGGATCCGTCTTCCAGGACTTCCGCCTCCTGCCCTCCAAGACCGTCTACCAGAACGTCGCCTTCACTCTGCAGGTGACCGGCGCCTCCCGTGGCTTCATCCAGCAGGCGGTGCCCGAGGCGCTCGCGCTCGTCGGCCTGAGCGGCAAGGAGAAGCGCCTGCCGCACGAGCTCTCCGGCGGTGAGCAGCAGCGCGTGGCGATCGCCCGCGCGATCGTGAACCGTCCGCAGATCGTGCTCGCCGACGAGCCGACCGGAAACCTCGACCCCGGCACCTCGGTCGACATCATGCAGCTGCTCGCCCGGATCAACGCGGGCGGCACCACGGTGCTCATGGCCACGCACGAGGCCGGATTCGTCGATCAGATGCAGCGCCGCGTGATCGAGCTGCGCGACGGCGAGATGGTGCGCGACGAGGTCGGCGGCGGCTACGGCGACACCTCCAACGTCCCGCGCCTGGAGCCGGAGGCGATCCGCGGAGCGGCGGCCACCGCCGCGCTGCAGACCGTGCGCGAGGTGCACCGCCAGACCGAGGCCGCGATCGCGGATCCGGCTTCTGCGCCGGCGCCGGTCGAAGAGCACCGCGCGGCCGCGATGCCGGCGGCCGCGCCCACGCAGGCGACGCTCAAGCCGTCCGACGACACGCGTCCTGCGACGCACCCGATCACGATCCCCGCGGTCGACCTCGCCGAGTTGGGCGTGGCAGACCGGCTCGGACTCGATACCGGCGACGACGAGGAAGTGGGTCCGACGTCATGAGGTTCGGACTCATCCTCGGCGAGGCGCTCACGGGCCTGCGCCGCAACGCCTCCATGGTCATCTCGGTCGTGCTGGTCACGTTCGTCTCGCTCACCTTCGTGGGCGCGGCGATCCTGATGCAGGCGCAGATCGGCACGATGCGGGCCTATTGGCAGGACCGCGCTCAGGTCGCGATCTACATGTGCTCGTCGGTCTCGACGTCGCCGGGCTGCATCGGCGGCACGGCGACGGAAGACCAGATCAAGGCCGTGCAGGCCGAGCTCGACGGATCCACGCTCAAGCCGCTGATCTCCAAGAGCAGCTTCCAGACCGCCGACCAGGCCTATCAGGAGACCCTGAAGCTCGTCGGCAAGGACTACGCGGGCGTGCTCACCGCCGATCAGGTCAATGCTGTCTTCAAGGTCAACCTGAAGGATCAGACCCAGTCCGCCGTCATCGCCGAGGCCTTCAGCGGTGTCAAGGGCGTAGACGAGGTCAAGGATCAGCTCGAGTATCTGGATCCGCTTTTCAACGCCCTGACCGTCGCGACCTATGTCGCGATCGGGATCGCGGTGCTGATGCTGATCGCCGCGGTGCTGCTGATCGGGACCACGATCCGATTGTCGGCGTACGCGCGGCGGCGGGAGATCGGGATCATGCGCCTCGTCGGCGCCCCGAACAGGTTCATCCAGACGCCGTTCGTGCTGGAGGGCGTCTTCGCCGCCGTGATCGGATCCGTGCTCGCGAGCGTCGCGGTGCTGCTGGGCGTGCACTTCGGCGTGCAGGAGTACCTCGTCAAACGGGTCTCCTTCATCACGACCTGGGTCGGGCTGAACGAGGCGATGCTCGTGGTCCCGGTGCTCATCGGCATCGGCGTGATCCTCGCCGCGCTCAGCGCCGGTTTCGCGATCCGTCGCTGGCTGCGGGCCTGAGCCGCCCGTGCGGCAGACGCCCTTCCGTGTATAGACTGGCGGGCTGGCCTTCTCGGGCCTGACCGGCGCGCGCCGGATCCGTCACACGAACAGCAGGAGACAACCATGCCCAGGGAACGCGGGGAGAAGGTCATCGCGACCAATCGTCGCGCACGTCACGACTACAACCTGGAGAAGTCGTACGAGGCGGGGCTCGTGCTCACCGGCACCGAGGTGAAGTCGCTGCGCCAGGGGCGCGCGAACCTGACGGACGGCTACGCGTTCATCAAGGGCAATGAGGCGTTCCTGGACGCCGTGCACATCCCGGAGTACTCGCAGGGGCACTGGACGAACCACTCGGCCAAGCGGATCCGCAAGCTCCTGCTGCACAAGGAGGAGATCGCGAAGCTCTCGCACGCGGTCTCGGCGGGCGGCTACACGCTCATCCCGCTGCGGCTGTACTTCTCCGACGGGCACGCGAAGGTCGAGATCGCCCTCGCGAAGGGCAAGCGCGAGTACGACAAGCGACAGGCCCTGCGCGAGCGTCAGGACTCCCGCGAGGCGGAGCGCGCGATGCGCTCGCGCAACCGCCTCGGGGAGTAACCCCTAGGGCTCGAAGACCCGGGGCTCAGCCCCCGTGGGTCACGGCGCGGGCTCGAATCCGAACGCCGCGCCGAGGAACCGAAGTTCCGCCTCGGCAGCCGCGATGATCGTGTCCGCCTGCCGGAACCCATGGCCTTCGCCCTCGAACAGGACGTACTCGTGCGGCACCCCGCGCGCGGCGAGCGCATCGCGGATCGCCTCCGACTGCGAAGGCGGCACGACCGCGTCGTCTGCCCCCTGCAGGATCAGCACCGGCACGTCGATGCGGTCCGCGTGGGTGAGCGGCGAACGGTCGATGTACGTCTGCTCGGCCTCGGGCAGCGGGCCCACGAGGCCGTCGAGGTAGTAGCGCTCGAAGTCGTGCGTCTCCGCCGCCAGCAGGCGCAGATCCACGACGCCGTACCGGTCGATGCCCGCCGCGAACATCCCGCCGCGGACGAGCGCTGACAGCACGGTCCAGCCTCCGGCGGATCCTCCGCGGATCGCGATGCGGGCGGGATCAGCGAGGCCGGCATCCGCGAGGCCCCGGGCCGCCGCCAGCACGTCGTCCACATCGACGACGCCCCACGCGCCGTCCAGCCGCTCGCGGTAGGCGCGCCCGTAGCCRGTGGATCCGCCRTAGTTCACCTCGAGCACGCCGATCCCGCGGCTCGTGAAGTACGTGATCCATCCCGCCTGCGCGCCGGACGAATGGGCCGTCGGGCCGCCGTGCACCTGCACGACGTAGGGCGGCAGCGCCTGCGGATCCGCATCGGCATCGGGGTTCGCCGGGGCGTGGTCGAACGCATGCACGGGGCCGTGCGGTCCGTCGAAGCTCACCGGTCGCGCGCCGGGCACCCACGCGGGGTCGACGGGATCGCCGCCGCGGATGGCGCGCGCGACGCCCGCGTCGATGTCCAGCTCCCAGAGACCCGGCGTCACACGTCGTCCCTGTCCCGTGATCAGCACGCGGGATCCGTGCGCGTCCTCCAGGCTGAGATCGCCGTCGAACGGGACCGCCAGCTCGCGCTCGGTGCCATCCTGGTCGATGAGGACGAGGGTGTCGGATCCATTCGTGCGGACGGCCAGGATCCTGCCGTCGTCGAGCACCCGGAACCAGCGCTGGCCGAGCACCCACAGCCCGCCGCCGGTGTCGGCGTCGGCGAGAGACACGGCCGTCGGGACGCCACCGGGTGCCGCACGGTACAGGTTCCACCGTCCGGTCGCGTCATGGCTGTAAAGCAGCTCGTCGGCCGAGAGCCACTCGGGCTGCAGTGCAGCGCGGCCCGGCATCATCGTCCGCGCCCCCGTCGCCAGATCCACGATGAGCGCCTCGGATGCCTCCCAGGGCATCCGCCGCACATCCCACGTCACGAACGCGAGCCGAGTCCCGTCGGGGGAGAGCGCCGGATGGGCGAAGAAGCCGTCGCCGCTGAGGATCGCGGTGATGGCCGTGGGGTCGTCCGCCGCGGATCCGTCCAGCGGGATCTCCACGATCGCGCGTTCGTGCGGTGCGACGCGCAGATCCTCGCGCACCGCGAACAGGCGACCCTGCTGCACCCGTAGCCCGCCGTACCGAGGGCCGGCCGCGGTGAGCGGCACGGGTGCGTCCGTGTCGGGATCCAGCCGGTGCACGCGCTGGTCCTCGCCGTCGACGAAGAGCAGCGTGCCGTCTTCGGCGACCGTCCACGCGCCGCCGCCGTACTCGTGCACGCGGGAGCGGGCGCTCCACGGCGCGCGCAGCACCTCGCGCACGGCGTCGGCGTCCCGGCACATCACGCGCATCCGTCCGCGCTCCTGCGGCACCGACTCGCTCCACCAGATCCCGCCCGCGGCGTACCGGGCGCCGTCGATCTTCGTGCCGGCGACGGCGAGACCGGCGGCGGACAGCGGAGAGGGCCAGGAACCGTGCGGAGAGCTCATGACCCGAGCCTAGAAGAGCGCGAGCCGACACATGGCGAAACACAGCATGCGTCGCGTAGCGGCGCCGCCTAGCGTGGGGTGACCGCCCCCGGACCCAGGAGAGAGATGTCCTTCGACGTGCCGCCGTTCGCCCCCGCCGGGGCCGTCGTTCCGCGCGTCCCGATCTCCTTCGAGCTGTATCCGCCGCGCACCACGGCGCCGATCGAGGCGCTGCACGAGACGATCCAGCAGCTCGCGTCAGCGGCACCGCGGTTCATCTCCGTGACCTACGGTGCGGGGGGATCCGTCGGCGGGCGTTCGCTCGACGTACTGCGCTACATCCGCGAGCACACCGCCGTCGATCCGCTCGCACACCTCACCTGCGTCGGCAACACGTACGCCGGAGCCTCGCGACTGATCCGGGAGTTCCTCGACGCCGGGATCCTCAGCTTCCTCGCCCTGCGCGGCGATCCGCCGCTCGACGATAGCCAGCCGTTCCTCGGGGACCTGGAGAGCTCGGCGCAGCTCGTCCAGCTGATCGACCGGGCCCAGGCCGAGAGGGCGCCCTACCAGGAGCGGCCGATCCCCGGTGTTCCCGGGGCCGTGCAGGTGACGCCGCGCCGGAAGGTGAACATCGCCGTCGCCGCCTACCCCAACGGGCATCCGCGTTCGACGTACCGCAACCAGGACATCGACGCGCTGCTGGCCAAACAGGCTGCAGGGGCGACCCTCGCGATCACGCAGCTGTTCTTCCACCCGGACGACTACTTCGCCTTCGTCGAGCGCGCTCGCCGCGCGGGCGTGGCGATCCCGATCCTGCCCGGCATCATGCCGATCACGTCGCCCGCACGCCTGCGTCGCGTGCTCGAGCTCAGCGGTGAGGAGCTTCCCGCCGAGCTGTCCATCGACCTCGAGGTCGAGCCGACCGTCGAGGGCCGCACCGAGATCGGCGTCGCGCATGCGGCGGAGCTGGTGCGCGAGCTCGTGGAGGGCGGGGCGCCCGGTATCCACCTGTACGCGTTCAACCAGCACCGCACCGTGCTGGACGTGCTCACCGCCGCCGGGGTCATCCCCGAAGGCACGGCGCCCTCCCCGCCGGGCGGCGCCCTCCGGTTCGCAGAGACCAGCGGCGCGCGCTAAGCCGCTTCCTTCCCCCTTCCGTCAGAGAGGACCGTCATGACCGCATTCCCCGAGGGAACCATCCTGGGCTACCCGCGCATCGGCCGTCGCCGTGAGCTCAAGAAGGCCGTCGAGGCGTTCTGGGGCGGACGGATCGACGAAGCCGAGCTCGAGCGCACCGCAGCAGAGCTGCGTGCGACGACGCGCGACCGCCTCGCGGCGCAGGGTCTCGGCCGCTCCGACTCGGCGATCCCCGAGTCGTTCTCGTTCTATGACCAGGTGCTCGACGCCGCGGTCACCGTGGGCGCGATCCCCGCGCGCTTCGAGGACCTGCGGTCCGCCGACGGCACGATCGGCCTTCCGGCGTACTTCACCGTCGCCCGTGGCGAGGGTGAGCGCGCGCCGCTCGAGATGACGAAGTGGTTCGACACGAACTACCACTACCTCGTGCCCGAGATCGGACCGGACACCGTGTTCTCACTGTCCAGCGACCGCGTCGTGCGCCAAGTGCAGGAGGCGGCGGAGGCCGGCTTCCGCACGCGCCCGGTGCTCGTCGGACCCGTCACCTTCCTCGCCCTCGCCAAGGCCGCCGACGAGGCGCCGGAGGGCTTCGACCCGCTGTCGCGGCTGGACGACCTCGTCGCGGTCTACGCCGAGGTGCTCGGTGCGCTCAAGGCCGCCGGCGCCGAGTGGGTGCAGCTCGATGAGCCGGCGCTCGTGAGCGAGTCGCTGCCGGCCTCGGTGGCTGCGCTCGGCGCGGCCGCGGAGCGCGCATACGCGGTCCTCGGCGGTCTCGCGGAGCGCCCGGCGATCTTCGTCGCGGCCCCGTATGCGGCTCTCGACGCGAACCTCGCCGTCCTCGCCGCCGCTCCGATCGAGGCGATCGGCCTCGACCTCGTGCGCGGCACCGTCCCCGCGTCCGTCCCGGGTCTTGCCGACAAGGTGCTCGTCGGCGGCGTGATCGACGGTCACAACATCTGGCGCGGCGACCTCTCCGCGGCCTTCGACACCCTCGAGGCGCTGCGCGGCCTCGGCGCCGCCGGCGTTGCCGCGGCGACCTCGACCTCGCTGCAGCACCTGCCGCACGACGTCGAGGACGAGACGAAGCTCGACGCCCGCCTGCTGGACTGGCTCGCCTTCGCCGACCAGAAGGTCGCCCAGGTCACGACCCTTGCCAAGGGTCTCGCCGAGGGGCGTTCCGCGATCGTCGCCGAGCTCGACGCCGCCTCCGCCTCCTTGGCGGACAGGCTCAGCGCTCCCGGCGTCCGCGTGGACGCCGTCCGGGCGCGCACCTCTGCGCTGACCGAGGCCGACTTCGACCGCGGCGACTACGAGGCCCGCGTGGCCGCGCAGTCGATCGCACTCGACCTGCCGGCGCTGCCGCTCACCACGATCGGATCCTTCCCGCAGACGGGCGAGATCCGTCGCGCTCGTGCGCAGTTCACCAAGGGCGAGATCACGGCGGACGAGTACGACGGCTTCCTCCGTGAGGAGATCGGCCGGGTCGTGACGCTGCAGGAGGAGCTGGGCCTCGACGTTCTCGTGCACGGCGAGCCCGAGCGCAACGACATGGTGCAGTACTTCGCCGAGAACCTCGACGGCTTCGACGTCACCGAGAACGGCTGGGTGCAGTCCTACGGATCCCGCGCCACGCGCCCGTCGATCCTCTGGGGCGACGTGTCGCGCCCGGCGCCGATCACGGTCGCCTGGTCGGAGTACGCGCAGTCCCTCACCGCGAAGCCGATGAAGGGCATGCTGACCGGCCCGGTCACGATCCTCGCCTGGTCGTTCGTCCGTGACGACCAGCCGCTCGCCGAGACCGCGAACCAGGTCGCCCTCGCGCTGCGCGACGAGATCGCAGACCTGGAGGCCGCCGGAATCGGCGTCATCCAGGTCGACGAGCCGGCGCTGCGCGAGCTGCTCCCGCTCAAGAAGGCCGACCAGCCGGCATACCTGGACTGGTCCGTCGCGTCGTTCCGCCTCTCCACCGCGGGAGCGGAGACCGCCACGCAGGTGCACACGCACCTCTGCTACTCCGAGTTCGGCGTCGTGATCGACGCGATCCGGGCGCTCGATGCGGACGTCACCTCGATCGAGGCCGCCCGCAGCCGCATGGAGGTCGTGACGGACATCGCTGCGGCCGGCTTCGACCACGGCATCGGCCCCGGCGTGTACGACATCCACTCGCCGCGTGTGCCGGACACGTCCGAGGTCGAGGCGCTCCTGCGCCGCGCCGTCGAGGAGATCCCGACGCGTCAGCTCTGGGTCAACCCGGACTGCGGCCTGAAGACCCGCGGCTACGAGGAGACCAACGCCTCGCTGCGCAACATCGTCGAGGCCACCCGCCGCGTCCGTGAGGACGTGTCGGTCGCCGTCTGAGCGGCCCGCGCACGGCGTCGTACTTCATCGAGGCCCCCTCGCAGCACCGAGGCCCCCTCCCAGATCCGGATCTGGGAGGGGGCCCCGGTGCGCAGAGGGGGCCTCGACGTTTGTGGTGCGTGGTGTGCGTGGTGCGGCGGGCGCGGATCAGACCGCGCGCAGCACCGCCACGATCTTGCCGAGCACCGTGGCGTCGTCGCCCAGGATCGGCTCGAAAGCGCTGTTGCGGGGGAGCAGCCACACGTGGCCGTCACGGCGGCGGAACGTCTTGACGGTGGCTTCGCCGTCGAGCATGGCGGCGACGATCTCGCCGTTCTCCGCGGTGCCCTGTGAGCGCACGACCACCCAGTCGCCGTCGCAGATGGCGGCATCGATCATGGATTCGCCGGAGACCTTCAGCATGAACAGGTCGCCCTTGCCGACGAGCTGACGGGGGAGGGGGAAGATCTCCTCGACCTGCTGCTCCGCCGTGATCGGCACTCCGGCGGCGATCCGGCCCACGAGGGGCACGAGCGCGGCGTCGCCGACCGAGGGACCGGTGTCGGCGGGGTTCTCGGTGGAGAGGCCGGGCAGGTCGATGAGGACCTCCATGGCGCGGGTCTTGCCGGCGTCGCGGCGCAGGTAGCCGCTGAGCTCGAGCTGGCCGAGCTGATGCGTCACGCTGCTGAGGGACTTGAGACCCACGGCGTCGCCGATCTCGCGCATGCTCGGCGGGTATCCGTACCGGGCGATCGAGGTCTGGATGACCTCGAGGATCGCCATCTGCTTCGCACTGAGGCTCTTGCGGCGCCGCGTCCGCGGGGCCTCGGAGCCGAGGTTCGCACCGTCGCTCATGCCATCTCCTTCGTGTGCATCGGGCCCTCGCGGATCCGGGAATCGGCATGGATTCGCGGGCGGCGATTCGAATGTCGGTGGTCCGTGATGGGGTCTTCGTATCGAAACCGTATCCGAGATCGGGGCGGAATCGATAGATCTGTTCGAGCGTGTCGGTGAATCATCGGAACCGATATTCGAAGAACGCTTGACAGATGTTCGAACTCGAAAGTAGTTTCGGTACGTAGGTTCGCCTCTCCAGAGGCCCGGATTCGAAGATCCTCCACACAGGATCCCGATCCGGGGAGAGGCGGACCGACACACACACTGAGGAGAAGCACCATGAGCAGCATCACCTTCGCCGGTCCGGTTCTCGCCACGCGACTGCGGATCACCGCACGCGGTCGGCGCGTGCTCGCCGCGCTGGTCGCGCTCCCGGTGGCTGCGGCGATCGCGTTCGCGGTGCTGAGCGGCGGATCCGCGCTCGCCTCCGGGGAGCAGACCACGGGCAACACCTTCGCGACCGTCACCGTGCAGCCCGGCGACACGCTGTGGTCGATCGCGGGTGAGGTCGCGCCGAACGCCGACCCGCGCGACGTCGTCGCCAAGATCTCGCAGCTGAACCTCGTCGACGGCGGCGTGATCGAGGTCGGGCAGCACCTGGCCATCCCGGCGGAGTACGGCTCGACCGGACGCTGATCCCGTACTTTGACGTCAACCTGCTGTCATGCGACGTCAACCGCACAGCTCGGCCGCTTAGCATGGCAGGGTGACTGTCTCGCTCGACGACTTACCCCTTCGTGACGACCTCCGCGGGCTGCGTCCCTACGGCGCGCCGCAGGCGCCGCTGCCCGTGGCGCTGAATGTGAACGAGAACACGCATCCGGTTCCCGAGCAGGTCGCGAGCGACATCCTCGACGACATCGCGGTCGCGCTGCGCGACGTCAACCGCTACCCGGACCGCGAGTTCACCGAGCTCCGCGAGGCGTTCGCCGGCTACCTCGGCCACGACCTCGTGGCCGCGAACATCTGGGCGGGCAACGGATCCAACGAGGTGCTCCAGCACATCCTGCAGGCCTTCGCCGGTCCCGGGCGCACCGTGTTCGGATTCGCGCCGACCTATTCGATGTACCCTCTGCTCGCCCAGGGCACGGGCGCGACCTGGATCGCCGGCGTTCGGCACCCGGACTACGAGCTGACGGTCGACGAGGCGGTCGCGCAGGTCCGGGAGCACGATCCGGACGTGATCCTGCTGTGCGCGCCGAACAACCCCACCGGCACCCCGCTGCCGATCGACGTGATCGAGGCGGTCTACGAGGCCGCGCGAGGCATCGTGATCGTCGATGAGGCGTACCAGGAGTTCGCCCCGAAGGATTCGCCGACGGCGCTGACGCTGCTCGAAGGCCGGCCGCGGCTCGCTGTCTCCCGCACCATGAGCAAGGCCTTCGCCTTCGCCGGAGCGCGGGTCGGCTATCTCGCCGCGGACCCGGCGTTCATCGATGCGTTGCGTCTGGTGCGCCTGCCGTATCACCTGAGCGCGCTCACCCAGGCGGCTGCGGTCGCGGCACTGCGGAATGCTCCCATCATGCTCGCGATGGTCGACGAGATCGTCGCACAGCGCGATCGGATCTCCGCCACGCTCGAAGCTCTCGGGTACGCGCCGCACCCGTCCTGGTCCAACTTCGTGCTGTTCGGCGGTGTCGCCGATCCCGCGGCGACCTGGCGCGCCCTCTACGACAAGGGGGTGCTGATCCGCGATGTCGGCATCCCGCACCACCTGCGCGTCACGGCAGGCACCGAGGCCGAGACCACCTCATTCCTGGACGCCCTCGCCTCGATAGGATCGGCCTCATGACCGCTGAGACCCCCGCTGCGGCCCGGACCGCGCGCCGTACACGTTCCACGTCCGAGTCGACGATCGAGCTCGACCTCGACCTCGACGGCACGGGTCAGAGCCACATCGATACCTCGGTCCCGTTCTTCGACCACCTGCTGACGGCGTTCGCGAAGCACTCGCTGACCGACCTCACCGTGCGCGCCTCGGGCGACACCCACATCGACGCGCACCACACGGTGGAGGACGTGGCGATCGTGCTCGGGCAGGCGATCCGCGAGGCGCTCGGCGACAAGAGCGGAATCTCACGCTACGGCGACGCGCTGGTCCCGCTGGACGAGGCGCTCGTGCAGGCGGTCGTCGACATCTCCGGTCGTCCCTACCTCGTGCACGAGGGCGAGCCGGCCGGCTACGAGCACCACCTCATCGGCGGGCACTTCACCGGATCCCTCGTGCGTCACGTCTTCGAGGCGATCGCGTACAACGCCGCCCTGACCGTGCACGTGCGCGTGATCAGTGGTCGCGACCCGCACCACATCGCAGAGGCCGAGTTCAAGGCTTTCGCGCGTGCGTTCCGTCAGGCCAAGGCTCTGGACCCCCTGGTGGTCGGCGTGCCCTCCACCAAGGGCGCGCTGTGAGCGAGGGGGCGGAGGGTCGTCGTCCGACCGTCGCGGTCTTCGACTACGGATCCGGCAATGTGCACTCCGCGGTGAAGGCGCTGATCCGCGCCGGCGCCGATGCTCAGCTCACCGGCGATCGCGTGGCCGCGCTCGAGGCCGACGGCCTCGTGGTACCAGGGGTCGGCGCGTTCGCGGCCGTCCGTGAGGCACTGGCCGCGCATGGCGGGGATGAGATCATCGAGCGGCGCCTGGCCGGCGGTCGTCCCGTGCTGGGCATCTGCGTGGGCATGCAGGTCCTGTTCGCGGGCGGGGTCGAGCGTGGCGCCGAGGTCGACGGGCTCGGCGAGTGGCCCGGCATCGTCACCGAGCTCGATGCACCGGTCCTGCCGCACATGGGCTGGAACACCGTGGAGCCCGACCCTGGCAGCGTGCTGTTCCGGGGGATCGAGCACGAGCGCTTCTACTTCGTGCACTCCTTCGCCGCGCAGACGTGGGAGCTCGAAGTCATGCCGCCGTTCCCGGCGCCGCACCTCACCTGGGCCGAGCACGGCTCGCGCTTCCTCGCCGCGGTCGAGAACGGCCCGCTCTCCGCAACCCAGTTCCACCCGGAGAAGTCCGGCGAGGCCGGCATCCAGCTCCTCCGGAACTGGATCTCCACCCTCTGATCCGTCCCCGTCGTGTGACGGTGGGGGATTGGTGCCCCGCCCGCACGCGGACTACTCTCTTCTCTCGTGCCGTGCCCGAAGCGCGCGGTGCATCGTGACCCGAAGGACGACATGAACGAGTTCGCACAGGCCCCCTCTCTGACCCTCCTTCCGGCGGTCGATGTCGCCGGCGGCCAGGCCGTCCGCCTGACCCAGGGCGAGGCGGGAAGCGAGACCAGCTACGGCGATCCGATGGACGCCGCCGCCGAGTGGGTGGATCAGGGAGCGGAGTGGATCCACCTGGTCGATCTCGACGCCGCCTTCGGCCGCGGCAGCAACACAGCCATCCTGCGCCGTGTGATCAAACAGTTCCGCAGCGTCAACGTCGAGCTGTCCGGAGGGATCCGCGACGACGCGAGCCTCGAGGCGGCGCTGGAGTCCGGTGCCACCCGCATCAACCTCGGCACCGCGGCACTCGAGAACCCCGAGTGGGCGGCTGACGTCATCGCCCGCTACGGCGACGCCGTGGCGGTGGGCCTGGACGTGCGCGGCACGACCCTCGCCGCCCGTGGCTGGACCAAGGAGGGCGGCGACCTCTGGACGGTCCTCGACCGCCTCGAGGACGCCGGCTGCAGCCGCTATGTCGTCACCGACGTCACCAAGGACGGCACACTCAAGGGCCCGAACCTCGACCTGCTCCGCGAGATCACCGCGCGCACCCCGAAGCCCGTCGTGGCGTCGGGAGGCATCGCGAACCTCGATGACATCGCCGCGCTCCGCGAGCTCGTGCCGCTCGGCGTCGAGGGCGCGATCGTCGGCAAGGCGCTGTACGCCGGCGCGTTCACCCTGGCCGAGGCGCTGGATGTCGCCGGATCCTGACCACGCCTCGTCCGGGTCCTGCGATCACGACCACGGCGCGCAGAGCAGCACGGGCGACTCCGCGGGGGTTCCCTGGGCGGGTCGCTCCTTCCAGGAGAACACCCGAGCGAGCGACGACGGATCCGCGGATCCTGCCCTCTGGGACGCGCTGACGCGCTTCCGCGCCGGTGACGGTTCGCAGGCCGAGGTCGTGGACGCGTTCCGCGCGGCGCGCGTGCTCGTGCCGCTCGTCGCGGAGAAGGGCGACGAGGGCGTTGCACCGTCCGGACTGACGGCGGACAAGACGCAGGAGCTCTCGCTCGTCACGGTGGCCGCGCCCGACGGGCGCACCGTGCAGCCGGCGTTCACGAGCGTCGACACCATGCGCGCCTGGGATCCGATCGCGCGTCCGATCCCCGTCGAGGCCGCGCGCGTGGCCCTGTCCGCCTCGTCGGGCGATGCAGAGCTGATCGTCGTGGATCCCGGATCCGCGACCGAGTTCGTCCTGCGCCGCCCCGCGGTGTGGGCGATCGCGCAGGGGCATCGCTGGGAGCCGAGCTTCCTCTCGCCGGAGGTCTATGCGGGCCTTCTGGAGAGCGTCGGCAGCGAGCTCGCCGTGATCGACATCGCCGTATCCGCCGGCGATCCGGACGCGCGCCTGCGCGGCCCGGAGCTCGTGGTCACGCTCGAGCTCGTAGAGGGGCTGGACCGGGAGACGCTCGACGCGGTGCTCGCCCGCCTCGCGCAGCGCTGGGCCGCCGATGACCGCATCGCGGTGCTCGTCGACTCGCTCACCGTGCGCCTCCGCGCGAGCGCCTGAGGCCCCGCCGGCGCTGAGCGCCGCCGGGGCGATCCTGGTCTCAGTTGACCGGTCCGGTCCACTTCTCGCCGGGACCCTGCCCGATCGGGTCGGGGATGACGGAGGCCTCGCGGAAGGCGAGCTGCACGGAGCGCAGGCCGTCGCGCAGGGAGCGCGCGTGCATGTCGCTGATCTCGGGGGCGGCGGCGGTGATGAGGCCGGCCAGGGCGTTGATGAGCTTGCGCGCCTCGTCCAGGTCCTTCTGCGTCTCGGGGTCGTCGGCGAGGCCCACCTTGACCGCGGCCGCACTCAGCAGGTGCACGGCGGCGGTGGTGATCACCTCGACGGCGGCGACGTCCGCGATGTCGCGGGCGGCTCCTGAGGCGTCGGGGGAGAGGGGGGTGACGTGCTCGTGGCCGTCGGGCGCGGGAGTGCTCATGTGCCGGCTTTCCGAAGGTCTTGCCTTCTGATAGACTCTTGCGGGCTCCGGGACTTCTCGTCCCGGCACGAAAGAGGATTCACTTCCCACCCGCGCTTGCCGCTCAAGGCTACCGGGTTCAGCACTCCGCCGATTCACATCGGTAGCCGCTGTGCAGCGAAGGCTGCGCAGCGGGTCAGGGTGCAGCCGGCGTCTGAATGCCGGCGGGTGGGACGATTCTGATTTCGCCCGTGATCCTTCCGGATCATGGTGGCCGAAACCAACGTCTAAGGAGTCCGCATCAGCGATCCCCGCACCAATGAGCGCATCCGCGTCCCCGAGGTCCGCCTCGTCGGCCCCGCGGGTGAGCAGATCGGCGTCGTCCGTATCGAGGCGGCGCTGCGTCTTGCGCAGGAAGCCGATCTCGATCTCGTCGAGGTCGCCCCGAACTCGAAGCCTCCCGTGGTCAAGATCATGGACTACGGCAAGTTCAAGTACGAGGCCGCGCAGAAGGCGAAGGAAGCTCGCCGCAACCAGGCGAACACGATCCTGAAGGAGGTGCGCTTCCGTCTGAAGATCGAGGCGCACGACTACACGACGAAGCTCAAGCGCGCCGAGGGCTTCCTCAAGGCGGGCGACAAGGTGAAGGCGATGATCCTGTTCCGCGGCCGGGAGCAGTCCCGTCCCGAGCAGGGCGTGCGGCTCCTCCGCAAGTTCGCGGAGGACGTGGCCGAGTTCGGCACGGTGGAGTCCAACCCCACCATCGACGGACGCAACATGGTCATGGTGGTCGCCCCGCTGAAGAACAAGTCCGAGGCAAAGGCCGAGCAGAACGCCGTGCGCGACGCACAGCGCGCGGCCAACAAGCAGGCCGCCCGCGATGCCAAGGCGCCCGGTGCGCCGGCCGCGCCGGCTGAGTGATCCCCGGATCCGACAGCCCCACACAGACCTCCCGCCCGGCGGGCAGAACCCTGTCGCCCATACGGGCGCCATACGAAGGAAGAGAAGATGCCGAAGCAGAAGACCCACTCGGGTGCCAAGAAGCGCTTCAAGATCACCGGCAGCGGCAAGCTGAAGAAGCAGCAGGCCGGGATGCGCCACAACCTCGAGCACAAGTCGAGCCGCCGCACCCGTCGCCTCAACCAGGACCAGGTGCTGTCGAAGGCCGACACCAAGGTCGCCAAGAAGCTCCTCGGCCGCTGACGCGCCCGATCTCACGAACAGGAACACACGAAAATGGCTAGAGTCAAGCGCGCCGTCAACGCTCACAAGAAGCGCCGCGTCATCCTCGAGCGCGCCTCGGGTTACCGTGGCCAGCGCTCGCGCCTGTACCGCAAGGCGAAGGAGCAGGTCACCCACTCCCTCGTCTACGCGTACCGCGACCGTCGCAAGCGCAAGGGCGACTTCCGCCGTCTGTGGATCCAGCGCATCAACGCCGCGGCCCGCCAGAACGGCATCACGTACAACCGCTTCATCCAGGGCCTCGGTCTCGCCGGCGTCCAGGTCGACCGCCGCATGCTCGCCGAGCTCGCGGTGAACGAGCCGGCGACCTTCGCCGCTCTGGTCGAGACGGCCCGCAAGGCTCTGCCGGCGGACGTCRACGCGCCCAAGTCGGCTGCGTAAGCATCTGAATCACGAAGGGGCGCCGTCCGCGAGGACGGCGCCCCTTCGGTGTCCCTAGACTGTGATGGTGCTGGAGAATCCCCGATCCCCGCGCGTGCGCGCCGTCGTCAAGCTCACCAAGCGCAGTGCCCGCACCGAGACCGGCCTGTTCCTTCTGGAAGGACCGCAGGCGGTGCGTGAGGCGCTGTCCTATCGGCCTGATGCGATCGTCGAGCTCTTCACGACGCCGACCGCATGGGACAAGCACGGCGACCTGCGCCAGGCGGCAGCCGACGCCGACGTGCGCTTCGAGTACGTGACGGAGTTCGTGCTCGCGGCGATGGCCGACACCGTCACGCCGCAGGGGGTGGTGGCCGTCGCCCGGCAGACGCCCACCTCTGTGCGGGACATCTTCGCCGCCGCGCCGCGCCTCGTCGCGATCTGCGAGGAGGTGCGCGATCCCGGCAACCTCGGCACGATCATCCGCGCCGCCGACGCGACCGGTGCCGACGCGGTCGTGCTCACCGGCCGCACGGTCGACCTGTACAACCCGAAGGTCGTTCGCTCGACCACCGGATCCCTCTTCCATCTGCCGGTCTCCGTCGGCGGAGAGCTCTCCGACGTCGTCGAACGTGCACACGCCGCGGGCCTGCAGGTGGTCGCGGCCGATGTGAAGGGCGACGACCTGCTCGCGGCGCGGGCCGAGGGCGTCCTCGCCCGGCCCACGGCCTGGCTGTTCGGCAATGAGGCGCGAGGGCTCGAGGACCATGCGCGGGAGCTGGCCGATCGCGCGCTGCGGCTGCCGATCTTCGGCCGCGCCGAATCCCTGAACCTCGCGACCGCCGCGAGCGTGTGCCTGTACGAGAGCGCGTTCGCGCAGCGGGCCTAAGGGCTGCAGGAGCACGGCCCGGTATGAAGATCCTCATCGTCGAAGACGACGAACGCGTGGCGGACGCCCTCGCCGGGTTCCTCGGCCGCGCCGGCTATGCGGTCGAGCGCGCCGGGGACGGGCGCGGGGCGCTCGACATGCTCGGGACGGACACCGAGGCGGTGATCCTCGACCTCGGCCTCCCCGACATCGACGGCATCGAGCTGTGCCGGCGCATCCGGGCGGTCAGCGGGGTCCCGATCCTCATCGCCACGGCGCGCAGTCAGGTGCACGAGCGGATCCGGGGACTGCGGGCCGGAGCCGACGACTTCCTCGTCAAGCCTTACGACGTGCAGGAGCTGCTGGCCCGCATCGAGGCGGTCACCCGCCGCAGCCACGCGATCGGCGCCGAGGTGGGCCCCGTGGGCATCGACATCGACGGCGTGCGGATCGATCTGGTCGCGCGCCGGGTGCTCGTGGACGGCGAACCCGTGGAGCTGACCCGCAAGGAGTTCGACATCGTCGCGGTGCTGGCCCGCTATCCGGGGGTGCCGGTGCCGCGGGAGCGTCTCATCCGGGAGGTCTGGAACACCGACTGGCAGAGCTTCGCCCGCTCGCTCGAGGTGCACGTGGCCTCGATCCGCCGCAAGCTCGGGCGGCCCGCGCTGATCGAGACGGTCCGCGGCGTGGGCTACCGGCTGACGGGGTTGTGAACCGTGCGGAAGCGATTGTTCATCGTGTTCCTGGTGCCGCTCGCGGCGGTGCTGCTGCTGCTCGGCGGCGCCTACGGCTGGACGGCGTCGCGCGGCGTTCAGCAGAGCTTCTACACGCAGCAGGTCGGCGACATCGGCACTTTCGTGACGAGCGCGCGGCAGGCGCTGCTGTCCGGAAGCGCCGAGGTGCTGGACGGCGAACTGCGGCGCTACCACGAGCTCTACGGCACCCGCGTGGTCGTGGTGGACCGATCGGGTCGGCCGTGGTCACCGCAGCAGGGTGACGCCCCCGTGCTGGACGATGCGACCGCGAACAAGGTGCAGCTCGCCCTCTCCGGGCGGCGCAGCGACCTGCCGGAACCGGTCCTGCTGCCGTGGCAGTTCGCCGAGCAGTCCCTCGTCGAGCCGATCTTCGACCAGGGCGACGTGATCGGAGCCGTGGTCATGTCGGCGAGCGTGGAGGCGCCGCGGGCCGAGATCGTGCGGCAGTGGATCCTGCTCGGCATCGTCAGCGTGATCGCGATCGGGATCGGCCTTCTCGTGGTGCTGGGACTTGCGCGTTGGGTGCTCAAGCCCGTGCATCGGGTGGACGAGGCCATGGAGGCGATCGAGCGCGGCGACATGGAGGCGCGGATCGCCGACGACACGGGCCCCCCTGAGCTGCACCGCATGATCCTGCTGTTCAACCGCATGGCGGAGGAGATCGAGCGCGTCGTGTCACGTCAGCAGGAGTTCGCGCTCAACGCCTCGCACGAGCTGCGCAATCCGCTCAGCGCCCTGCTGCTGCGGGTGGAATCGCTTGCGACGGGCCTCGACCGCGGCTGGGACGGCGAGGTCGAGGCAACCCGCGAGGAAGGCAGGCGGATGACCAGGATCCTGGACACTCTGCTGTCCTTCGCGCGCGGGGCGGATCCGGCCCCGCTGCGGGATCCGATCGATCTCGCAGCGCTCGCCGAGCGCCGGGTGGCGGCCTGGCGGGACGCGGCGGCCGCGAAGGGCGTCGCGCTCGTGCTGCACGTCGAAGGACCTGTGCGCTCGCGCACGGACGAGACCATCGCGGAGAGCGCGCTGGACGCCGTGATCGACAACGCCGTGAAGTTCTCGCCCACGGGCACCGCGATCGAGGTCACGGCGGCGCGGGCCGAGTCGGGGTGCGAGCTGACGGTGCGCGACCACGGACCCGGCATCCCCGAGGACGAGCTCGCGCACGCGACCGACCGGCACTGGCGCAGCGACTTGACGCGCGCGATCCCCGGCACCGGCCTGGGGCTCGCGATCGCCACGGATCTGCTGGCGACGGTCGACGCCGGAGTGCGGGTCGAGGCGGCCGACGGCGGCGGACTCCGCGTGGTCCTGATGCTCCCCGCCGCGGAGGCACGATGACGACGCGATCCCCGCGCGCGATCGTGCGGATGCTGCTCGCACTGCTGCTGTGCGTGCTCAGCGCGTCGGCGCTCGTCTCGTGCGCACCAGAGGACAGGAGCTGGGCGGACAAGCCGCAGGCGATCGCCGGCGGGGGAGCGACCGGCGTGTACTACGCCTACGGTCAGCAGTTCGCCGAGGTGCTCACCGCGCGCCTGGGAGCCAGGTTCACTGTGCAGCAGACCAACGGATCCGTCGACAACCTGGAGCGGGTCGGATCGGGACGGGCGGTGCTCGGATTCGCCCAGGGCGACGCGGTCGCCGACGCGGTGGCCGGCACCGGAGCCTTCCCGGAAGCGGTTCCGATCGTCGCGGTCGCGCGGCTGTACGACGAGTACGTGCACATCGTGGTCAGGGAGGGGTCCGCGGTGCACGACCTCCAGGACCTCGCCGGCCGCGCAGTGTCCCTCGGCGCGCGGGGGTCGGGCGTGGAGCTCGTCGCGGGCCGGGTGCTCGCGGCCGCCCATGTCGACGCCGCAACGATCCGCAATCCCGCGCTCGGGCTGGAGGGCTCGATCGCGGCCCTGCGCAAGGGGGAGATCGAGGCCTTCTTCTGGGTCGGCGGGCTGCCGACGCCGGGCATCGCGACGCTGGCCGCCGACACCCCGATCCGGCTGCTGCCGATCCCGCCGTCGGTCGTCGACGCCGTCAACGCGGCGCATGCCGGGGCCTACCGTCAGGCGGACTTCCCGATCGGCGGCTACGGCATCGACGCCTCCACGGTGACGATGACCGTGCCGAACTACCTGGTCACCCGCGCCGATGCGCCGGAAGGGCTCATCCACGATGCGACCGCGGTGCTGTTCGATGAACGCGTGACGATCGCCCGGCGCGCGCCGGCGGCCGCGCTGCTCGATCGACGGCAGGCGATCTTCACCGACCCGATCGCGCTGCACACCGGCGCCGTGCGCTACTACCGCGAGACCCACGACTGACGCTCGCGCGCGGATCTCGACCGCTGCGAAGCCTGTCGAGGTATCTGCACCCGCCTCAAGAAAGGCTCAAGGAACCCCACGGGATCGCGGGCGCTCAATAGCCTCGGGACGTCGGAGCCCTGGGGTTCCGGCATCAGCCCGAGCCATCCGGCCATTCGATTCAACGGAGAGTCAGCCATGACCGACGTCACCCCCGCTGCCCCGCTCGTCGTCGTGCAGAACGTGCAGAAGCACTACGGCGACTTCCAGGCGCTGACCGACATCGACCTCACCGTGCACAAGGGCGAGGTGGTCGTGATCATCGGCCCCTCCGGATCCGGCAAGTCCACGCTCTGCCGCACCATCAACCGTCTGGAGACCATCACCAGCGGGTCGATCACGATCGACGGCAAGGAGCTGCCCGCAGAGGGCAAGGGCTTGGCCCAGCTGCGCGCCGACGTGGGCATGGTGTTCCAGTCGTTCAACCTGTTCGCCCACCTGACGATCCTGGAGAACGTCACGCTCGGGCCGATCAAGGTGCGCGGGCTCAAGAAGGCGGACGCCGAGAAGGAGGCGATGCAGCTGCTCGAGCGCGTCGGCGTCGCCGCCCAGGCCTCGAAGCTTCCCGCGCAGCTCAGCGGCGGCCAGCAGCAGCGCGTCGCGATCGCGCGCGCCCTCGCTATGCACCCCAAGGTCATGCTCTTCGACGAGCCCACGAGCGCGCTGGACCCGGAGATGATCACCGAGGTCCTCGACGTCATGATCGAGCTGGCCGCGAGCGGGATGACGATGATCGTCGTCACCCACGAGATGGGCTTCGCCCGCAAGGCGGCGAACCGGGTCGTCTTCATGGCGGACGGTCGGATCCTCGAGGAGGCCGAGCCCGACCAGTTCTTCACGAACCCGCAGTCCGACCGGGCCAAGGACTTCCTGTCCAAGCTGCTCACCCACTGACCTGATCCCCGCACCACAGCACCTGCACCGAAGGAGAAGCACATGCGAAAGTCACGGATCCTCACCGGCATCGGCATCGCGGCCGTCGCCCTGATCGCCCTCACGGGCTGCAACAGCGGCAGCCCCACGAGCCCCGGAGCCACGGGGGAGGGCAAGTCCCCGACGAGCGACAAGCCCCTGTTCGAGGTCGCCAAGGACGTCAAGCTCGAGGGCAGCCCCACGTTCGACCGGATCACCAAGAACGGCAAGATCACGATCGGCGTCAAGGAGGACCAGCCCGGTCTCGGCTACAAGGACGCCACCACCGGCAAGCGCACCGGATTCGACATCGACATCGCCCGCTGGATCGCCGCCTCACTCGGTTACAGCGAGGACAAGATCGAGTTCAAGGCGATCCCGTCGGCCAACCGCGAGCAGGCGATCGTGAACGGAGACGTCGACTACTACGTCGGCACCTACTCGATCACCGACAAGCGCAAGGCCGTGATCGACTTCGCCGGCCCGTACTTCGTGACAGGGCAGGGCCTGCTGGTCCGCAAGAGCGATGACACGATCAAGAGCGAGAAGGACCTGTCCGGCAAGACCGTCTGCTCGGCGACCGGATCCACGCCGCTGCAGAACATCCAGCAGAACTTCCCCGACACCAAGACCGTCGGACTCGACGTGTACTCGGCCTGTGTCGAGCAGCTCATCAACAAGCAGGTCGACGCGGTCACGACCGACCAGGCGATCCTGATCGGCTACGCGGCGCAGGATCCCGAGGAGCTCAAGGTCGTCGGCGAGCCGTTCACGACCGAGAAGTACGGCGTGGGCCTGGCCAAGGGCGACACCGCGTTCCAGACCTTCGTGAACACGATGTTCACCGATGGCGGGGACACCTGGAAGGCGATCTTCGAGCAGAACCTGGGCGCGAGTGGCATGAAGGTCACTCAGCCCGCTGTCGAGAAGTGATGCGAAGCGGCCGGCCGGACTGATCCTGTCGGCCGCTTCCCCTCCCGACGTCGTGTGACGTCACCCCTCATCCGAAGCCTCGAACTCGAAGGAGAGATCGCGTGGACGCACTCCTGGGCAACCTCGACCTGTGGGGCAAGGCGACCCTGAACACGGTCCTGCTCTTCCTCGGCGGCGGCGTGCTGGCGCTCGTGCTGGGCACCATCGTCGGCGCCATGCGGGTCTCGCCCGTGCCGATCGCCCGTGGCGTGGGCACCGCCTATGTGAACCTGATCCGCAACACCCCGCTCACGCTGGTCTTCTTCTTCTTCGTCTTCGGATACCCGAAACTCGATCTGCCGGACATCCCGTACGTCTGGCTGGCGATCCTGGCCCTCGGGATCTACACCGCGACGTACGTCGCGGAGGTTCTGCGCGCAGGCATCAACACGGTGCCGGTCGGCCAGGCCGAGGCGGCCCGCGCGATCGGCCTCTCCTTCGGGCAGGTCATGACGCTGGTGGTCATGCCGCAGGCGTTCCGCTCGGTCGTGCCGCCCATGATGAGCGTGTTCATCGCCCTGCTGAAGAACACCACCGTCGCCGCCGGCTTCTCGATCGTCGAGCTCGCAGCGCTCCGCGCCGAGGTCGCCGACTCGTACAACCGGCCGGGGACCGTGATGGAGATCCTGCTCTGGGTCGCCGTCGTGTTCATCGTCCTGGTGTTCCTGCTGAGCCTCGTGCAACGGCACTTCGAGAAGAAGTGGAGGATCGTCCGATGAGCGGCGCATCCGTTCTCTATGACGTACCCGGCCCCAAGGCCGTCCGGCGCAACCTCATCATCGGCGCAGCGACCGTGCTGGTCGTCCTCGCGGTGATCGGCTTCGTCGTCTACCGCTTCGCCGTGACCGGGCAGTTCGACGCCTCGCGCTGGAACCTGTTCACCTACTCGCTCGTGTGGCAGGGCATGGCTCAGGCGCTGTGGGCGACCGTCAGCGCGTTCCTCGCCGCGGCCGTCGGCAGCCTGATCCTCGGCTTCGTGCTCGCGATCGGCCGGGTCTCCGAGCACGCCTGGGTGCGAGTGCCCGTCACCGTCGTGATCGAGCTGCTCCGCGCCGTGCCGGTGCTGGTCATGATGATGATCTTCTACTACGGCATCAACTCCATCCCGGGCAGCACCTTCCGGATGACGCCGTATGCGGCGGTCGTGATCGGCCTCGTGCTCTACAACGGCTCCGTGCTCGCGGAGGCTCTGCGCGCCGGCATCGAGGCCCTGCCGAAGGGTCAGAAGGAGGCCGGCTACGCGATCGGGCTCCGAAAGTCCGGCGTGATGGCGTTCATCCTGCTGCCGCAGGCGCTGCGGGCCATGCTCCCGATCATCGTGTCTCAGCTCGTGGTCACCTTGAAGGACACCGCTCTCGGCTTCATCATCACTTACCCCGAACTCATCTACTACGCCAAGTACCTCAGCGGACAGCCGGGCAGGCCGCTCCTGCAGGCGGGCCTGATCGTCGCGGTCATCTACATCTCCATGTGCCTGATCCTCTCCGGGGTCGCGAAGTGGCTCGAGGTGCGCACCCGGCGCTCGCCGAAGGTGCACCACAATGCCGGTAACTCGGCAGCGGATGACGAATCGACTCTGACCGAGGTCATCGCCCTGCAGGGGCGCGCAGGCAGGTTCGACTCGGGCGGCGGGCAGATCTGAGACTCCGGCGCGCTCAGTGAGGGGCTGAGCGCGCCGGTACCCACCGGACGACGGCTCCGCCGCCCTGTAGCCTCGCTGTCATGGCGCACGTCGAACCGGTCTCCGCGTACCCGTCCGCCTCGAGCAGGACGCTCGAGCAGTGGCTCGATCCCGAGCTGGGGGCGCAGTACCCCCCGGAGTTCTCCACCCGGCTGCGCGAGATCGCGGACGCGCGGGCCCGTGTCGCCGGGATGTGGGCGGCCCTGGTGAGCGTGGGTCTCGGGGCGGTGCTGTTCGCCGGGGTGCTGTTCGCCGTCACCGGCCGAGCAGTGTCGACCGTGCCCTGGATGATCGTCGGCGTGGTGCTCGCGGCGCTCGGCGGGTGGTTCCTCAGCCGGGTGCGACGTTGGGTGCCGCGGCCCGGGGCGTGGGTACCCGTCCGGGGGCCGGGGGACCTGCGGGGCGGACTGTGGGCGGCGGGAGGGATCCTGTTCGTGCTCAACGTGTTCCTGGTGATCGGCGCGGTGACGTCGGGAGGCGTGTTCGCGATGGTCCTCGTCGATCTCGGGCTGGTGCTCCTGCTCGTCTCCGGCTTCGTCGTCCCGCCCACGATCGTCGGCCGCAGCAGGCCGACCCTGCGGCGGCAGACGCAGAAGGATCCCCGCCTCGCCGCGACCCTGGAGCGCGAGCGACTGTCGTGGACGCCGGTCGGGCGCACCGAGATGTTCGGGCCGCTCTGAGCGGCCGGTGGCGAGCGGGCCCGGTGCCGGCGCGCCGGTAGACTCGGTTCTCGTGTCCGACAACGCACAGAACACTTCCGAGATCACGCCCGAGGCGGTGGAGACCGCCGTCGAGGCCGCGCTCGCCGCGATCGGGTCCGCGGCCGACACCGCCGAGCTGAAGGCGGCACGCGCCGCCCACGTCGCCGAGGGGTCGCCGCTTGCGATCCTCAACGCGTCCATGCGCCAGGTCGCGCCCGAGCACAAGGCCGCGTTCGGCAAGCTCATCGGCCAGGGCCGTGGGCGCGTCACGCAGGCGCTCGCCGCGAAGGAGGCGGAGCTGGCCGAGGCCGAGACCGCCGCGCGGCTGGAGGCCGAGCGCGTCGACATCACCGCGGTCGCCTCGCGCAGCCGCGTCGGCGCCCGGCACCCGCTCACCCTGCTGCAGGAGCAGATCAGCGACGTGTTCGTCGGCATGGGCTGGGAGATCGCCGAAGGACCAGAGCTCGAGCATGAGTGGTTCAACTTCGACGCGCTGAACTTCGACGTCGACCACCCGGCACGTCAGGAGCAGGACACGTTCTACGTTGACCCGCCCTCCCGGCACCTCGTGATGCGCACGCACACCAGCCCGGTGCAGGTGCGCTCGATGCTCGACCGCGAGGTGCCGATCTACGTGCTGTGCCCTGGTCGGGTCTACCGCACCGATGAGTTCGACGCCACGCACCTGCCGGTGTTCACCCAGTTCGAGGGCCTCGTCGTCGACAAGGGCATCTCCATGGCGCACCTCAAGGGCACGCTCGACCACGTCGCGCGTCAGCTCTTCGGCCCGGAGGCGGAGACCCGCTTCCGCACGAACTTCTTCCCCTTCACGGAGCCCTCCGCCGAGCTCGACCTGTGGCACCCGACCTTCAAGGGCGGCGCGCGCTGGATCGAGTGGGGCGGCTGCGGCATGGTCAGCCCCCACGTGCTGCGCGCGGCGGGGATCGACCCCGATGTGTACAGCGGCTTCGCATTCGGCATGGGCGTCGAGCGCGCGCTCATGTTCCGCAGCGACGTGCAGGACATGCGCGACATGGCCGAGGGCGATGTCCGTTTCAGCGAGCAGTTCGGGATGGTGGTGTGATGCGCGTCCCGCTTTCGTGGCTGCGTGAGTACGTGGATGTGGCCGAGACGGCCACGCCGGACGACGTCTTCGCGGCGCTCGTCTCCGTGGGCTTCGAGGAGGAGGAGCTGCACGGCTTCGACATCTCGGGCCCCGTCGTGGTCGGACAGGTCCTGTCCTTCGAGGAGGAGCCGCAGTCCAACGGCAAGACCATCCGCTGGTGCCAGGTCGACGTCTCCGAGGCCAACGGCGGTGTCCGCGGCATCGTCTGCGGCGCGAGCAACTTCGCCATCGGGGACAAGGTCGTCGTGACCCTGCCCGGCGCCGTGCTGCCCGGCCCCTTCCCGATCGCCGCGCGCAAGACCTACGGACACGTCTCCGACGGCATGATCGCCTCGGCCCGCGAACTGGGTCTCGGCGACGAGCACAACGGGATCCTGATCCTCTCCGAGCTCGGCATCGACGCCCCCGTCGGCACCGACGCGATCGCCCTCCTCGGTCTGGACGACGTCGCGGTCGACGTGAACGTCACGCCGGACCGCGGTTACGCCTTCTCGCTCCGCGGCATCGCCCGCGAGTACGCGCACGCGACAGGAGCGGCCTTCCGCGACCCCGCCGACCGCGACTTCGCCGAGCTGCAGCCCGGCAGCGGTCGCACCGCCGTGGTCGAGGACGCGGCTCCCATCCGCGGCGCCGCCGGCGCGACCGAGTTCGTCACCCGCGTGGTGCGCGGCGTGGATCCGTCCCGTCCCACCCCGCCGTGGATGATCGCCCGCCTCACGCTCGCGGGCATGCGCTCCCTCGGCGTGCTCATCGACATCACGAACTACGTGATGCTCGAGCTCGGCAACCCCGTGCACGGCTACGACCTGGACAAGCTCGACGGGAACATCGTGGTCCGCCGCGCCGTGCAGGGCGAGAGGATGGTCACCCTCGACGGCCAGGAGCGGATCCTGCACGCGGAGGACCTCCTCATCACCGACGGCTCAGGTCCGATCGGCCTCGCCGGCGTCATGGGCGGCGGCACGACCGAGATGAGCGGGACCACGCGCAACGTGCTGATCGAGGCGGCGACGTTCGATCCGATCACGATCGCGCGCTCCGCCCGTCGGCACAAGCTGCCCAGCGAGGCGTCCAAGCGCTTCGAGCGCGGAGTGGATCCGCTCATCCCGTTCGCCGCCGCGCGCCGCGTCGCCGACCTCATGGTCTCGCTCGCCGGGGGCACGCTGACCGAGGAGGGCGGCGCGCTCTTCGCCGAGGTCTTCATCGAGGGCATCGACCTTCCGGCCGGTTTCGTGCAGGGCCTCATCGGCGTGGACTACACCGACGCCGAGGTGACGGGCGCCCTCGAGACGATCGGCGCCGAGGTGACGGCGGCCGACTCCGGCTGGAACGTCATCCCGCCGAGTTGGCGCCCTGACCTCACCGACAAGTGGTCGCTGGCCGAGGAGGTCGCGCGCATTCACGGACTGGACCGGATCCCGTCCGTGCTCCCGACGCCGCCGTCCGGCCGCGGACTCACCGACCTGCAGCAGGGCCGGCGTCGCGTCGCGAACGCCCTGGCCGCCGCAGGGCTCGTGGAGACCCCGGCGTTCCCGTTCACCACCGAGGAGCAGAACGACCTGCACGGCTCGGCCTCGGGGGATCGCATCCCCGGCGTGCGCCTGGCGAACCCGCTCGACGGGCAGGCGCCGTTCCTGCGTCGTTCGCTGCTCCCCGGTCTGCTGCAGATCGCGCACCGCAACATCGCGCGCGGTCTCGTGGATCTCGCGATCTTCGAGACCGGCGTCGTGTTCCTGCCCGAGCCGGGCGTCGTCTACGGCACCGACGAGGTGCCGCCGCTCGGCGTCAAGCCCTCGGATGACACGCTCGCGGCCCTGGACGCCTCGATCCCGCCGCAGGCCCGCCTCGTCGCGGCCCTGTTCACCGGGCACGTCACCCCCCGCCAGCCGGGGCGCGCGGCCGAGGAGTACGGTCTCAGCGAGGCGCTCGACGCTGTGCGCGTGATCGCGGAGGCGGCCGGCGTCGAGATCGACGTCGTGCAGGGGAGCCGCGCGGCTCTGCACCCGGGACGCACCGGCGTGCTGCAGGTGCGCGACGCTTCGACAGGCTCTGCGACCGTGGTCGGCTACGTCGGCGAACTGCACCCGCAGGTCTCGGCCGACGCCGACCTGCCGGGGCGCGCGGTGGTGCTCGAGCTCGACCTCGACCGGGTTCTGGCCCTGGCGGGGGAGCGCGTGGTCGCGGCATCGCTGTCGACCTACCCGGCCGCGACGCAGGACGTGTCGCTCGTGGTGGACGCGGGAATCCCCGCCGCCGAGGTGAGCGCGGCCCTGTCCGAGGGCGCGGGCGCGCTCCTCGAGTCCGTCCGCCTCGTCGACGACTACCGCGGCGAGGGCGTGGCGGACGGATCCAAGAGCCTGAGCTTCGCGCTGCGCTTCCGGGCCGATGACCGCACCCTGACCGCCGCCGAGGCGACCGAGGCGAAGCTCGCCGGCGTCGCCGTCGCGACCGAGCGCTTCGGGGCTCAGATCCGCGACTGAGACGCGACGCACGCACGACACGGGAACGCCTGCACGACCGGATCCACGGATCCATCGTGCAGGCGTTCTCTCGTCGCGCATCCGTCGCGTGACGGGAACGGATCCGGATCCATCGTGGTTCGGACCGAGCCGTCCTGGCTAGACTGACCGGCAGTGACACGGGGTGCCGCATCCGCGGCTGAGAACACACCCGTCGAACCTGATCTAGGTCGTACTAGCGAAGGGATGTCGCGATGAGCGCGCGTCTGGAAACAAAGTCCGAATCCGTGGTGGAATCCGCCGCGGACCTTCTCGCGGAGCTGCGGGCGGAGCCCCCGCTCGTGCACTGCATCACGAACTCGGTGGTCACCGGGTTCACCGCCAACGTGCTGCTCGCGCTGGGAGCCGCGCCCGCGATGGTGGACATCACGGGGGAGGCCGGCATGTTCGCCGCGATCTCGTCCGGGCTGCTGGTGAACCTCGGCACTCCCACGCCCGAGCAGCGCTCCGCGAGCCTCGAGGCTGTCGGCGGTGCGCGCACGGCCGGCACCCCGTGGGTGCTTGATCCGGTCGCGGTCGGCGCACTGCCGGTGCGTACGGCGCTGGCGCAGGACCTGCTCGCCCTGCGCCCCACGGTCATCCGCGGCAACGCCTCGGAGATCCTCGCCCTCGCCGGCCAGAGCCAGGGCGGGCGCGGTGTCGATGCGCTGGACGGCACAGAGGCCGCGGCCGACGCGGCCCGAGACCTGGCCAGGGTCACCGGGGGAGCGGTGGCCGTGTCCGGCCCGGTCGATCTCCTCGTCGACGCGGATCGCGAGGTCCGCATCGCGAACGGCGACGTCCTGCTCACCCGTGTCACCGGCGGCGGCTGCGCGCTCGGCGCGGTGATGGCTGCCTTCCTCGGCGCCGCGCGACGGACGGGCGACAGCCCTCTGGTCGCCGCCGCTGCGGCCACGCTGGTCTACACGCTCGCCGCCGAAGACGCTGCGGCGCGGTCGGGAGGACCCGGATCCTTCGCCGTCGCCCTGCTCGACGACCTCGCCGCGATCCGGCCGGAGTCCCTCGCGGCGCGCGCCCGGGTCGACGTCGTGACGATCGAGACCGCGGGGGCCACGGCATGACGCTCGCGGACGTCGCCACCGCGCCGCGCCCCGCGCGCACCGCGCAGGCGGGCGCCCGGCGCCGGCTCACGGCCGACGACCTCGCCCTCTACCTCGTCACGGACCCCGTGCTGAGCGGCGCACGCGGTGTGCCCGCCGTCGTCGACGCCGCCGTGGCCGGCGGCGTGCGGATCGTGCAGCTGCGCGACAAGGACGCCGATGACGGGTCGATCGTGGAGCAGCTCGTCGAACTCTCCGAGGTCATCGCCGGTCGGGCACTGCTCGTGGTCGACGATCGTCTCGACGCCGTCGTGGAGGCGCGGCGCCGAGGCGCGCGCGTGGACGGCATCCACATCGGTCAGTCGGACGTGTCGCCGCTCGTCGCCCGTTCGGTGCTGGGCCCCGACGCGATCGTCGGGCTCACGGCGAACCAGCCGGCGCACCTCGAAGCCGCGATGGCGCTGCCGGCGGGCACGGTCGATTACCTGGGCGTTGGCGTGATCCACCCCACGACGACCAAGCGCAACCATCCGCCGGAGCTCGGCGTGGCGGGGTTCGCCGCGTTCGCCGCGGCGAGCCCGTTGCCGTGCGTCGCGATCGGTGGCATCGAGCGGACCGACGCGGCTGCGCTCCGCGCCGCGGGAGCGGCGGGGGTCGCGGTGGTGTCGGCGCTGTGCGCGGCGCCGGATCCGCGCGTCGCCGCACGCAAGCTGCTGCGCGCCTGGGGCGCGGGCGGGGTGCCCCGCGTGCTCTCGATCGCGGGCAGCGACCCGTCCGGCGGGGCGGGAATCCAGGCCGACCTCAAGGCCATCGCTGCGAACGGCGGCTACGGCATGGCCGCGATCACCGCACTGACCGCACAGAACACCCGCGGAGTCAGAGGCGTGCACGTCCCGCCCGCCGCGTTCCTGCGCGCCCAGCTCGACGCGATCAGCGACGACGTGCGGATCGACGCCGTGAAGATCGGGATGCTCGCCGGATCCGCGGTGATCGCCGAGGTCGGATCCTGGTTGCAGGAGCACCGGCCGCCCACCGTCGTGCTGGATCCGGTCATGATCGCCACCAGCGGCGATCGGCTGCTGGACGCCGAGGCGGAGCACGCGCTGCGCGCCCTGCTGCCTTTGGCCGATCTCCTCACACCGAACCTGCCGGAGCTCGCCGTCCTCGCGCGAGAGCCCGCGGCCACGAGCTGGACCGGCGCCCTCGCCCAGGCGCAACGGCTCTCGGCCGAGACGGGTGCGCTGGTGCTCGTGAAAGGCGGGCACCTCGGCGGCGACGAGGCGCCCGATGCGCTCGTCGGTCCCTCCGGGCCGGTGCGCGAGTATCCCGGATCCAGGATCCGGACGGCCAGCACGCACGGCACCGGCTGCTCGCTGTCCGCCGGGCTCGCGACCCGCCGGGCGGCCGATCACGACTGGCGGGATGCGGTCGCCGAGGTGCGGTCGTGGCTGCGGGAGTCGATCGCCGCCGGCGCCGGACTTCAGGTCGGATCCGGTCACGGCCCGGTCAGCCACTTCGCCGGGCTGTGGCGGCGCGGAGGCCTCGAAGCCGCTCCTGGCCGCGCGGCGATCGCCGCGGAGTGGTGGTCCTCGATCGCCCCGATCCGTCGCGCGATCGACGACCTGCCGTTCCTGCGCCGCCTCGCCGACGGGAGCCTGCCGGAGACCTCGTTCCGCTGGTACCTCGCGCAGGACGCCCTGTACCTGCGCGACTATGCGCGCACGCTCGCGGAGGCGGCGCGCATCGCACCGGACTCGGCCGAACAGGCCTTCTGGGCGCACTCCGCCGAGCAGTCCGTGATCGGCGAGCTGCAGCTGCACGCGAGCATGCTGTCGCCGGAGGGAGTCGGCGACGAGACGTTCCGCGCAGATCCCGCGCCCGCGACGGTCGCCTACCTGGACCACCTGCGCGGTGCGGCGTTCGACGGCGACTACCGGGTGCTCATCGCCGCGCTGCTGCCGTGCTTCTGGATCTACGCCGATGTCGGCACGCGGCTGCACGCGCAGGCGGGAGGCGACCCGGCGCATCCGTTCGCGTCGTGGCTGGACGAGTACGCGGACCCGCGTTTCGCGGAAGCGACGGACGAGGCTATCCGGATCGTCACGGCGCATGCGGCCGCCGCGGATGAGCGCACGCGCGAGCGGATGCGGATGGCGTTCCTGCGCTCCAGCGAGCACGAGCGCGCCTTCTTCGCCGCCGCCGGTCCCTGAGCGCCCTTCGTCTCGCCTTCGGCTCGCTCAGGGACCGCTGCGCGAGACGAAGGACGATTTGGACGAGAGCGCCCTCTCGCGATATCGTCACCGCATGCTTCCGGCTCCGCACGCGACCACCCAGACGGGTGCTGCCGCGGTGCGTCGACGCCGTACGGGCGACCGCCGACTCTAGGCGACCCTGCGCTCCCGCGTCGACGCGGCGGAGTGTCGGCGTCGCCGCCTCCGGCCCCGCATCGCACTGCTGCCGCGCGCCGTCTTCTTGGGCGTCGTGGGCAGGCCCGACCGTTAAGGTGGAAAGCATGACGTATTCCGTCGCCGTCTCCGGCGCATCCGGTTATGCGGGCGGCGAGATCCTTCGCCTGCTCGCGAACCATCCCGACGTCGAGATCCGCACCGTCACGGCGCACTCGAACGCCGGACAACCGCTCTCCGAGCACCAGCCGCACCTGCGCTCCCTGGCGCACCTGACCCTGCAGGACACGACGCCCGAGATCCTCGCCGGGCACGACATCGTGTTCCTCGCGCTGCCGCACGGCCAGTCGGGGCAGTACACCGACGCGCTCGGTGACGTCCCGCTCGTGATCGATGCGGGCGCCGACCACCGGCTCACCTCGCATGCCGCGTGGGACGCCTTCTACGGCGGAGCCTTCCACGAGCCGTGGACGTACGGCGTCCCCGAGCTCCTGGTCGGGGACGGGAAGCAGCGCGAGCACCTTCGTGGCGCCACCCGGATCGCGGCCCCCGGCTGCAACGCATCCACGGTGAGCCTGAGCCTCGCACCCGGCGTCGCGGCGGGTGTGATCGACCCCTCCGACATCGTGACGGTCCTCGCCGTCGGGCCCTCGGGCGCGGGCAAGAGCCTCAAGCCGCACCTGCTGGGCAGCGAGATCCTCGGATCCGCCAACCCGTACGCGGTCGGCGGCACGCATCGGCACATCCCCGAGATCCGGCAGGCGCTCGCGGCCGCGTCGGGCGCTGCGCCCGAGGGGATCCGGATCTCGTTCACCCCCGTCATCGTGCCGATGGCACGGGGAATCCTCGCGACCTCGACCGCCCCCATCGCCCCCGGCGCCACCGACGCGCAGATCCGCGACGCGTGGCAGGCCGCCTACAGCGACGAGACCTTCGTGCAACTGCTGCCGGAGGGATCGGTTCCGCGCACCGCCGACGTGCTGGGTGCCAACACGGCACTCATCGGGCTCGCGATCGACCGCGCCGCGAACCGCGTCGTCGTCGTCACCGCCGTCGACAATCTCGTCAAGGGCACCGCGGGCGCCGCCATCCAGTCCATGAACATCGCGCTCGGCCTCACCGAGACCACGGCGCTCACCATCAACGGAGTCGCCCCATGAGCGTGACCGCACCCCAGGGATTCGAGGCGGCCGGCGTCGCCGCGGGTCTCAAGTCCACCGGAAAGCCCGACGTGGCGCTGGTGGTGAACCGCGGTCCGCGCAAGGTCGGCGTCGCGGTGTTCACCAGCAACCGCGCCAAGGCCAACCCGATCATCTGGTCGCAGGAAGTGGTGAAGGACGGCGTCGTCGAGGCGGTCGTGCTGAACTCCGGCGGAGCGAACTGCTTCACGGGTCCCTTCGGGTTCCAGACCAGCCATCTCACCGCGGAGCGTGCCGCTGAGCTGCTCGGCGTGAGCGCCGGCGACGTGGTGGTCTGCTCCACCGGCCTCATCGGCACCGGCGACGAGGTCTTCCGGGGCAGAGTGCTGGCGGGTGTGGAGGCCGGCGTCGCGCAGCTGAGTGCCGAGGGCGGCGAGGCCGCGGCCGAGGCGATCATGACCACTGACACGGTCGCCAAGACCGTCGCGGTGAGCCGCGACGGGTGGACCATCGGCGGCATGGCGAAGGGGGCGGGCATGCTCGCCCCCGGGCTTGCCACGATGCTCGTGGTGCTCACCACCGACGCCGAGCTCGACGCGGCGGACGCCGATGCCGTGCTGCGGCGCGCGACCGGCGCGACCTTCGACCGGCTCGACTCGGACGGGTGCATGTCGACCAACGACCAGGTGACCCTGCTCGCCAACGGCGCGAGCGGGATCCGCCCCGATCTCGACGCGTTCGCGGCGGCGCTGACCGAGGTCTCCGACGAGCTGGCCCGCAAATTGCAGGACGACGCCGAGGGCGCCAGCCACGCGATCTCGATCGAGGTCGTGAACGCCGCGGACGAACGGGACGCCGTGGAGGTGGGCCGGTCGGTCGCGCGCAACAACCTCTTCAAGGCGGCGATCTTCGGCAACGACCCGAACTGGGGACGGGTGCTCGCCGCGATCGGTACGACCAGGGCCGCGTTCGATCCCTACGACGTGGACGTATGGATGAACGGCGTGCGGGTGTGCACCGCCGGCGGCCCCGACCGTCCGCGCGAGGAGGTCGACCTGACGCCGCGCGCGACGCACGTGCTGATCGATCTCAAGGTCGGCGACGCTGCGGCGACGATCCGCACGAATGACCTCACTCACGATTACGTGCACGAGAACAGCGCGTACTCCTCATGAGCGACCTTCAGCACACCGCGCCGGAGGAAGCAGCGCTCAAGGCACAGACCCTCATCGAGTCCCTGCCGTGGCTGAAGAAGTTCCGCGACCAGATCGTCGTCGTGAAATACGGCGGCAACGCCATGGTGTCGGACGAGCTGCAGGAGGCATTCGCGCACGACATCGCCTACCTGCGCTACGTCGGCGTGCTGCCGGTCGTCGTGCACGGCGGGGGGCCGCAGATCTCGGACATGCTGCAGCGGCTGGAGATTCCCAGTGAGTTCAAGGGCGGGTACCGCGTCACCAACACCGAGGCGATCAGCGTCGTGCGGATGGTGCTCACCGGTCAGGTGAATCCCCAGCTCGTCGCGAAGATCAACTCGCACGGCCCGATCGCCACCGGCCTCAGCGGCGAGGACGCCGGCCTGTTCGGCGGACGTCGGCGCGGGATCATGATCGACGGCGAAGAGGTGGATCTGGGCCGCGTCGGCGACGTCGTGCAGGTGGATCCGACCCCGGTGCTGGATCACCTCGCCGCCGGACGCGTGCCCGTGGTGTCCAGCATCGCGCCGGATCTGGACCATCCGGGCCAGTCGCTCAACGTGAACGCCGACGCGGCGGCCGCAGCTCTGGCCACCGCGCTGGGCGCGGTCAAGCTGGTGATCCTCACGGATGTCGCAGGCCTGTACGCGGATTGGCCGAACCGCGACTCCCTGGTCTCGCACCTCACCACGGGAGAGCTGAAGAAGCTCCTCCCGTCGCTCCAATCGGGGATGATCCCGAAGATGACCGCCTGCCTGGAGGCCGTGGAATCCGGCGTGCACGCGGCGGCCATCATCGACGGACGGGTACCGCACTCGGTGCTCGTCGAACTGTTCACCAGCAAGGGAATCGGAACGGAGGTGGTGGCGGGATGACGTCGCCGGCCGAGGGAACATGGCAGCAGAGCGCGGATCGCGACCTGATCTTGAATGCGGGGCCGCGGTTCGAACTGCTCGTCCGCGGTGAAGGATCGCACCTGTGGGACGGCGAGGGGCGACGCTACCTCGACTTCCTCGCGGGGATCGCGGTAACCGCACTCGGGCACGCCCACCCCGTCTTCATCGAGGCCGTGTCCCGCCAGGCGGCCACGCTCGCACACGTGTCGAACTACTTCGCCACGCCCCCGYAGCTCGAGCTCGCGGCGCGGCTGAAGCGCCTCGCCGGAACCGGGGACGAGGGTCGCGTGTTCTTCGGCAACTCCGGAACGGAGGCCAACGAGGCCGCGTTCAAGCTCGCCCGCCTGCACGGCAGCGCCGAGCGCCCGCGGATCCTGTCCCTCGACAACGCCTTCCACGGACGCACGATCGGTGCGCTCGCACTCACTGCGAAAGCGTCGATGCGCGATCCGTTCCAGCCGCTGCCGGGAGGCGTCGAGCACATCCCCGCGACGATCGAGGCACTCGAGGCGGCGATGGACGACCGCGTCGCCGCGCTGTTCGTCGAGCCGATCCAGGGCGAGGCCGGCGTGCTCGAGCTGCCGGAGGGCTACCTCCGCGCAGCGCGCGAGCTCACGACGAAGCACGGTGCGCTGCTCATCGTGGACGAGATCCAGACCGGCGCCGGCCGCACGGGTGACTGGTTCGCGTTCCAGCGCGAGGGAATCGTGCCCGACGCGATCACCCTGGCGAAGGGCATCGGCGGCGGTTTCCCGATCGGCGCACTCGTCGCATTCGGCGAGGCTGCGGCGCTCCTGCAGCCCGGGTCGCACGGCTCCACCTTCGGCGGCAACCCCCTCGCCACCGCCGTCAGCAACGCGGTGCTCGAGGAGATCGAGCAGTCCGGCCTCGTGCAGAACGCGCGGGACCGAGGCGTGCAGCTGCGCGAAGCGGTCGAGGGGATCGGATCCCCGCTCGTCACCGGCGTGCGCGGCCGCGGTCTGCTCATCGGAGTGGCACTGGCGGTCCCCGTCGCCGGCGACGTCGTCGCCGCGGCCCAGCGCCTCGGACTCGTCATCAACGCCGCCAACCCGTCCTCGGTGCGGATCGCCCCGGCGCTCACGATCGGCGACGCCGAGATCGCCGAGTTCACCGACCYGTTCACCGCCGCCCTCGCCGAGGTCGCGGCCACCGCACTCACGGAGATCCACGAATGACCCGCCACCTGCTGCGCGACGACGACCTGACCACGGTCGAGCAGACCGAGATCATCGACCTCGCGCTCGAGCTGAAGAAGGATCGCTGGGCGGACAAGACCCTCGCCGGTCCGCAGACCGTCGCGGTGATCTTCGACAAGTCCTCGACCCGCACCCGCGTCTCGTTCGCGGTGGGGATCGCGGATCTCGGCGGATCCCCGCTGATCATCTCGACGGCGAACAGCCAGCTCGGCGGCAAGGAGACCCCGGCCGACACGGCCAGGGTGCTCGAGCGCCAGGTCGCCGCGATCGTGTGGCGCACTTACGCGCAGGCGGGTCTCGAGGAGATGGCCGCGGGCACCCGCGTTCCGGTGATCAACGCGCTCTCCGACGACTTCCACCCGTGCCAGCTGCTCGCCGACCTGCTCACGATCCGTGAGCACAAGGGCGCGCTGGCAGGCCTCACGCTCTCGTTCTTCGGCGACGGCCGCAGCAACATGGCGCATTCCTACGTGCTCGCGGGCGTCACCGCCGGCATGCACGTGCGCGTCGCCTCTCCGGAGGCTTACGCGCCCCGTGCCGATGTCGTGGCCGACGCCCACCGCCGCGCGGCGGAGACCGGCGGATCCCTGACCCTGGTCTCGGACCCGGACGAGGCCGCGACGGGTGCCGACGTGATCGTCACCGACACCTGGGTGTCGATGGGCAAGGAGGAGGAGAAGGCGCAGCGCCTTCGCGACCTCGGCGCGTACAAGGTCACGAGCGCGACCATGGCGCTCGCCGATCCCGAGGCGATCTTCATCCACTGCCTGCCCGCCGACCGCGGCTACGAGGTCGACTCCGAGGTCATCGACGGGCCGCAGAGCGTCGTCTGGGACGAGGCGGAGAATCGCCTGCACGCCCAGAAGGCGCTGCTGGTCTGGCTCATCGGCAAGCAGGACCAGCCGAGCGATGCACTGAGCGAGCGGAGCGAGACGAAATGACCGCCGCGCACGGCACGAATCAGGGCGCCCTCTGGGGCGGTCGGTTCGCCGGGGGACCCAGCCCGGAGCTCGCCGAGTTGAGCCGGTCGACGCAGTTCGACTGGATCCTCGCTCCCTACGACATCGCCGGCTCGCATGCGCACGCGACCGCGCTCGAGGCAGCGGGCTATCTGGAGGCGGACGAGGCCGTGCGGATGCACGCGGGCCTCGATGTGCTCGCGGAGAGGATCGCCGACGGCACGCTGCTCCCGCAGCCCGCTGATGAGGACGTGCACGGCGCACTCGAGGCGGCGCTCATCGCCGAGGTCGGCGCGGATCTGGGCGGGCGCCTGCGCGCCGGGCGCAGCCGCAACGACCAGATCGCGACGCTCGTGCGCATGTACCTGATCGACCACGCGCGAGTCATCGCCCGAGAGGTGCTCGGCCTGGTCGACGCCCTCGTGGCCCAGGCGCAGGCGCATGACAGTGCGATCCTGCCGGGACGCACGCACCTCCAGCACGCGCAGCCCGTGCTGCTCGCGCACCACCTGCAGGCGCATGCCTGGCCGCTGGTGCGAGATCTCGAGCGGCTCGTCGACTGGCGCGCACGCGCCGGCGTCTCGCCGTACGGCGGGGGAGCACTGGCCGGATCCACGCTGGGACTGGACCCTGCCCTCGTCGCCCGCGAGCTCGGTCTGGACCGCCCTGCGGAGAACTCGCTCGACGGCACCGCCTCGCGCGACGTCGTCGCGGAGTTCGCGTTCATCACCGCGATGATCGGCGTCAACCTCTCCCGCATCTCCGAGGAGATCATCCTCTGGAACACGCGGGAGTTCGGCTTCGTCACCCTCGACGACGGCTACTCGACCGGATCCAGCATCATGCCGCAGAAGAAGAACCCGGACATCGCCGAGCTCGCGCGCGGGAAGTCGGGACGGCTCATCGGCAACCTGTCAGGACTCATGGCGACGCTCAAGGGCCTGCCTCTCGCGTACAACCGCGATCTGCAGGAGGACAAGGAGCCCGTGTTCGACTCGGTCCGCACCCTCGAGGTCGTGCTGCCGGCCTTCACGGGGATGGTGGCGACGCTGCGGTTCGACACGGTGCGCATGGCGGAGCTCGCTCCCCAGGGCTTCTCGCTCGCGACCGATGTCGCGGAGTGGCTGGTGAAGAACCGCGTGCCGTTCCGCGAGGCCCACGAGATCTCCGGGTCTCTGGTGCGCGCCTGCGAGCAGCGCGGCATCGGCCTCGAGGACGCGGACGACGCGCTCCTCGCCGAGGTGTCGCCGCTGCTGACCCCGGCCGTGCGCGAGGTGCTCACGATCGCCGGATCCGTCGCCAGCCGTGATGGCGTCGGCGGCACCGCCCCGGTGCGGGTCGCCGAACAGCGCACCGAGCTCGTCGCCCGCGCGCAGTCGGCTGCGCACGCGCTGGGGATGTGACCGAAGCACCGCATATCGGAAGCGGTTACACCCGCTGAAACCCCCTCCAGGCCACCGCCTGGCGGGGGTTTGGCGTTTCATCAGGCATTTTCTCGGGGTGCCGCGGGGAAGCGGGGCATGCGACACGCCCGGGCTGCGGCCACGATTTGCCGGAACCCCGGGATCCACGTAACTTATTACTTGTTCGCCCCAAGCGGTAGAGCGAAAGGCCGGAAGGTCTGACTCCCCAAGCGGCGAACGAAACCCGATCTCGACGAAGAACTTCCCTGGTGGAAGATCTTCGACTATGATGGGGAACTCCCACCTCAGGTTCGCCGCAAGGCGCAGCGAGGGGGAGTGAGATCAAGCCCTACTTGTGATGCCGCGAGGCTGAACTGTAGGAGCGTCCGATCCTTGAGAACTCAACAGCGTGCACTTGTCAAATGCCAATTTATTCCTCGTTCCAACTTTTTTGGTTGGTTTGAGAAATTCCTTTGGATCAAAGACCAACTCCTTTTGGGGTTGGCATTCGGATGAAGTCAGCAATGATGTCATCTCTTTGGTCAGTTTCAAACTCGCTGCTTACCGGTTTTCCCTGGTGGGTATGCATTGTTCT